>JAJTGY010000057.1 GCA_021298015.1 Flammeovirgaceae bacterium
CCCATGTGTGCAGCACACTGATCATGCCCATGTCAGCGCCCAGGCGCTTATCCTGGTCACCCAGTTGCATCACCGTTTGCCGGCTGGCCTGGAACAGTAGGGTGTAGAGTTGCCGCGGGTGTGACAGGCACAGCGCATTCAACTGCTCAGGCAAAGTGAACACCACATGGAAGTAGGGCACGGGCAACAGGTCTTCCTGGCGCTCCAATACCCAACGTTCACGGTTGGTGCCCTGGCACTTGGGGCAATGACGGTTGCGGCACGAGTTGTAAGAGGTGCGCTCGTGCCCGCAGTCATTACACCGGTCAATATGCCCACCCAACGCAGCGGTCCGACATACAGCAATGGCGTTTAACGTCCGCTGATGCTGCTTGAGCGGCTGGTGCTGGATGAATTGCCCACCATACAAGCGGATGACATCGGCCAACTCGTGTTTGGGTCTTGCCACAGCGTTCATAGCTGACCATACAAACTGTCCAGCGGGCTGTGTGCCAACTGTGGCTTTACTTGTGCGATGTGCAGATAAACGATCGTGGTCTGGATGTTACTATGACCAAGCAGTCGCTGGATAGAATAGATGTCCACGCCATCTTCGAGCAAGTGGGTTGCATAGCTATGCCGCAGCGTGTGCATGGACACATCCTTCTGAATGGATGTCTTGGCCATCGCTTCATTGACTATATACTGGATGCTGCGCTCAACCATCGGTTCACCGGGCGATAGCCCTTCGAACAGATACATCTTCGGTTTAACTTCCTGGAGATAAAGTGGAAGTTTGAGGGCAATGAATTTGGAAAGCGGCACATAGCGGTCTTTCCTGCCTTTTCCCATCCGCACATGAACTTGCCTGCGCTGGGTATCTCCATCGGCACACTTGATCAGGCGCAGTTCATTCATACGTGCCCCTGTGCTGTAGGCGAAGGCAAGCAGAAAGCGGTGCTTGTGTGTGCGCGGGGCTTTGAACAATGCCTTGCACTCTTCTTTGTAAAGTACCGTGGGCAGCGACTGCTTGGCCTTGAGCGGTGGCATGCGCAGGGCTTTTGCCTCGTTGCCAAAGACTCGGAACCAGTAGCGTAGAGCATGCACGGTCTGTTTGAAATACCCTTCCGATTTTCCTTCGTGCACACTGATGCGGTACAGGTAAGAGTTGATCTCTTCGGTGGAAACAAAGTGCGGCACCGTGCCAAAATGCAAGGCAAGTTGGGCAATGTTGCGGCTGTAATTGGTGAGCAGGCTTTTGCTCTTCTGGTGGATGGCCGCATGTTCAACAAACTTGCTGTAGGCCTGCCGGAATCCAACCAACCCGTCACTGGCCTGTTGCACCAGTGTGCAGTAATCACTTTTTTTGAAGCTCATAACTTTATACGTTCGGTTTGAGCTCCAAAGGTGGCAAACCTGTAAATTACAGATGAACTATGGTCGAAGTACGGAAACTACCGAAGGTTTAGTTCAACAGCTAGTTGCCGTAATTCATCACCCCAAACAAAAGGCCGCTCACGCGGCCTTTTGTTTTCTGAACTTTTTATAGTGGTGTGCATCACTTCATCTGCCCGTACTTCTTCGCGTATCGTTCGTACAACTCATTCTGGTGGTTGCGCAGCGTAATCGCCTTTCCGCGGATGAAGGCATGCGTCAACCTGTTTGTACGATAGTCCAGCGCATCGCCCTCGCTCACAAACAACGTGGCATCCTTACCCACCTCCAGTGTACCCACACGCGCCTCCACGCCCAGTGCTTTGGCTGTGTTTGAGGTAATCATCTTCAGTGCCTCTTCTTTGTCTACCCCGTATGCCACAGCCGTGCCGGCAAAGAAGCCGAGGTTGCGCGCACCATGCAGGGCGCCATCCTGCGATAATGAAACCTGTACCCCCGCCTGCTGTAACAAGTAAGGCAACTTGTATGGCGTGTCAATATCTTCATCGGCCCGGTTGGGCAAATTGTGCGTGCTGGCGAGTATCACGGGTATGTTGGTCTCTTTGAGGAACTGCGCCACACCCGGTGCGCCATAGCCACCCACCACGGTGATTTTTTTCACACCAAATTTCTGCCCGAAGCGCACGGCCTCCACAATTTCTTTGGGTTCATCGGCATGCACCATGAGCACGCGCTGCCCGCTGAAGAGCGGTTGAACGGTTTCTAGCTTCAAATTGGTTTCGCGCTGCGCCTGCTGGGCATACGCTTGCGCATCGGCCATCAACTGATGCAGTGCCATCACCTGCTTGTCGTAATCGCGGTTGGGGGCATCGTTGACGGTAAAGGTGTTGAAGTCAAACTGCCTGCGGATTTGCGGAGGCCAGTTCAGGTGAAGGGCGTTGTCGGCCGTGTGCACGGCATCTTCCCAATTCCAGCCGTCCATTTCCATCAAGCTGCTGCTGCCGCTGATCAACCCGCCCGTGGGCGTGGTCTCGGCCAGCAGCACTCCGTTGTAGCGGAAGGTGGGGCCATACTCCGAGTCCGTGTTGTAGGAAATCAGCGCGCGCACGTTGGGATTCAGATCACCGCGCTCGGTGGCATCGTTCATCGCCCGGATGGAGCTTACCTCGGCCAAACCGATTTGCGAATTGGGTAAAATGAAACCGGGATAAATGTGCTTGCCCTGCACGTTGATTTGTTCGTAGCCGCTGAGGTCGGCCCGGGCGGTGGTGGCATCCGCGACAATCGTCAGCTTGCCTTTATCAAATGCCACAATAGAATTCGCAATGACCTGGCCATTGCCGAGGTGCGCTACACCACCGATCAATGCAATCGCTTTCTCCTGCGGCTTCGCTGGCGTGGGAGTTTGTGCCCTACCCACCGATACGGCACTGATGAGGGTGAGGAAGAAAAATATCGTTTTCATAATCATGTGCTTTATCGGTTAGTCTTCTTCAGTGTGTTCAACGCCCAGAACATCATCGCAATGGAAGTTCACGCGCTGGCGCGGCTCGGGCCGTTGCGTGGGCGCTCCGCCCTTTTTAACCCCGATCATTTTCTGAACCAGGCGCGCCCGCTCCACTTCAATCTCGCGGTTGCGCTGGCGGTCCGCTTCAATATCAAAGTACACCTTGCCATCGATGAGGGTCTTTTCTGCCTTGGCATACACGCTCAGCGGGTGGTCGCTCCACAGCACCACATCGGCACTCTTGCCCACTTTGATGCTGCCCATCTGCCCATCGAGGTGCAGCATTTTGGCCGGGTTCAGGGTCACCATCTTCAGCGCGTCTTCCTCGCTCATCCCGCCATACTTCACCGATTTGGCTGCTTCCTGATTCAGGCGTCTGCCCATTTCGGCATCATCGGAGTTGATGGCGGTAACCACACCAGCGTTGTGCAGAATGGCTGCGTTGTACGGAATAGCGTAACGCACTTCCCACTTGTAATTCCACCAGTCGGAGAAGGATGAGGCCGCTACTCCGTGCTGCTTCATTTTGTCGGCCACTTTGTAGCCTTCCAGAATGTGGGTAAACGTGTTGACACGGAAATTGAATTGCTCGGCCACTTTCATCAGCATGTTAATCTCCGATTGCACATAGCTGTGGCAACTGATGAACCGTTTTTTGTTCAGTATCTCCAGAATGGCTTCTTCCGCCAGATCTCTTCGGGGCTTGGCAGCGGCCGTCTTTTGTGCGGCCGGCAATGCGTTGTAGGCCGCCCACTTTTTCTCGTATTCGCGGGCACTGGTGAAGGCATCAACATACACTTGTTCCACGCCCATGCGGGTTTGCGGGTAGCGAATCGACTGCGGGTTGCTGCTGCGCTTCACGTTCTCGCCCAGCGCAAACTTGATGAAGCCATCAGCCCCGGCAATCTTATAGTTCTCGGGCGTTTCGCCCCAGCGCAATTTGATCAGGCCCGATTGTCCGCCTATGGGATTGGCCGAGCCGTGCAGTACCTGAACGGCTACCACACCACCGCCCAGCGCCTGGTAAATGTTAATGTCTTCGGCATCGATATTGTCGCCTATGCGCACCATGCCGGAGTTAGTGGCCACATCGTTGATGCTGAGCGCCCCAATGTGGGAGTGTTCGTCAATGATGCCGGCCGTCAGATGCTTGCCGGTGCCGTCAACTACCTTAGCGCCCGGCTCAGACAGGTTCTTACCGATGCGGGCAATCTTGCCATCCTTGAGCAATACATCGGTATTCTGAAGAATGCCCTGTTGCTCGTTGGTCCACACGGTGGCATTTTTGATCAGCAACGTTTCAACTGCCGGCAGCGCAGTTGTGCCGTGGGCCATAAAGGGATAAAATACTTTGCCGGGTTCATCCTTTTTCGGTGCTGCGTCTTTTTTGTCCGGTGCTTTGGTCGTGAGGTCGCCTGTGCGGGTAGCACTCCAGTTGATCCAGGCGCCATCGGCCAACTGGCCTTTTCCTTTGAAGCCCTTGTCATCACTCCAGCCGGAGAGCCGCACACTGTTCGAACTGTTCTTCTGCGGCTTGAATGACAGGGTGATCAGATTGTTGCCAAACGTGGCGGTGGCATCTACCGTGGTGCTGTCATTCACTTTTACCTTGGCTTTGTGACTGCCGGCTTCACCGCTCACTTCCAGTTTGTAGTTCTGGTTGTTTACGGAGAGATCGTACTGGCCGCTGAAGTTGCGCAGGTCAATGGACTTGAGCGCAAACGGCTGACCCATGATCCAATTCTGGTAAATGATCGTTTTGTCGTCAAAGATTTTTCCGGAGGTAACCAGAAAGCTGGCGAGCATACCTTTCTTGAGGCTACCCACTTGCCCGTCAATCTGCAACATTTGGGCAGGGGTAGTGGTGAGTGCCTTCAGGGCGGCCGCTTCGCTTAGTCCGTTCTCCATTGCCTTTCGTACGTTGGGCATGAAGTCGGAAACTTTCTTCAGTCCGTTGGCCGTGATGGCAAATGTGATTCCAGCCTTTTCCAGCGCGGCCAGGTTGGTGGGGGCCAGCTCCCAGTGCTTCATGTCTTGCAGGCTGGTGCGCGCAGCATCGTAGGGATCTTCCACATCGTAGGCTTCGGGAAAATCAACTGGCACGATGAATGAGGCTCCAGTGGCCTTGATATCGTTGATGCGTTTGTACTCATCGCCACCTCCTTTAATGATGTAGCGCACGCCAAACTCATCCGCGATCTTATCGGCACGCAAAACACCCATCCAGTTGGCGGCATCAAAGATTTGCGGCAATTTTTGATTTTGAATCCACGCTTCAAGCGATTGATCGGTAAAGGGGCGGGGGTTCTGCGCGCCAAACCATTCGATATCCAGGTAGGTCTGACGCAGCACGGCTGCGTAGCCCATCATGGAACTGGGATAGTTTTGTGAGGAGCTGCCTTTGGCAAACGAGTAGTTGGCGGCTGCTTTTGACTTTATCACCGCTTTGTTTTCGCCTTGTTCGCCCAACGCAACAACGGCCGAAGTGCCACGGGCCAGACCATCGGCTTTAAAGGTGAGCACCGCACCAAAACCAAGTTTACGCCACTCCTCAGCGGCTTTGGCATTCACGGTAAACTCATCGGAGGCGTTATAGTGTGAACGAATAGCCTGGTTAGCGTTGTAGGGTCCTTTATTTTTTGGTTCAATCTGCTCGGGGCCGTTAAAGCCCCCACCGCGTGGACGCTCCACCTCGGGTAAACCGTAACTGGTGTACACATCGATGAGCGAAGGATAGATATACTTCCCCTTGCAGTCGATGACGGTGTACCCTTTCGGCACAGTCAAATTAGCACCCACCTGCTCAATGCGCTCACCTTTTATTAAAAGCGTAGCGTTGGTGAGGGTGGTTTGCGGATCGACTACAAGATTGGCATTGGTGAAGGCATATAGCCCGGCCCGGCTGTCTTTCACATCGTTGCGCGGAAAGGTTTCCTGAGCCCACGCGGCCAGGCCTGCCAGCGACAACACCAGTGTCAAGGTCAGGATTTGTTTGATCATAAGCATGAATTGTTGAAGCGTTCAAAAAGGAAAAGTAGGGAAATGCGCACACCTATCTGTGAAATAGTGATGGTCGGTTGAATGTGTGGAACAGCGCAGTTTCCCTCAGTTAAAACGTAAAGCCCAAGTTGAAAAATCCACGCAGTTGCCCTGTTTGAGCATTGTGCGACACGCCAACCTGAATTGGTCCCAGCAGTGAAAGATAGGAGGCCATAGCCCCGTAGCCCACCTGATAGAAAGCTCCCTCCCGGTTCTCCTTGCGGAAATCAAACTGACCCAGACCGCTCCAAAACGCAGACGACTCGTACCCGGCCGCCAACAAATTGATGCCCGGAGTTACGTACACATTTTTTGCAACCGTGTATTGGAACTGAGCCCCTACTGCCAGCAACTGCTGCACCGACAACTCACCCTCGCGCAGCCCGAGAAACAGATGGTCGGAAGAGCGCGGACGATAGAGCCAGCCACCGACTGAATTGATATCTCCGGCTGCCAGCCGATAGGCAGAAAAATCATCGTAGTGGGAGAATGTCTCTTGCATCAGTGCCACTTGCTGCCAGATTTGCAGCGATAGTCGCGAACCGAGCGGTTTCACCTTCTGGGCTTTCAGGTTGAAGCGCACATACAAGGGCAGCGAACCTTCGATTACTACTTTTTCCGAGCTGTCCGGCAGGGTGATAAGTAATTTGGCTTTAAATGCCGGATTGATATTCCAATTGGTCTCTGCCCTCAGCCACGCGCCACGCGTGGGAAAAAATACTTTGTCAAGGGTGTTGCGGAGGAATTGAAATCGCACACCCACCGTACCGAAACGATAGTCAGCAATTTCAAGCGGTTCGGGGTTCGACTCCGTGGACGGATTAATTTTCGGCCAAAGGCGGCTTCGTTGGGCCATGATACCAAACCCCCAATACTGGTCACGGCTAAGGGAGTAGTTGAGCATTGTGGTGGCAGCTATATGTTGGCTGATTACATCGGCTACCGGTGTGCCTTCGATAAATGAGTTGATGAGCATGCGTTCTCCGTATACTTCGCTGAAATGCCACCAGCGTTTGCGCACTCCGAAGTAGTAAAAATAATTGGCCCGTACACGTGGGCTTTCTGCAAGGTCGATGGTGGCCACGAAACGCGAGGCCGAAAGCATGAGGTTGCGCTTGGTAAAATTCAAGATGACACCCGCACCCCGCTCGGTATCGTAGTGCATGGCAAACTTCACGGCATTGCCAGGCCGTTCGCTTGCTTGCAGGACTAACTTGCTGGTTACACTGTCGCCCTCAATCTGGTAACCTATCTTGTCGAACAAGCGGGTGCCCATCAGGCGGTGTACGCGTGATCCTATTTCGCGAGAGTTCAACAACTCGCCCACGTGAGCTTCAAACCGCGCTTGTACCAAAGCGTTATTCGGTTCGCTGATGCCATCGGTGGCAATCTCCTGGATTTTATAACGCCTGTCCCCGCGCGGAAAACGCGGTACTGTACGGGGCGGAAATTGTTTTTGCCCGGCAGCAACCTTCACTAACTCGGGCATGATTTCTTTTGTTGCTTCACGCCCGGCCCGCAGCATGTCTACCCGCTGTTCAAAATCCATTGTGCCATAGCGCAGATGGGGGAAGATGTCGATATGAAGATCTACATCTTTCAATTCTTTCCGATAGGTAATATTGCCGGCCAGTAATGCGGTTTGCATCAATAGCTGGGCGGCCGAGTTCAGGTCCGATTCTTTAAATAATCCACCATCCACATCCGATGCAATAATGAAGGTAGCCCCCATTTCACGGCAGTAGCTCACCGGCATGTTATTGAACACACCGCCATCCACCAGCAGTTGGTCATCGATGCGCACGGGCGCAAAAACTGAGGGGATCGACATGCTGGCGCGGATCGCTTGTGGCAAACTGCCGTTGCGCAGCACTACGGGTTCGCCTCTCACAATATCCGAAGCCACACACAGGAAAGGCGTGGGCAGATGTTGAAAGTTGGAAATGCCGTTCACGTGAAAGAACAGGCGGGCAAGCAGTTCCTCAATGTGTTGCCCTTCAATCAGCCCCAGCGGTAACTTGGGCTTAAGGCCATTCATGGGCAGCTCGTAAATGTACCGGCCAAACTCGTCCTTTTCTTCAATATTGATTTCGTTGAACGAAACGCTGTTCGACATGAGCAACTGCCAATCCAGTGTCTTCGCAATGGAATCAATTTCGTTACCGGTATAGCCGGCCGCATAAAGCCCGCCCAATACCGAGCCCATACTGGTACCCGCTATAAAATCCGGCACAATACCCAGCGAGTCCAGAGCCTGCAATACGCGAATGTGAGCAATACCCTTAGCGCCACCTCCGCTAAGCACCAAACCAATTTTGGGTCGCGACTGAGCCGAGGCACCCAGGGAACAAACAATCAGGATAGTCAAAAAGGAAAATACGCGAATCATCAATGTGCTTCCAGCCAGTTCGAACCTATACCTACTTCCACTTCCATGGGCACCTCGAGTGCTACCGCGTGTTTCATCAGTTCAACCACTTTGGGTTTTACAATATCTACCTCGTCCCGGTGCAAATCAAAAATCAATTCGTCATGCACCTGAAGAATCATGCGTGTCTGCAGTTTCTCTTTCGTCAGCCATCGGTGTATGTTCACCATGGCGATTTTGATAATATCAGCGGCACTGCCCTGGATGGGAGCGTTGATCGCGTTGCGTTCGGCAAAGCCCCGCGTGGTGATGTTACGTGAATTGATATCGCGCAGATATCGCCTGCGGCCCAGCACCGTTTCCACGTATTCCTTTTCGCGGGCAAAGTTGATGCTATCATCCATGTAGCGCTTAATACCCGGGAACTCCCGGAAATAGGAGTCGATGATCTCGGTGGCTTCTGTTTTTGAGATACTCAGGTTCTGGGAGAGCCCAAAAGCCGTGCTGCCGTACAAAATACCAAAGTTGACTTCCTTGGCTTTTCGTCTTTGATCCGGAGTAACCTTGTCGAGGGCTACCTTAAAAACTTTGGCCGCTGTAGTGGCGTGAATGTCGCGCTGATTTCGAAACGCTTCAATCATGGTGGCATCCCGGGCAAAAGAGGCGGCAATGCGCAATTCAATTTGCGAATAGTCGGCCGACATAAACAGGTATTCGGGGCCGCGCGCCACAAAGGCACTGCGAATCTGCCGGCCCTTCTCCGTGCGGATCGGAATGTTCTGTAAGTTGGGGTTGTTGGAACTGAGCCGGCCGGTAGCTGCCACCGCCTGCCTGAAATCGGAGTGAATGCGCCCGTCATAGCGGCTGATCATGCGGGGCAAGGCATCTACATAGGTTGAGCGCAGCTTTTCATACTCGCGGTATTCCAGAATTTTCTTGGCGATTTCGTGTTCGGGTGCCAGCTTGATCAACACCTCCTCACCCGTTGCATACTGCCCGGTTTTGGTTTTCTTGGCTTTGTCCAACAGCTTGAGTTTTTCGAACAACACTTCGCCCAATTGCTTGGGTGAGCCGATGTTAAACTCGGTGCCGGCCATTTGATAGATTTCCTTCTGCACCTTATCGCTGTCCTTCTTCAACGCCTCCGACATCCACTTCAGCGTGTTCTCATCTACACGCACACCTTCGAACTCGAGGTCCGCCAGTACACCGACCAGCGGCATCTCCACATCGCGCATGAGCAAGCTGTGCCTGCGCACTTCCAATTCGGCCTTCAGTTTTGATTTCAACTGCAGCACCAGGTCCGCCCGCTCGCATGCTTTTTTCTGCTCATCGCCTTCCGCCATCAGGGCGTGGCCCACATATTGGGCGCACAGAATGCCCAGATCGTGCGAGGCTTCCGGCTCAATGAGATAATGGGCAATCAGCGTATCGAACATCTTACCGGAGACCGTTAAGTTGAGTTTGCGCAGGGCCAGCAGCGTGGCCTTCAGGTTGTGACCCACTTTGGCTATGCGGGAATCTGCCAGCACGGGCGCAAAATCCTTCAGGTTGTCGTTGGCTGAAACCGGAAAGTACCAGGCCGTTGCCGATGCCGCACTGATCACCAGGGCCGTGGGCGCAAAATCAAAATGTTCTTCCTCGTTGGTGAGGAGTTGGATCGAAATTTCGGAAGCTCCGCGTAGCTTTTCGATCACCTGTTGGCGTTCCTCGGCAGCGTTGATAACCCGATAGTCCACATCCGTTGCCGAATACATGCGCTGCTCACCGGCTTGCGGAGTCGCTTCCTCGCCAACAAACATGGAGAGTTGGGCCGGCTTGGCCACAGCCGGAGCCGCCACCGGTGCTGCGCCCGGCACCAGGCTGAAAATGCGTGGCATCATCGTCTTAAACTCAAGCTCTTCGAGGATGGGCTTGAGTTTTTCCGGATCGGGCCCCGTGAAACGCAGCGCTTCTTCGTGAAACGCAACCGGCACATCGGTAACGATGGTCGCCAGCTTTTTCGAGAGAATGGCCTGCTGACCATATTGCTCCACGCGCTCCTTGAGTTTGCCTTTGAGTTTGTCGGCATTGGCGACCACATTCTCCACTGTGCCGAACTGCTTGATGAGATCGGCAGCGGTTTTGGGGCCTACCCCGGGGATACCCGGAATATTGTCGGACGAATCGCCCTGTAAACCCAGAATGTCCACCACCTGCGTTACGTTTTCAATTTCCCATTTCTCACACACCTCTTTTGGCCCGAGGATATCAACCGAGTTGCCCATGTAGGCCGGCTTGTAGAGCAGCACATGATCCTTTACGATCTGGCCATAATCTTTGTCCGGTGTCATCATGTACACCTCAAAGCCATCGGCTGCTGCGCGGGTGGCCAGGGTTCCAATTACATCATCGGCTTCGTAGCCATCCAGCTCAAAAATGGGGATGTTGAAACCGCGTATGATCTCTTTCACAATCGGCAGGCCGTACCGAATGTCTTCGGGTGTTTCCTGGCGTGTAGCCTTGTACTCTTCGTACAATTCATCGCGAAACGTGGGTGCGGATGTATCGAAGGCCACCCCAATGTGCGATGGTCTCTGTTTGGTGAGCACCTCCATCAGCGTATTGGTGAATCCAAACGGAACCGATGTGTTTCGGCCTTTGGAATTAATGCGCGGGTTTTTGGTAAACGCAAAATGAGCCCGGTAAATCAGCGCGTAGGCATCGAGCAGGAAGAGTTTTTTTTTGGCTGACATGGGGCGATCGGATTCAAATTTAACAAATTGGGCTTAGGTTCAGGTCCTCTACTGACATATATCATTTCCCCCGTTGATGTTCCTCATGGTGCGCGCCTGTTGCGCTGCCAAACTTTGATACAAAATCAACCTAAACACATCAACATGAAAAAGCATGAACCAGTGAGTACGATCATGACGCATCATGTGTATGTGGTCGACATCAAGGACTCTTTAGAAAGCGCCCGTGAAGTTGTTCGCAAACACAACGTGCGTCACGTGCCGGTAGTCCAAAAAGGCAAACTGGTGGGTATCATCAGCAAAACAGACCTGAACCGCCTCACCTTCAGCGGCATGTTTGAAGGCGAAGGCGATACCGATGAAGCGGTACTGGACATGCTCAACCTCAGCCAGGTTATGTCGCACAAACCCCGCGTGGTCAGGGCGGGGGACGACATTCGCGCAGTGGCCAAAATATTGTCGGAGGAAGAGTTTCATGCCCTCCCGGTAGTGGATGACGAAAATGAAACCAAACTTGTGGGCATCGTCACCACCACAGACGTGATCCGCTACCTGCTCGAACGGTTTTTGTAAAGAGCGTTGCAAACACAAACCGGGTTTCGTTTCTTGTTCGGGTGATTACCGAATTTTTCAGCCGGTGGGAGCGCGATGCGCCCAACCGGGTCTTTCTCCGACAGCCCGTAGCGCGCCAATGGCGTGAGTTTTCGTATGCCTACGCAGGCCGGGAAATCCGAAGCATGGCTGCAGCCCTGCAGGCCATGGGGCTTGAAAAAGGCGCGCGCGTGGCCATTCTGTCCAAAAATTGTGCGCACTGGATTATGGCCGACCTGGCCATTCTGATGGCGGGCTTTGTATCGGTGCCGCTCTACGCTACGCTCAGCGCACACGGCATACGGCAAATTCTGGAGCACAGCGGGGCACAAGCCATTTTTATCGGCAAACTGGACGAGTATAGCCAACAAAAGGAGGGCATTCCCTCAGATGTCAAAAAAATCTCCTTCCCCTGGTATGGCCCCGAAGAGGGCGAATCGTGGAGCCAACTCGTTGAACGTTACCCGCCTTTGGTCAGCTCCACTCTCCATCCGAATGACCTGGCTACTTTGATGTATACGTCCGGCACCACGGGCGTACCGAAAGGCGTCATGTTCAATCACCGGGTGTTCAGTGAAGTGGCGAAAACCGAAGACCTTGTGATGAAACGCTTCGGCCTCACGCACCCCATGCACTTGTTTTCATTTCTGCCGCTGTCCCACATTGCCGAACGCAACGTAATTGAAATTCTCTCCCTCTGGACGGGCAGCACGGTTTCGTTTGTCGAGTCGCTGGAGACTTTTGCAGCCGATCTGTCATCCGTTCAGCCCCATGTCTTTTTTGCGGTACCCCGCATCTGGGCGAAGTTTCAGGAAAAAATTTTCGAAAAGCTGCCACCTCAACGTCTGAATACCATACTAAAAATTCCGGTGGTCGGAACTTTGCTGAAGAATAAGATCAAGAAAGGACTCGGGTTGTCTCGTGCCGTACTCACCATATCCGGTGCGGCCCCCATGCCGATCGCTCTTTTGCAGTGGTATCAACAACTCGGCATCACCATTCGCGAGGTATATGGCATGACGGAAAACGGTGCTATCTCCCATGGTAATTTGGGCGAGGTAAAGTTTGGCACCGTTGGCCAGGCCTGGCCAGGTGTAGAGGTGCGCCTGAGCGCAGAAGGTGAAGTGCAAACAAGACACGGAGGCACCATGCAGGGGTATTATCAGGAACCGCAACTGACCCACGAGGTTTTCACCGAGGATGGATTTTTGAAAACCGGTGACCAGGGCAGCGTGGATGCGCAAGGCTATCTGACCATCACCGGACGCATCAAAGACTTATTCAAAACCGACAAAGGCAAATACGTTGCGCCCGCTCCGATCGAAATGAAGTTACTGACCAACCCCGACATTGAAAAAGTGTGCGTAGTAGGCATGGGCATTCCGCAACCCATTGCGCTCACCATTCTGTCGGCACTGGGAAAGGCAAAATCAAAGGCCGATATCGAAAGCAGCCTGAGTGCCAGTCTGCAGGGCGTTAATGTAACGCTGGAGAGCTACGAAAAGCTGGAGACAGCCGTGATTTTACAAAACGACTGGACCGTAGAAAATGGGCTGATGACACCCACGCTGAAAAACAAACGGAACGAAATTGAAAAACTGTACCTGGCGCGTTACCCGCGGTGGTACCATGAGCCCGGGCTGGTGGTGTGGGAATAATCAGCGCTTGAGCGAGATGAAGCCCTCCGCCTTCGGTCGGCCGGAGTCAAACTCAAGCACGTAGAAGTATGTACCTACCGGCAACTGCTCACCCTTGCGGCTGACGCCTGTGAAACGGTTGGTGATGTTATCATAGTTACGCGCCTCAAAAACCAAATCGCCCCACCGGTTGAAGATTTTTAGCCGGTTGTTTCGTGTTTCTGGCGAAAGGTCAATATTTTCAATACGGAAGTAGCTGTTGAGAACATCATCATTGGCCGACACCGCGTTGTAGAAAATCAACTCCGTACAATTCTCGGCAGCAGTTACGACTATCGCTTCGGAAATCTCGCTTAAGCAGCCCGAAGCGTTGACTACCTGAACAGCAAATGAGCCTGGATCGCGTACGACAATTTCGCGGGTAGTGGCTGAGTTAGTCCAGACATAATCGACAAAGGATGCCGGAGCCTGAAGTCGGACACTGTCCTGTTTAGCCAAACACAGCGTTGTGCTGCCCACAACATTGATGATCGGTTTTGTGGGAATGGAATTGACGGTGGCTATGACTTCGGTGCGCGGACTCTCGATGGTAGCCGAACGAATCGCAACATAATAACTCGTGGTGGCTGAAAGTGAGGGGGACACGAAGTCCGGATTGGGATTATTCTGAATGGCCGTGCCTCCGGTAGCCTGCGTATACCAGGCATAGGTTTGAGCGCCAACGGCACCGGTTGCCGTCAGCGTCACACTGCCGGGGCCACAGCGCGCACCGCCCACACTGGCCGGAGTTGCCACTGATTCTATAAACAGCGCTTCAATGTTCTTATCGCTGTTCAAATTCACTGTAAGCGGATTGACTGCCCCTGTCGCATCGCCTTGCCAGCCGGAAAAAATCCAACCGGCAGCCGGTACCGCTGTGATTTCCACTACCTGCGCGCCTTCAAACCGGTTTTGATTGGGGGTGCGCTGCACCAATCCCTGCCCAACGGCTTCCACGAGCAGGTTGTAATAAGGGCCCGCACAAAAGTCGGTGCGAATTGAATTATCGGTGTCATCAAATTCGACCGGATCACTGTTTCGGATTTCGGCATATAAGGCAAAATCCTTGTTGATCACCAGCCAGTCGGTTTGAACCGATGCGGTTTGATTCCCGGCCACTGTGATGCCTTTCACATCGATCGGAATGGTGTCGGTGGGTGTCAGGTAAAAGAAATGAATCTGAGCCGTGGCCTGAATATCGCCAGCGTTCTGCACGGTAGCCGTCACGGATATATTATCACCATTGTTCGGACAAACAACACCCGGCTGGAGGTTCGTGAACAACAAGTTGGGGGCCTGACCAACGACCAACGCACGCGAAGCTTCGTTATTGGCGCGGGTGGTTTCGTTTAGTAAGTCGTTTGGATCCAATAATGCACGAATCACCCGAATGCCCGCGAGCGAGCTGCGGTACGGTGTCATGATCTGAACGGTTCCATCATCACCGGGTGCCACGGATGGAATGTCGACATCGGGTCCGAGCGGCACATCATCTACCAGAACGCGCGCTTTGAACGGACCTGACGCCCCTACACCCGCGTTGTCGTACGAAATAAATATGGTAATGGGCTCATCTACATCGGGGTTGATTTTGCTGGGCGCGATGTACTCGGAAAAAATGCGGAGGTCGGGCGCGGGCAAGCGTACCTGAATGTTTTTTTTGAATTCATTGTTGTCCTCCCGGCATTCGGCATAGGCAGCCAGTTCATCAACCACCACTTTCAACTCAAACGTTCCGGCAGTTGCAAACAGATACGGCAACGACACGAAGTAACTACCGGCTTGAAGACCCGGCCCAACGGTGGGCAGCGTGGTGGACGCGACTTTCACATTATCAATGAAGAATGAAACCGGCACATTCGTAGCCGTGAACAGCCCGTTGTTATAGATGTTGGCCGTGAGATTTTGTACCGTTCCTTCGTAAAATCCACCACCCCAGACTCCGCCTACGGGGCTCACCGCAAAGTCAACGCACAAGGGCATCTGAGCCACGTTGTCGCCCTCGCTGCCTTCGGTTACCTGCCCGTTGTTATCTAACCGGATTCGAAAAGCATGATCGCCATCGGTAGCCAGGCTGGTGGTGAGTGAAACTGTGGTGGTCGCTCCTGCATTGAGCACGGTATTCACGGTGCGTGTTTCAATTCGGGGTATGCCGGCTTCGATCACGGTCAACTCCAGATCAAAGGGAGGATTCACGGGAATGGATCCGGTGTTGCGGTAGGTAACATTCACGTTAAAGTTCGTGCCGGCAGGCGGCAGCACCGGTGCCACACTGATATCCGCATTGCTTACCGACAAGTTGGGGAATACCGGTGGCGGGGGGGTGTGACGGATCGTTCGCGAGAACTCGTTGTTGGTCTCCCGATATTCATCGACCACTCCCGAACCAATGGGTTCATCCACCCGAATATCAAGCACGTGGTCGAGCGTATTGGCGAAGGTATAGTTTATTGCGAAAGTATGCCCGACACATGTAGCGAGTGATGTCAGCGCTTCGGTGTGGATTAACGTGCCATTCATATACACGCGAACATCAAAAGGAGTAGTGGCATTTACACCGCCAATGTTGTCTACGCGCAGGGAAAACGTCTGGGGCAACAGCATATTGACGGCACCCGAAACCCCACTCGAGGAATTGACCGGAGTGAGATCCGGTTTGTTGGGCAAAACGGTGAGGGACGTGGAGCTCTGGTTGTTAGCCTCTGAGCGCTCAACAACGGTGTTCGTGAGGTCTGCTTCACTCCGGAATATGCAGTTACTTCGGTTGAAACAGTCGCCAATCACGTTGGTTGTGGTGGTAAAGTTGAAGGTCAGCGACTCGCCCGGATTTAGCTGCGCAATGTTTTGCGTGCCAAGCACGGCATCACAATTCAGAAACCGAAATACAAAATTGGTTGCGGGTGCATCCCCGGTGTTTGACACGGTTGCCGTTCCGCTAACCGATTGGCCCGGCAAGATCGTAGATTGACTCAGCACAATCGAGGTGGTGAGGTCGGGCCTCGGTGGTGAAGGCAAAACGGTTATGCTAAAGGGCCCTTGCGTACCCGTAAGGGTAAAGTCGGTAACTTCTACCGTAACGGTGTATGTTCCGGGAGCTCCGGGCGCAGTCAGGGTAAGCTGGTACGTGCCATCGGCTTGTGTTGTCGTGCCGGCTTGCCCACCGCCCGTGATTCGGGCGGTAACCGTAGCCCCCGCTACATCCGGGTCAATACCCGGGGCGATGCCAAAATATTCGGCCTTACCTGAGATGGTGATGCCACCAAAAGGAAGCACACTCGTAGGCGTCACGCTTGCCCCGCAGTCAATTCCACCCGGCAACTGATAATCACCTACGATCACCGGACGAATAGCGAAATTGTTGAGCTCGTTATCTTCGGCCAGCACGTTGTTTTCGTCAATCACGACCTTAACCGGGAAGAAGCCCGAAGCGGCAAAAGACTGGTCCCACTGCAAATTAATGGCCGACTGCGGCCCCAGTAAATTTACGGTTTGGGTAAACACGCGATTACCTTCGATGTATGCGGAAACCACAAAGTTCTCCGCCACATAATCGGACGTATTGCGAACACGGGCGTAAATCCTGATCGACTCGTTGATGGCCGGGTTCGATTTACTGAAGGAGATATCGTTAGCGAATATCGCCACGTCCAAAAGGTCGTTCGACACAAAAGGACCTGATACAAAAGGTGTTTGCGACTGACATCCGTCTGCATTGCGCGCCACAATACGCGATCGCCAACGAATGAGGTCCGACAGGTTAGTTAGGGTGACGCGATATTCTTTGCCATCGGTTACGTTGGTATCGGTGGCATCAGCTTGCGTCATCACGCGGATGATGTCCAGCGGATCCGTGGCCTGACCGTTCGCATTGGCGTCTAACTCCACCCGGGGATAGCCGGCCGCGGGCAAACTTCCACCGGCATCGGTATAGATCATCCGAAATTCAAAAAGTTCTGCCGTGCCACCCTGGGTCGGTGATACGTATGACGTGATGAAGCCTGTTGCACCTGTGAAGCTGATCACCGGGCTGTCCCGCACCGTGACCGTTACGGTTTTTGTTTCTGAACATTCATTCGCATTGGTGATCAGCACCGAGTAGGTGGTGGTGGCGACTGGCGAAACGGTAATGCTGGCCGAAGTAGACGAGGTATTCCAGAGGTAGCTCGTTCCGCCCGTGGCGGTAAGCGTAATCGCTTCACCTGCACAAATGGTTGAATTAGGCGTTAGCGTTGTGATCAAATCGGGGAAGTGCGTGACGGAGGCATCCAGTTGGTTATTCGTTGCGTCTTCATCACCTGCGAGTATAATTGTGCCTCGAATGGTGTACACTTGTTTGGCAGCCAGGTTGGCTCTTTGGGTGAAGGTGTATTCGTACTTGCCGGCTGGCAAGATGGTTACGGCAACGGGTATGGATTCCGTCACAGCCGGTCCTCCGTTAATCTGATACGATACTTGAAATCCGGAAATAGACGTGGCTCCCAGATTACTGATCTCAACCGTAACCGGTGTAGAGGCAGTCAGTGAACACGAGCTTACCGGGGCAACAATCCGGGTAATCGCGCCATCACGGCTTACGGCTGGTAAGAACTGCGTGGCCCCAATACTCACGGGCACTGTCCGAACCGCTCCGTTAATATCGTTCGGCACGATGGCGGTGAGGTCAAAGCCTGCACCGGCAAGTGAGGGAGCCACGGCCGCCAGGTCTGTGGCGGAGGGGTACTGCGGGTCCACGGAAAGCGAGTTGGCATTTTGACCCGTAGCCGCCTGCAAGGCTCCCAAATTGGATTGATCTGATCCGCCCCAACGTGCTAACGTTGATCCCGTTGAAAAATAATTGTTGTAGTTGGCCTGCCCAATCGCGGCTGTACTGCCGCTGGTTACCTCCAGGGTATAATTGTTTGATTTGATGATGTTGTTGATGAGGTTAACGTTCGTGCCGGAGCCGGATGTATAGTAAAGTCCGGTGCCCGCGCCCGTTGCGTTGATGTTATTGTGGTAAAAATTCACATGCCGCAGGAAGTTCAGGCTCACCGTTTGGAATGAAGCCGCGTTGTTGGTTTGCAAAAAGTTATTGGCGATAAGGGCCGGTGCACCGGCTGTCGCCTGAGCCGTCACCACATCCAGAGCCGTGCCGTTTCCGCCCGTCACCCGGTTGGCCGTCACCCGGAAAGCTCCTTCCGCATTGCTGATGGACACGCCCGTGAAACTGGACGAAGACGGATTGTTGGTGACCACATTTTGGTCGAGGATAAAAGCGGTGTGGTAGTTGAGAATAATGCCGCGGTGATAGCTTTGAAAAATGGTGTTGCCCCGAATCACGGTGCCGGTGGCGCGGGCGAACGGTCCTTGAAAGTCGATGCCCACCGCGCCCAGCCGGATCGTGTTGTTGATCAGGCGAACATCCTCAGCCACCGAGGCGTTGATCACCACCCCACCCCGATCAAAGGAGGTGAGTGTCGTTACCGTGCTTTCAATCACATTGCCTTCCAGCAAAATGTCCAGTGCCCGGTTGTTCATAAATACCGCCCGTGCAAACGAAGTTCCTTCCGCGCGGATGGTCATGTTCCGGATGCGATGGTGGTCCGCATTGCTGAGCCTTACGGTAAAATTCGCAGAGCTCGTGGTTGCAGAAAACCGAATAATAGCATCGGCCGGATTACCGGTAGGGGATTCAAACGTGATGGTGTTGGTGGCTGACGAGCCACTGACATTTAACAGCGTGATTTGTTCATTGAAATTGCCACTCACGCGAAAAACGACCGGCCCGCTTACTCCGGCATTTCGTAACGCATCCAGGGCAGCCGTAAAGGAAGTGAAGTTGTTGGCCCCGGTTCCTGCGGCATCGATCGTATAGGTGCCGGTCAGCGGAGTGCCCACCGCTCCGAATTGCGCAGCCCCAATACTGGGTGAAGAGGGGCGGGCAACTCCATCAATGTCATCCGGCACTTCAGCATTTACGTTTTTTCCCGAAGCGGATAGCGCAGCTACCGTAGTATACAGCAAAGTAGGCGACTGAAACTGCGGATCAATGGAGAGACTGTTGGCATCCAGGCCTGAGGCCGTTCGCCAGGCCGCCAGTGTGCCGACATTGGTTGAACCAAACTGCCCCAGCAGCGGACCCGAACTGAACAAATCATTGTGGTCGCTCTCCAACACCGAGTTCACCGTAGTTGTGTTGCGGTGCTCTACCGCCATGCCCGTGTTCGCCCGGAAAATATTATTCACCACCCGGTTGCCAACCGATACCGCACGATCAAACTGAAACGCAGTGCTGTTCGTGCTCGTGCCCGTGGCGTTTACACTGTTGTGGTATATGTTCGTGTTCACCAATCCCTGCTGGATGTAAAATGTGATATAACTCGAGTTCGAGTTCGTGGAACTGAAAAAGTTGTTCGCAATCAACCCGCTCACCGTGTTGGGGTAGTACAGGTAAACCCCATAACCCGCTCCGCCTGTAATCCGGTTGCGCTGCATCTCCAAAACCCCAGAACAGTTCCAGATCACTGTCCCATAGTAATCACTGTAGCTCGTACCCGTGATCACGTTGTCGTTGAACACCACTCCGTTCATGTACTGCAAATACATCGGCCGCGCGTACACATTGCTTATCGTGTTGCCCGTAATCACCGTGCCCGCTGAATAGTTGGCTACCGTGCTGTTGCCCACATGAATAAATCCGTGCGAGCCTCCCGTGATCACGGTGTTCAATAACCGAACGTTGGACGAGGTGGTCGGCCGTAGTAAAATCGCAGCCCTGTCTTCCGTTATGCTCGTGGTCGTGGGAAGTGTGATGCGTAGGTTCTCGAAGGTGATATTCGTAGCCCGGTTCACGGCCCAGATCGCACGGTTAAAATTCGTGCCCGCAGGCTGGAAGGTCAGGTTGCGGAACGTCACGTACGCAGCATTGCTCAACTGGGCCACGTAGTTGGTAGCCGTAGCCGTAGCCGAAAAGGTCAGGATCACATCGGCCGGGTTGCCCGTCTGCGATTGAAACGTGATCGTGTTCGTGGCCGATGATCCCGAGATCGAAGGCAGAACAAATTGCTCAT
>JAJTGY010000018.1 GCA_021298015.1 Flammeovirgaceae bacterium
AAAGGCGGGAGGGTCGGGGGTTCTCCCGATGGCTATCGGGACTCAGCTCCCACAAAGCCTCAGTTTTTTCTGGGGCTTTGCTATTTCTGGACATTGCAAGCAATTGATTTACCTAACTGACTTTCTGAGTGTTTTTTGTGTTTGAGTGCATAAGCCAATTAGGATCAACCACGGGCAAAATAAATGACTCCATCACTGTTCCCTGAAAGCGCGAAAGCAGAATTCCTCGCGAGGTGGAGTACGAAATAGAAGCTATCGCATTCGCGAGATAGGGATTCCAGTCTATTTCATTACTGGCAACAATGGCGGCATGCTCGCTTATCTTGTCATAATGAAACACAAAAACAAAATGGTAGCCGCCCGTAGCCTCAATCGCATTACCCTCACTCTTGGTTTTAATCGATACTTTGAAATCAGCCCGTATCAGGTCTTGTTCCAGGTTGATACCCGTTTCAAAATCAACATTGTAATCGAAATGCTGAATGCCGGATATCTTAAACTCATACGGGCTGTCAATCTGGCCTTTTACGAGGCGAAACTCGCGCATCACAATCTTCCCCGGTTCAATTGGTTTGCGTTCCATATCAGGCGGCAACAGGTTCAGTAGGCGTTAACTCCTGGCGATGTGTTGAAGTAAACGGGATGGTGCCCGATACCGGTTCGGCTTTTGCTACCGAAGACTTGAATTGGCCGCCCTGTTGCACATGGTACGAATCCTTTTTCGGCACGTAAAAAATATCTGCGCCCAACTCCGCTTCCAGTTTTGTCAGGCTTTTTAGCGTGAAGTTGTGTTCGCCCTTCAACCATTTGCTGATTTCAGAAGGTGATTTCCCCAACTGATCGGCCAGCTTTTGCTGAGTTATTCCCCGCTCTTTCAACAACTGATGTACGCGCATGACTATATCGCCATACTTGCGCACAAACCGCTTGGTTTCTTCGGGCGTTTCCGCCATGATGCGGTCAGCAATTTTACTTCTCATACGCTTTACGTTTTTTTACAGCGTTCATAAATAGATATCAGGCCGGCCGGCATAATCGGTGAGCGTACGCCCATGAACAACAATTTCGCCCGTTTGGATTGCCTGTAGGATACGCTTGGCAAAGCCATTGGCTTCATAAAGCTTTGCTGAGATAACATCGCTGCTCTCCTGGGCAGTTTGAGCATCCTTGATGCCCCCATTAAAAAGAATGACCAACTCTTCGTTCAGCGCCATGCAGTACAGGCGTAACGGGAACCCCCGGTAGTCTAATTCCAACTCACTGATTTTGATCTGGCCTTTTGGTGGGAGAGCCGTAACCCGGTTTTCGAACCGATTGAAAAAAGCGTCTTGCGCTCCATGTATATTCCCAATTGTTTCGATCACTAACTCTAACAACTCCTGAAGCGGTTCTGCCATGCCGGGTAACTGCTCCATACGCAGCAGGAAACGATCCATTTCGCTATGGTTAGCACCTTCCACTTTTGGCGAATAGAAGGTTACCCGCTCCGTCTCGTCATACCAGATTACCAGTTCAAAACTACTTACTCAACGATGATTTACAAGTTGTTGTTCACTCATAAGTGAATTTATTTCAAATTTGACTCAAAAAAAGCATTTTCACCCCTCAAACCGCACACAATCCTCGGTTATAAAAGCCTCTTTTCCGGGGATTTTCTCCGGCCAGCCGGGGGCTTGCACGGGTTGGCCGCCTGCCTCGCGGGCTGCGGTGGCCAGGTTTAACTCCAGCAGTTGGGTGAGTACATCCCGTTTGGCATCAAAGCCGTAGGCCTCCAGCACGGCCGCATCGAGGGCGGCATGCAGGTCTTTGATGGGGTTTTTGCCGGGCTGCTCCAGCAAGCGGTAAAGGTCGCGCAGGCTCATTTGGTGCTCGCGCAAGGTTTGGGTGCGCTTTTGGTGCAGCGCCAGGGCGGCCTTAGCCACTTTTTCTACCTGTTTTTTGGTGGGCGCCTGCGGCCAGGGGAAGGTGTCCCAGGTTTTGTTCGAATTATATCGGTAGGTGTCACCCAAAGTTGCCCCCGTATTTTTTATCCAATCCCAGTGGGTGTTGGACTGAATGATTCCAAAAGAGTAATAGTCATCAAATCCAAAGTAATACAGCGACTGGCTCGGGTTTATCGCACTAGAGAAAAAGTCAAAGGTCGGACGGAGAAGAGTTTGTGGACACGCAATGTAACGTTTAATGCTGGCCATATTGGCCAAAAGTTCTTCACGACCATACGACAGTTTCCACCAGTTGTTGAAAAAATTGATATGGTGAAGATTAGTTTTCGCTTTTGGATTATCGGCAAGTGCTTTTTCATTTTCTTTTTGCTGGTCTAGAGCTTTTTCTTTTCGATCAGGTAACACTAGCATTTCGATTCTTTGAAAAAGTTCCTTGTAGGAGGATGCGCTCACTACATCATTATGGGTGAAATCAATAACAAACCTTAAAGGCTGTGACATAAACGTTGCGACTAGCTCTTCGCCATTCAGATAGGGTTTCAGGACTTCGGTATACCTAGGGTGTTTTTTCAGTACTTTCAACGCTTCAGCTTTATCTAGAAGAAAACCTTCGTGCCCATGCGTTTGCCCCTGAAATACCTTTTTAGGTTTTTTATTGCATTGTAACACTTGGGCAGCGGTAACATCGGTTTGCAGACTCAGGCTGGAGTTGATGGTAGCCGGGTGGATGCTTTTCAGTTCGTCATCCTCAAAATAATACAGGGTTTTTTCGCCCTCGTACACACCTTTTTTCCAACATGCAATGCTTACAAACACAGCTGCATCGCCACTCCAATCCTGCGAGCTTACGGCATTAAAAATTTCGCCTCCGTTTTGCACGATGTAGTCCAGGCTGCCCTCGCGGCTGTAATTTTGGCGGATGGTGTTGGTGCCTACCAATCCCGCGTAAGCGTTGGGCTTTAAATGTTTGTGGGCGCGGTAAAACCAGTACGCGCAAAAATCGGCCCGGCCGGGCACCTCGGGGTAAGCGGCCCGCAGTTGATTAATGTAGGCCACACCAAACTCCTGCTGCATGTTCTTCTTACTTTGAAAAGGCGGGTTGCCAATGATGGCATCTACTTCCGGCCAGGGGCGTTGGTGGCCATCCGCGGTGAGCAAGGCATCGGCACAGATAATGTTCTCATCTAAGTTATCCAGCGGCAGCGGTTTAAACTTGTTGTCGTAGCGGTGGTCTTGCTCTAAAATGCTGAGCTCTTTGGCTACCATAAGCGTTACTTTGGCAATTTCCACTGCCGTAGGGTTGAGGTCAATGCCGTAGAACTGCTGTGTGTTTACAAACGGGTAGGTAGTGAGGAACTTGTGCAGTTTGTTTTTGTCGGCCGGTTTGGTCTTTTCAAAAATGAGGGCGAAGAGTTTGCGCTCCAGCAGTTTCATTTCGCGGAAGGCCACAAACAAGAAGTTGCCGCTGCCGCAGGCGGGGTCTAACACTTTAAACCGGCACAACTCCGTAAGCAGGGCAAAGCAATCGTCAATGGTTTCGGCCTGCTCCATGCGGGCCATCCACGGCTGCACAATGACGGGGTTTACAATTTTCTTGATGTCGATTTCGTGCGTGTAGTGCGCGCCTAGTTCGTGGCGCAGGTCTTTGTCGAGATTGTTTTCAAAAAAAGAGCCGAAGATGGCCGGGTTTACGTGGCGCCAGCTTTTATCCGCACCGGCTTCGAGCATGTTGATTTCGTGCTCGGTAAGTTCCAGTGCCACCGTATTTTTAAACAAGCCCCCGTTAAAGTAGTCTACGCCCTGGTAGTAGCCAGCCGGGGTAATGCCGGGTTTGTTCATTTCATGAAAGAGGCCGCCAATCAAATCGTACGGGCTGGCTTTCTTTTTTATGCACTCTTCAATGATGCGGCTGAAGATTTTATCGGGCAGCAGCCCAACGTCTTCGGCAAACAAACTTACAATGCATTGTAGGGCGTAATGCAGGGCTTGCTGCGGGGGTACTTTTCGCTTGACCATGCTGCGGTACATCGCGGCAATTTTTTCTGCAGCCAGCTCGGTAACATCCTCTTTGTCCTTACCGAAGACGGGCGTTACCGGTTTGGGCAGTAAAAAGCCAAAGGCCTCTTTGCGGGTGGGTAGTTCGGCCAGTTTTACCAAATCAACCGGGTCGAAAACCTTTACGTTGAAATCGTAAATCCAAAACTCGTCAAAGTTGCAGAGGATGATGTATTGCGGCCGGTCGCCCGCGAGTTTAAACCAATAGTCGGTGGCTTGCTGCAGGTGCACGGCCAGGTTTTCCTCGCGCTTTTTCATTTCGATGAGCACGCGTTTTTTCCACACCAGGTCGCCAAAGCTGGTGGTTTTCTTTTTGGTATCGCGCACGCGGTACTCACACTCCGCTCCGGCACCTTTAAGGCCTTCGGGCCAGCCCAGGGCGGTAAACAAGCGATCCAGAAAAATCTGGGCTTCGCCTTTTTCATCACCTTTGATGTGCTTTTGGCAGTAGGAAACGAAATCCGTTAGCAGGTCTTGTTTTGCCATAAGCACCAATATCCTAAAAAAAGCCGCCCGCATAACCTTGGCCAGTAATTTTATTTGGTTTGATTCCTGTACCTTATTTTTGCCTATCCATTTTTTAAACTCTTGAAAGTTCTTCGCAAGGTTGCCCTTTTCGTGTTGCTGCCCATCGTGCTGTTGCTGGCTGGGGCATTGGCTTCCGTGTATCTGTATAAGGATCGGCTCGTTCGCCAGTTTATCGAGGAGGCAAATAAGAGTCTGAATACCCCGGTCAACATAGGTAAAATTGATGTGGATTGGTGGGATGATTTCCCAAGACTGTCTCTCATTTTTGAACAGGTATACGTGGAAGACAGTCACCCGGAAAAATTTCCGCTGCTCGAGGCCAGGCGTATTTCTTTTTCGCTCGACCCGATAGAGGTCTGGCGAGGTAACTATACCGTTAATGGGCTCCGCATCAGCGATAGCAAGACATATCTGAAGGTTGATGTCAACGGCAAGCCTAACTATAACATACTAAAAGAGGCGGCAACAGCGCCTGGGGGCCCTATCCGTTTTGATTTGCGCAATGTGCGATTGCTCAATACGGTTGTTTCGTATGCAGATGAACAATCCCGTCAAGACCATGTCTTTGAGAGTGATAAGCTGACTACCACCGTTCGGGTGGATGGTCTCAAATATTCGATTGTCGCGCAGGGTGACGTCACGACAAAGCAAATAGGTGTGAGCAACCGGCTTTTCTTGCAGGACAAGCTCTTTCTTGCAAAAGTCCGCCTGTTGTTTGATGATGAAATCAATCGCATAACGTTCGAACCCTCTACCCTCGAAACCGGGTCATCGGTATTTGACGTCAGTGGTCAGTACTCATTTCAGGAGAAGAATGAAATTGACCTGAACGTGGCAGGCAAAAACACCGATGTCCAAACCCTTTTGTCGCTGCTGCCGCAGAATGAGGCTCGTCATTTAGCGGAGTACCGCAGCGAAGGCGATGTATTTTTTGATTTATCTCTCAAAGGCGAGATAAGTGCACAAAAAGATCCCCTGCTGTCGATTTCATTTGGTTTTACCAATGCTGAAATTTTTCATCCGGAATACCGGGCCCGCTTGCAAATACTCAACCTGCGCGGCTCGTTTACCACTGCTTCCTTTTCGGACCTTGGCCAGGCCAGACTGTTGCTCAAGGACATCAGCGGGGAACTGAACGACAAATCCTTTGCGGCCGACTTTTCGCTGGTGAACTTTAACGATCCGTTTGTGGCGCTATCCTTTGAAGGAACGCTTGATGCGTCAGATGTGGCTTCCTTTTACCCGCTGCCGGATGTGAATTCGCTTACCGGCCAGTTAGTGGCCAATGTGCGGTTTGAGGGTGAGGTAAACAAACTCAGAAAAAGGGCGACAGCTCAGCAAGTGAAAACGGAAGGTGCCATCGAATTGCAGAATGTTTCCCTTCACTATGGACCCCGTAAAGTAGCCTTGAGCGATTTGAACGGACAACTGCAGTTTAACAATAATGACCTGGCTCTGAGCAACGTCACCGGCCGGTTTGGAATGAGCGACTTTCGGCTCAATGGTTTTTTTAAGAACATCATTACCTATTTTTTATTTGAAGGACAGCCCATTGGAATTGAGACAGATTTGAGATCAAACTTCCTGGATTTGGATGAAGCGCTTCTGTTGGCGTTCGGCAATGAAGCGACTGATGCTTTCTCATTTCGAATTTCACCATTAGTCTATCTCAATTTTAATTGCGATGTGCAGGAGCTACGATACAAGAAGTTTTTGGGAAGACAACTAAAAGGGGATTTGTTGGTTAAAAATCAAATGGCCGTTTCCCGCCAAATCAACGTTCAATCCATGGGCGGCAAACTTTCATTCAATGGTATAGTGGATGCGCAGCAAGAGGGCCGTATAGAAGTCTCCAGCGGCTGGAAGCTGGAGAATATCCGCGTGGATAGCGTCTTTTATGTGTTTGAGAACTTTTATCAGGATTTTATTATAGATCAGCATCTGAAAGGAGAGGCAACAGCAGATGTAAGTTTGGAGTTCGCGCTCACCCCTCAACTCAAACTAATGCCGGAGAGTCTGGTGGCGGATATTACCGCAACGCTCCGAAACGGTCAATTGAATAACTTTGAGCCCTTACATGCGCTTAATCAGTATTTGGATGATGAGGGATTGGCTCATCTCCGGTTTTCTGATTTGAAGAATGATATTCACATTGAAAACAAGACCATTTACATTCCGCAAATGGAAATTAAAAGCAATGTGACCACGATCCAGTTGAGTGGGACTCACACCTTCGATCAGAAAATTGACTACCGCGTGGTGGCCCCCTTGCGCAACAAAGCCCAGGTTGACCCTGACGAGGCCTTTGGTGCGATTGAAGAAGACAAGACGGGTAAGGCAAAAGTGTTTTTCCGTATCACGGGCACCACGGATAACTATAAAGTGGTCTACGACAAAGAGGCGGTGAAAAAGAAGATCTCGGCTGATCTAAAAAAGGAGGTTCAGGAGTTGAAAGATGCATTCAAACTCAAAGGGCAAAAAAAGAAAAAGGAATTGGAGCTGACTACTGAAGAATTCGAATGGGATAACTAATTTCGCGTATGGGCAGGTCAATTATTGTTTTCCTGTTGGCATGGGCAATGACCTCATACACCCAGGACGAACCCAAGCTTCAATCACTGCATTAGGTATGTTTTTTAAATCCCAGCTACGAATTTGAGGCGGCACTGTCACCTACCGCCACGTTCACGGTCAACCCCGGCCTAAGCTTCACTTCTGGAGTACGCTACAGTTCTGCCTCGGGGGCTGAAACCCTCTTTTCGATTTTTCCATCGATCAATGCAGGCTTTCGTCACTATTATAACCTTGTCAAAAGGGAAAACAACGGAAGGTTCATTCGCGGAAATTCCGGAAACTTCCTCACAGCCGTCTTCTTTTTATATGGTGGTGAACTTGCCTCCTCCGGAGTAGACACTCCCGATGTAACCATTTTACCTGCGCTGGCATCGGGGTTGCAGCGCACGTAAAACAAGAATTTCAATCTCTCGCTCATGCTGGGTATGGGCTATTACTCGGCCCGGTCGGGTGATCGCACCTGACAGGGCGAAACGCTTGTGGTACAAGTAAAAATCGGATATGTGTTTTTGAAACGTTGATTGAAGAAAGCCTGACCAAATACCGTTTGTAAGAGTCAAATTTTTTTGGCCATCTCCCAATACATGTCCATTTCGGCCAGCGACATTTCGCCCAGTTTTTTCCCGTCTCGGGCAGATTCCCTCTCCAGATATTGGAATCGTTTAATAAACTTTTTGTTTGTTCGCTCCAGTGCCTCTTCGGGGTCTATATTGATAAACCGGGCGTAATTGACAAGTGAAAATAGCAAGTCACCAAACTCTTCAACCACCTTTTGGCGGTTGTCGGGTTCATCGGTTTCAGAATCAAACGCCCTCTTGAATTCCTGCATCTCTTCCTCCACTTTTTGCCACACTTGCTCTTTCTTCTCCCAGTCAAAACCTACGCCCCGGGCCTTATCTTGTATGCGAATGGCCTTGACCAGTGCCGGAAGAGATTTGGGTACGCCTTCCAAAACGGACTGATTGCCGGTGCGCAGCTTGATTTTTTCCCAATTGGCCTTCACCGTTGCTTCATCATTCGCCTCCACATCCCCATACACGTGCGGGTGGCGTTCCACCAATTTGTCACAAATGCTGTTCAAGACATCGGCCATGTCAAAAAGCTTTTGTTCAGCGGCAATTCGGGCGTAAAAAACATTGTGCAACATCAGATCGCCCAGCTCTTTCTTGACCTCAGCATAATTGCCATCCAATATCGAGTCCGATAACTCATACGTCTCCTCAATCGTCAGGTGGCGAATGCTCCCCATGGTTTGCTTCCTATCCCACGGGCAGTTTTCGCGCAGTTCGTCCATAATGGTTAGCAGCCGGTCAAAGGCTTCTAATTTTGCCTGGCGGTTGGGGTCGGGTTGTGCGAGTGGTTTTTTAGCCATGATGCTGAAACTTCGGATGTGGATTTACTGTTGTATTTTTGCCCTCACAATAATCGGTAATTCCCATGGCTGTTTTCCTGCTCACCATCGGCATTTTTGGCGCTTTCTTTCTTTTGATGTCGGTGCGCCTGCTGTTTGTTAAAAATGGAGAATTCCGTGGAACCTGTGCCACACAGAGTCCGTTCCTGGCCAAGGAGGGTATTACCTGCGGTTATTGTGGCAAAGTGATTGGTGAAGGCGATACGGCCTGTGGCGATCCCGACAAGGCAGCCGCTGCCGCGCTACCGGAAATCAAGAAGAAATAATAGCAATCTAGTCAGCGAAGTTATTCCCAATGCTGCTGGCAATGCCGATGCGGAAACCATACGTCTGCTCGCGCCAGTCCTGCAAAGCAAGGGCTGCCTCTAGCCGGAAGATTCGCAGGATGCCATCAATCCCATAACCCAATTCGGTGTAGTTTTTTGATGTGGCGGTCTGAAGATAATTGACAAAAATGTTCTCCTGAATGCCAACCATTCGAATTTTGGGAATTCGGGTGATCAGGAATTTGCGAAAGTGATAGTGCACGTTGGCCGTGAAGTAATCATCATTTGTACTGTGTCGGTAATAGTCCAGCAAACGAAAGCTGCCCACGGGATCGGTGGTTACAAACGGGGTTCGGTTGCCCATAAAGTGAGCGTAGTCCATGAAGTACATGCGGTTGCGGTTTAAGAAGGTACCTGCGGTAAGAGCAAAATCGAGCCGCCCCCGGATGCCAATGTCGAAACCATAACGCATAGAAGCCTCTACCTGATCGAAGTCAATATCACTGCCTGCCAGGTCGCGGAAGCCCTTTCGGTATTCCAAACCAAAAACGGGTGTGGATTCGGAAATGGGAATTTTAGTGCCGTTTCGAATCCGGAATTTTTGCCACGGCTTTGCCTCTAACCCGAATGTGCCCACCAACGCGTTATGCGTGGGGAAATTTGTGTCTGTTAGTTCCTCATTAACCGGAGCGTTGGGCGTGTATTGGTCACGGTTGCTTTTGAAGAAGGTATAGCTTGTGGTATTGATCAACTGATACCGTTTCGAGGCAGTCCAATACGTGTAAACCAGCAGCCTCGGATTGATTCGCTCGCGATAGCGGAGTTCTACAAAATCATGCTCGTAGATTTTCATCCAGTTGTCACCCAGAAACAGTGTGGTGAAGTCGTTAACGAGCGGATGAATGGGGTTATCTGGATTGAACTGTTGAATGTAACGCCCTCCCGTCAGGGTCAGTCGCCTGTTCGTACTTCGGTAGTCAATGCGCAGAGTTCCTGAAAACGCATCGCGCGAGAAGGCATAACGCGCCAGCGGACTGATTTCAAGGCGTGATGAACGCGGTAAAGCGCCTGGCTTAGTTGAATCGGATTTCACCCAGCGCTTGAAGTAACCCAACCGGTAAGTTAAAAATACCCCATCTACGGTATTAAAGCCGCCAAAAGGAGCACGAATTTCAAATGATGAAGTTTTGTTGATCGCGTAGGTGTCACCGGTAAGAATATCCCAGGGTTGAAATCCCGCTTTGCCTTTCTTTTTTCTTCTTCCCAGGGTATCGCCTTCGGCTTCTCTTCGCTCTACCTCAGCCAGACTGTCTGTAGTAAAATACCCCCGGATTTCCTCCTTGGTCAGCGGTACAGGTCGCATATCGGCCCAAAATGCGGAGTCCTTTTTGTACGCCAGGGAATCAACAGCATAGTTCGATTCAAACAGAACATCGGGTTCTTTTTGTTCTTTTTGTTCCTGTTTCTCGTATTCCTTCACCAGTTGTCGAAGCTCTTTGTCCGAAATTTCTTTACCCTCATTCAACCGTTGCTGTAACTGCTGATTCTTTTTGCTAAAGGTTTTCTCGACTCGTTTTGCTTCGTCTTTTTCCAGCTTTTCGTCAATCACTTTCATTTCCACTTGCAACTCGGGGTTCATCGTGATCTTGTAGTCTTTCACGGTAGCCAGGTATTGACCTTCAAACTCAAACCCAAACACTTTCCCATCCACCTGAAACTGCTGGGACACCGGCAACCAGGCTTTGTCTTCAATCGGATTGTAGAGCTGCTTGATGTTAAAGTTGATTCCAACTTTTGTGGCCTTTAATTCAAGGCTGTGAATACTCCACCAGTCCTCTACGATGTAGATGATGCCTTCAAAGACGTTATCCCCCCGTGACCGCGGGGTGACTTTTATCTTACTGATTTCGTACTGACTGTCTTTAAACGAACCGAGATATTCGAATCGATAGTAGCTAAAGGATTTTGGCGACAGGGGCGATACTGTTTCTGCGATTTCGGGTTCATAAAAGCTTCCGAATACGTAAGCGTTAGGGGAACTGTTACGGTTATTGCCGTTGGTATACACCGCTATCACCTTTTCCTCAAACTTTTTAGGACGTGTGTATTTGATCTCACTCACCGATTCCTGAATGAACACGCGATCCTTGGTAATGCCCTCTTTCTCCAAGGCTTTTTTGGCCAGCCAGGGGTAATCTTTCAGTTGTCCCCGCCCTTTGATGTATACCTTGGCCGAATAGGTATCAATTTGCTGGGTATGAAATTTCGCTTTCGCTATGGCCTTGCGCATGATGGTGTAGGCGGGGTCTTCTTTACCGGCCCGTATGGTCACGGCCTGCAAAACAATCACCTGAGTTTTTAGTGTCACGTTCAGTTCAACAAACCCTTCGCTCACCTCAACCACAACGGCTTGGGTCTCATAACCCAGATATTGAAAGAGTACATCATATTTTCCGGCCGCCAGCACGATTTCATAGCGGCCCTCTCCATCGGTAACAGCGCCACTTCCGGCCTGCCGTACAAATACTGAGGCAAACGGCAGGGCTTTACCATCATCGGCTTTTACCAAACCGCGGATGCCTCCGGACCAACCGGGCACGGCTATCAGACTAACGGCAATTGCAGCAAGAATTGATTTCATCACATCACCAAGACGCAGAAAAGTGAAAAAGGTTGACCAAATTCAGCCAATTATCGGTAAAGATGCCTCTGACGAATCATTTGTTCAACAGGTTCGGGTACCAGATAACGTATCGACTTGTTATTTTGTATGCATTGCCGAATATAAGTGGCGGATATGTCGAGCAGCGGAGCATCGACCAGGGTAACGTTCGGGTGTCGATGCAATTCTGTCTTTTCAGACCCTGGGCGGGGATAAATGTACAACCCGTAGAGGTCCAGCAGTTGCCGGTAGTTTTTCCACTTGGGCAAATTTACCAGGCTGTCCTCCCCTAAAATCACACGGAAGCTATAGTTGGGATACCTTTCAACAAGGTGAGCTAACGTGTCAATGGTATAACTTGGTCGGGGCAGGTGAAATTCCACGTCACTGACTTCCAATTTGTAATGATCGGCAATGGCCGCTTTAACCATGTCGTACCGGTCAAACTCGTGTAGCAGGCTTTTGGAGTCTTTCAGTGGGTTATGAGGCGATACTACGAACCACACTTTCGACAAATCCGTGTTTTCGGCCATAATATTGGCAATAATGAGGTGGCCGATATGAATGGGATTAAATGACCCAAAGAACAAACCGATTTTCCGGGCCGGGGCATCCATCAGGGTTTCCGTTTGAATTCGTCATAGAGGCGTTGCGCCTCCGCCAGCGATCGGTCGAGTACTTCGTTTACCAAAACAACATCAAACTTATCCTCAAAGGTGAGTTCAAACTTGGCTTTAAACAACCTGCGCGACAGACTCTCCTCGCTTTCGGTACCGCGGCCGGCAAGTCGCTGCTTCAGAATGTCCAGCGAGGGCACCTTCACAAAAATGGCGAGTGCCTTTTCGCCAAAATATTTCTTCAGGTTTACACCCCCCTGCACATCAACATCGAAAATCACATTTTTGCCACTTGCCCAAATGCGCTCAATCTCTGACTTGAGCGTGCCATAGAAATTGCCCGCATACACTTCCTCCCACTCGATGAACTCCTGATTATCAATTTTTGCCTTGAATTCATCGGGGGTCAAAAAATAGTAGTCTTTTCCATGTTCTTCTGTGCGGCCGCGCCTGTCGCGGGTGGAGGCGGAGATGGAGAACCCCAGATCCGGATTGTGGGCCAACAAGTGCTTGACAATCGTGGTCTTCCCGGATCCTGAGGGTGCCGAAAAGATTAGTGCTTTACCGGCCATTAGCTTGAATTTGCATGCGGATTTGTTCGGCAAGGGTTTGGGGCACCTGCCCCCCGCAGCAGGTGGTCTTAATCATCGTTTTGATGAGTTGATCCACCTGGTACTGCTCATAGCACGGGATGCATTCTGCGAGGTGGTCGCGCAGAAATTTTTCCTCTTCTGCGGTAGCCTCTCCGTCAACAATCAGCTGCAGCATTTTCATGCATGAGCAGGGCGTGGGGCCGGAGGGTGGGTTTGTGTTTTGCATAGCACTCAGCTTTTATACCCCATTTGGCGGGCGTATTCGGTCAGTTTTTCTTTGAGCAGATTGCGCGCCCGATGCAAACGGCTTCGCACCGTGCCAATCGGGATATCGAGAATCTTAGCCATTTCTTCATACTTGAAACCCTCCAGATCGCACAATATAATTACCGTACGAAAATCCACATCCAGCGCGTTCAATGCGTTCGAGATTTCATCTCCTAACATCCCCTGCAAAACATCCACTCGTAGGTCCGGTGTAATCTGGCGATCAACATCTTCCGAGTTATAGTACGCCTCCACTTCCTGATAGTCTACCTTATTCGGCTCCTTGCGTTTCTTCCGGTAGTCGTTGATGAAGCTGTTTTTCATGATTCGGAACAGCCACGCCTTGGCATTAGTTCCTTTTTGGAACGAATCGATAAAGCGGTATGCCTTCAGGTAGGTGTCCTGAACGAGATCCTGAGCATCATCGCTATTCAGCGTCAGCCGGTAGCCGAAGTTGTACATCGACCTCATGTGGGGCATAAATTCATTATCAAACAAGGCCTGTTTCTCGGCAGCAGTATAGTTCTGTCTGGGCGACTCGTCCATGAGGGGTTAAAAATACAAAGGGCTACTGAACCACCCTACTGCGCAGGGAAATCAATTACCGATGGTTTTTTTACCACGAGGTAGCCAATTTTTTTGATAACGCGCAGAACAGGATTATGCTCGTTTTTATAAGAAGGTCTTACACGGTTGCGCGTGCCCAGGGTGGGTTTATGGTTTGCTAGTTCTTGATAGGGATGTTCAATTAACGCCTGGCAGTAAGTTTCCGTCAATGAGGCAACTTCCGGAAAATCGTTAAGCTGCACATCTGGATCGTAAACGGATAGTTGCTTCGGTTTTGAAATTTTAAACCCACTGAAATGGAAAAACCGTAGGGGGTGATCATTCACCTGAAAAAAGCCGTTTTGCCGGGTGATTCTGCGGTGATGTATGTTCCAGTACGCAACATTGTACCCTGGGTCGGTGATGATTCTGACCTGAGTGAAGTAAGCGGGAACAAAGTTTAGCCAGATTTGATCAACGAATAGTCCCGGCTTACCCTGATAGGAGAACTCGGCCATCCGATTCTTCCACCAATTCAAAAATAGGAGCGATTGCTCTCCGGCCCGAAGGGCAAAAAAGCCACCGTTAAAGATTCCCGATTCCAACATATGGAGTTCATTCTTTTTGTTCAGCCCATCTTGGGCCAGCAGGTGAGGAGTCAAAAAAATTTGATCATCCGGGTAGTGCTCAAGCACAGGTAAGCGGCCATAAACGACCACATCCGAATCAAAGTAGAAAACCTCCTTTGCCCCCTTTTCCCTCATCAGGTAATCGGCATAAAAAGGCTTGAGTGCGCACGACAACTCAAAAATGTTGTAACGCGAGAGCATACTTCCGAGATTTGATATCCCGATATCTTCAACAAACAGGAAACGGAGGTTATTTGAGGGCGGAAGTATTACATCCTTTTTTTCAAGTATACCTACATAAAAGGTATAGTCAGGATGGTGCGTAAGAAATGAGTCCGCCAGTACGCCTGCAAATGGAAGATAGTTAGCAGAGACAATGGCAAAAGCAGCTTTCATAGACGGGCCCGCGAGTCCGAAAGGTAATTGATATAGTCGGGCATTCGCTATGTAATTCTGTAATTCTTGTATTCACCAATGCGGTAACCGACTAGCGAACTGATTAATCGCTTTACGCGTTCACGTAAGCTGTAGCGCTTTCGACTAATGTCGTGGTCAAAACTCCAATTTTTTCTTTGAATGCGCCCTTCCATCACGAGGGGATGTGTGCCGTTGAATCGCTCCAATGAATCAATCAGAGAATAATCGAACTCATTTGCTGCGGCCAGGTTTTGATCAATCCATTCATCGGTTTGGTAAAATTTACTCCAACCGGTGATTTTCTCCTGCATTTTTCGTGGATCTTTTACCCAGCCGTAATGGTAAATGAATGCGTCAATCAACTTTACGCGAAGTTTTTCATTTGGTCTTTTACGGAAGCCCTGCGCATCGCGATAGGAGAATACTGATGGCAGGTTGCGAACAACACGAATCTCCCTCTGGTACCATCGCCAGGATTCACCCACATAGTCGTACGAACCATAGAAATGCTTGTAGTTAAAAAGCAGGCCCTCAACGCTTGTATCGGATTCAAACCGCTTCATAGCCTGTTGAACCGCAGGGTAATACTGTTCATGCAATACCTCATCGGCTTGGATATAAAAACACCAGGTGACATCCGCACTTACGGCTCGTAACGCTTTGTCGGTCTCCAGTGCAAACGTGCGGCCACCCGCTCGTACGGAATCATCCCACACGGTTTGAATGATTCTGATTTTTTCGGATGGGATGGATTGAATCAACGACAGGGTATCATCTTCTGATTTCCCCACGGCAACTACCATCTCGTCACAAAGCGGAAGAATAGACGAGATGGCTTCAACAATGGGGTAATCGTACTTGATTACATTTCGGGCGATCGTAAAGCCGGCAACTTTCATGAAACACAACGCTTTAGAAACGAACCTATGCCACCCCTTCTTTGCAGGCGCTTAAATGGGTTTGTGCAACTGAATCGATGACATCACGAACCTGATTGGTTGAGATCTGTCGGATACATTCGCAGGAGTCAATTCCGCTGCAACTCGAACAGGACTGCTTCGACACGAGGTATTGCGCTCGCTCCCCTATTGGGGACCACCGACCCGGATGAATCGGTTTCAGGGGAACAAAAAGACCTATTGCAGGCTTGCCAAGTGCCGCGGCAACATGCAACACACCTGTGCTTCCAGCCAAAAGAGCATCAGATTGGCTTATCAACGCCATCATCTCCAGCAGACTGGTTTTCCCGGTCATGTCAACAACATGGGGCTGTCCAAACAATTCAGGCAATTCTTTTCTTATCAATTCACCTTCACTTGATAACCCCGTGATCAGAATTTGAAATCTTTGTGGAGCAAGACATTCAACGAGCTCGAGATAACAGGCCAAAGGCCATTCTCGACCATGCCCTTTTGATTTGGGGTGTATGATCAAATTGAACCGATTTGGATCAATTGGAAATTCAGCACGGCCCAATTTAGGTCGAAGTCCATAAAGTTTCTGTATTTCAACCTTATCAAGATCATTAGAAAGTAAAAAGGGTTGTAACAATTTGAAGTTAAGCTGTGCCTCGTGAAGCTCAGACCTTATTCTGCTAAAAAAAACCAGGCGATTGCATGTCAGCCAATGATACCAGCGATGAGCTGTGCCAACCCTTGTTTTTATGCCCATCTTTACAGCAACCCTTGCTATTTCAGTATCAGGGAAAACATGGATTATTGAGGTGGGCTTAAGCGTTAAAAACCCCATCGGATTCGAAATGAATTGGGCGCGGTCAATGAACCCATCGATGAAGCAACTTGATTCAATTACGGGCTGGGTATAGCTCCGACCGATCAAGTAGATCCTTAATCCCGGTATTTTTTTTTTGAGGTAGCCGGCTAGCGGAATAGTCAGCACTACATCACCTAAATTATCAGTTCGGCTGATGAATAGACAACTGCCCAATTCCGAAAAGCGGTTTAATTCATAGAGCTTTGAGTACTTGTAGAACACGTGATTAGCAACAGCCTTAGCTACCATGAGGCCTGCAAACCCATCTTGAAAACCTCGCTTTAATACAAAACTTCGAAAAAACGCGAATGTGGAGTGGATGTATATCTTAAAGACCGAACTCCTTTTTTTCCCTACATTTTCGCGAGCAAATATATCTGAGTATCGCTGAATCTTCTGGATGGATTCGTACGCATCGGAATAGGCCCGGTGCATCAGGTTGCCTTTCAGCTGTTGAACTCTGGCATTTTTAGTGAGAATAACTCTATCATGTGGATTTTCGCCCCCCCAACTTCCAAAGCTCTTTTTCCACAAACGTATTTTACGATCAGGATACCAATCACCGTGTCGAATCCATTTGCCGCCATAGCTAGATAAACGATTCATCCGATAGGCTTCGACCTTCCAATCTGTTTTTACTCTTAAGATTGACTCGGTTAGTTCGGCAGACAAGTACTCATCTGCATCGAGCGACAATACGCATTCATGAGTTGCAAGGCTTAAAGCAAAATTTTTCTGCTCAATATGGCTTACAAACCTATTCTGAATAAAACGGGCTCCTTTGGCCAAGCAAATTTCCTGTGTTCGATCTGTTGAGAACGAGTCAACAACAACCAACTCATCTACCACGGGTAAAAGGGAATTCAAACACCTCTCAATATTCCCTTCTTCATTGAAGGTAATTACAACTGCACTTATCTTTTCCATAACAAGCTAAGGGCAAGATAATCATTTTTTTTCCGGTCGGATCAAGAAACAACCATCTGTGGCAAACGATTCGGCTACAAACTCATCATATCCTTAAACCGGGCAGCCTGCCTCCGGCTCACTTCTACTTTGTCTCCACCCCGCAAGCGCACCATTAAACCACCGTTAAACCAGGGCTCAATGCCCTCGACCCAGCTTAGATTAACGATATGTTTACGGCTGGCGCGGAAAAATGCCCGTTCATCAAGTTTTTCATCCAGCGCGTTTAATGATTTATGAATCATTGGCCGATTGCTGTCGAAATGGACTTTGATATAGTTGCCGTCTGACTCAAACATACGCACTTGCGCCAGGCTCACAAACCAACAGCGTTCGCCATCTTTAACAAACACTTGGTCGTCTAATCCGAGTTTCTTGTCGCGAGGGTTCCCTGAGCGCATACGTTCCTTTTCCTGCACTTTGTGTACGGCTTCCCCCAAACGCTCGGGTGTAATGGGCTTGAGCAAATAGTCTAGTGCGTTAACCTCAAATGCTTTCAGTGCGAATTCGTCATAGGCGGTAGTGAAAACCACAAGTGGAGCCGAATCCAGCGACTCCAGCAAATGGAAACCGGTTCGGCCCGGCATCTGAATGTCCAAAAACAACAAGTCCGGATTCAGGTCGGTGATCATTTGCTCGGCTTCATCTGCGTTGGCGGCCTCACCGGCAATTTCAATAGAGGGGTGCTCTTCCAGTAGTTTCATCAATTCTTTCCTGGCCAGTCGCTCGTCATCAACAATAAGGGCTTTCATCCTGGAGATGGGTTAAAAATTAAACGTTGTACAGATGGGGCACCGTTACTTCGGTAACCACAAAATTGTCTTTTTCGGTGATGATCCGGAAGGATGCCTCATCGTGATAAATCAATTTTAGACGCTGACGTGTATTGTCCAAGCCCAGCCCCGTACCCGGTGTGTTCGGGCTGCCTAGCTTAAAACTGCCACTGTTGCGGATGATCATACGCAGCCGATCGCCTTCAACCCGGGTTCTGATTTGAATTAAACCGCCATCGCGCAGTTGCGAAATGCCATGCTTGATCCCGTTTTCAACCAGCGTTTGAACCATCAACGTGGGCACATAAAAATCATGAGAGGCAGGGTCTATGTCAAACTCCGTGCGCAACCGCTCTTCGAACCGAATGGATTCAAGCCCCAGATAATCGGTAACAATGCGCAGTTCGTCCGAAAACTTGCTTAAACCCCGCTTTTCGGCAACCAGCGAATTGCGCAGGATGTTGGACATTTGGTTGATGGCCAGTTTGGCCTTGACCGGGTTTTCGTCTACCAGGCCGCGAATCGAGTTTAGGGCGTTGAATATGAAGTGAGGATTAATCTGAGATTTCAGATTGTTCAGTTCAATCTCTTTGAACGAGGCTTCCAGTTTTAAACTCTTGTTGTACCGCTCAAAGTAATTGTAGATAAAATACAGGGCCGCCCAGATGAAGAAGAATATGCCGTAGGTAAAGACACCTTGAAAAAAGTTTGCCGTGTTGAAAATCACCTCCGCATTATACAGGCCGGTAACCCACGATACCGGAATCCGGGCAACGTACATGACGGCACCCATGGCCACTACGGTGGCCAACACGACCGGAATGAGTTTTCGAAGGCCAACATCCAGCCAATGAAACCGGTTGCTGGCGGAGCGGAACAAGTGCGTAATCAGCAGGCAAAGTGCGGCTTCCGCCACAAAAAAAACAACACGCCCGCCCGCAATGTGGCCATCATCCGCAGCCAAAATCGCCACCAGGGTTTGAAAGCCCGCGTAGGCAGCCCAGCCGCTGAACTGCAATGACCAGTATAAACGGGTTTTATTAACCACGTGTGAAAGTTAATGGTAATTCGCCTTGGCAATCAAGGAGCCTGAACCAGCCCGCCCGTGAGGCGCACCAGGTTGGTCTTGGCCAATAAGGCGCTGTAGATGGCCAGGTATTTCTCCAAAGCAGCGGTCCGGTAGTTTTCCTGAACTATCCGGAGGTCAATCGCACTCAACGCCCCGTTTTTGTAGCGCTCGTTGGCCAGTTCCAGATTGAGCTCTGCGGCTTTTTGCTTCGTGTCGGCAATCACTACCAATTGCCTGCGCAGGTTGTACAAATCCAGGTTTGAGATCAAGTCAAAATCCAGTGACAAGTTCAGTTGTTCGATATTCAACTGACCGATTTTTTCCTGAATGCGCGCCTGGTCAATCGCACGCTTTACCTGCCCGCCATTGAAGATGGTCCACCGAAGCGTAAGGTTGGCAAAGGCACCATAGGAATTACCCGTTTGGGTTTGGTACTCGGGGGCGAATCGACTTTGAATCACCGGAAAGGCCGGGTCGTCATTAACGAAGCCGACCGTGCCTTTTTCCACGGTGCCGCCCTGTGTAGGGCGAAATTGCGCATTCAAACGGTCCAAGCTTCCGGTTCCGCCAATGTTCAACAGCAGGGACGGGTACAAATTGCTCTTCTGTTGTAAAATAGCCGTGCGCAGTAACTCCTGATTGATGAACTGATTTCGGAGATTGGTGTTGCTTCGCGTCATCCGTGCCTTCAAATCATAGTAGAATAGCAACTCATCTACGAACTCAAGAGGACTCGTGAGGGCATAGACGCGCTCAATGCTATCACTTAGCAACAGGTTGAGGCTACGAAGGGAGTTCTTGTACCGGATTTCCTGCTGCAACACGTTGGCCGAATCGGTGAGGTAGTTATTCTGTTCCTGCAGCACGTCAAAGGTAATCGCACTGCCCAGGCTCTTGCGCAGTTTCACGAATTCATAGCGTTCTTTCGAGAACGAGAGATTGGTGCGCAAAATCTGGAGACTTTCGCGATCAAAGCAGGCCTGGTAGTAACCCAGAATGATGCTTTGAACGGTGGACTCAATAACGAACGATGCGTTGCCATAACTCAGTTGTTCAAGTTGGGCAAGCCGTTGTTTGTTCATCCTTACCCCAAATCCATCAAAGAGCGTGAACTGAATATCCAACTGCCCGTTCAAGTTGTCTGAGATATTTCGCCCGGCAACGGCAAACGGGTTGGCCGGTTTCCGCTGCACGATGCTGTTGTTGTTGGCCAAATTCAGGTTCACCAGCGGCAGCGCACCCGCCTGACCCCACGTGTTGTTCTTGTTGGCATTTTCGACATTCAGTTTTTCGATCAGAATGTCAAAATTGTTTTTCAATCCCAGACGAACGGCATCATCCAGCGACAGCGGTTGCTGGCCCCACACCGGAGCACAGGCCAATGCCAGGCCAATCACCCGGCATGCCGGGAATAGAAATTTCTTAGTCGATGTGAACACGGGCTTCTTTCGAGGATAAATACGAATAGATGGCAGGGATGACGTACAGCGTCAGCAGCGTGGCAAACAACATGCCGCCAATAACGGCCATGCCCATGGACACGCGGCTTTCGGAGCCGGCACCGAGAGCTAGTGCAATGGGCAAAATGCCCAGAATGGTAGACAGACTGGTCATTACAATCGGACGGAAACGGGATTCCGCTGCTTCGACCACCGCTTGCAAAACATTCTTTCCCTGCTCTTTGCGCTGGTTGGCAAACTCGACAATCAAAATGCCGTTTTTGGTCACCAGGCCGATCAACATAATGATTCCAATCTGACTGAAAATATTCAGGGTCTGGTTGAAATACCACAGGGTGATCAATGCACCCGCGATGGCCAACGGCACAGTGAACATGATGATAAAAGGGTCGCGGAAACTCTCGAACTGACCTGCCAAAACCAGATAGATGATGATCAGGGCGATGAGCAAGGCCATATAAATGCTGGATGAACTCTCGGCAAACTCGCGCGAAGCGCCATCGAGGCTGGTGGTAAAGCGCTCATCCAGAACTTCATCGGCAATGCGCTGCATTTCCTTAATCCCTTCGCCCAAAGCCACCCCTTTTGCCAACTGGGCCTGCACCTTGGCTGAAGAGTAGCGGTTGAACCGGTAGAGTTGTGGGGGGCTGCTCAATTCCTGAAACGTTACGAGGTTGTCAAGCTGAATGAGTTCGCCACGTCTGTTTTTGACATACAGCGTTTTCAAGTCGAGCGGCTCATTTCGGTCTGCCCGCTCCACCTGCCCGATGATTTGATATTGTTTGCCATCCATGATGAAATTCCCGAAGCGGGAGCCACTCAAGCCCAATTGCAAGGTTTGCGCGATATCAATAACGTTAACGCCCAGGTTACGCGCTTTATCCCGATCGATGGTAATGTTGATTTCCGGTTTGGTGAATTTCAAATCCAGATCAACAAAGGCAAACTTGTCGCTGGCGGCTGCCTTTTGCATAAACACGGGCAATACTTCCTTGAGCTGATAAAGCTCGGCTGCCTGCACCACGAACTGCAACGGGAAGCCGCCCCTGCGGTCGCCAATGGTTTGTGCCTGTGTGGTAAACGTGCGCACACCTGTGAACTTTCTCACTTTTGCCGTTACATCATCCACGATGCCCTGTTGCGTGCGGTCGCGTTCTTCCGGTGATTTCAAAATGACACGAACAAAACCCGAGTTAACACCGGCACCCCCAAAGCCCGGGGCCGTTACGGACACCAAACCTGCGCGCTCGGGCACTTCCTCCTGAATGAAGGCGGTAAGTTCCCGCACATAGCTGTCCATATATTCAAATGTGGCACCTTCCGGGGCTTGCGCCTGTAAGCGAAACTCACTGCGATCTTCCAGTGGCGCAAGTTCAGAAGGCATCGTTGCCCCGAGCCCATAAATCAATCCCGCACTACCGAGTACGATGACAAAGGCCAGCCATCTTCGTTGCATAAAACCCTGAAGCGATAGCGAATAAGCATTGGTGAGCCAGTTGAAGAACGGCTCGGTCTTCCGGTAAAGCCAGGGTTGCTGCTCGCGCCTTTTGAGCAGGCGGGCACTCATCATGGGTGTTAGCGTGAGTGAGACAAAAGCTGAGATGGCCACCGAGCTGGCTACCACGAGGCCAAATTCGCGGAAGAGACGACCGGTGAGACCCTGGAGAAAAATCACGGGTAAGAAAACCGCGACTACGGAAACCGTGGTGGAGATCACTGCGAAATAGATTTCGGTTGAGCCACGCTTGGCGGCCTCCATAGGTTCCTCTCCTTCTTCCACTTTTACGTAAATGTTTTCGAGCACCACAATGGCATCGTCCACCACAAGGCCAATGGCTAATACAATACCCAGCAGGGTAAGTACATTGATGGTGAAACCCAGGAGATACATGACAAAAAAGGCTCCGATGAGGGATATGGGAATCGTCACAATCGGTATGACGGTGGTGCGCCAATCGCGCAGGAAGATGAAGATAATGGACAACACGAGAAAGAAGGCGATCAGAATCGTTTCCTCCACCTCGGCAATCGATGACAAAATGTACCGGGTAGAGTCGTAACTCATCTGGTAGCTTACATCCGGGGGCAGGTCGCGCTGGATCTGGTCGAGCTTTTGGTATAAGCGCTCTGCGATATCAATGTTGTTGGCTCCCGGTTGTGCCACAATGGCGAGTGCACAACCCGGAATGCCATCGCGCCTCAGAATGGTGCGGTCGTTTTCGGGGTATAACTGGGCACGTCCGATATCGGAAAACCGGACCACGTTGCCACCGTCTTCCTTAATGATCAGATTATTGAAGTCATCTTCGGTATTCAACCGGCCGAGCGTACGCACGGTCAGTTCAGTGTTGTTTCCTTCCACGCGCCCCGAGGGCAGCTCAACGTTTTCGCGGTTGACCGCTTGCAGCACGTCCGAAGGGGCCAGTTTTAAGGAGGCCAGTTTGATGGGATCCATCCACAGGCGCATGGAGTACCTGCGCTGGCCCCAAATCTGCACGGAACTTACACCCGGAATGGTTTGAATGCGTTCTTTGAAATAGATCTCGGCAATGCGCGATATCTCCAGCAGGTTCCGTTTGTCGCTTCGTACCGTCAAAAAGATAATGGGGCTTGAATCAGCGTCCGCTTTTTCAACCACAGGCGGGTCAACATCCGGAGGCAGGCGGTTGAGGGCGCCTGATACCTTATCGCGAACATCGTTGGCCGCTGCTTCAATGTTAACTCCTAATTCAAACTCTACCGTTATGTTGCTGCGACCTTCGCGACTTACTGAGGTCAGTGTGCGAATGCCGGGTACACCGTTGATGGCATCCTCCAGCGGTTCGGTAATCTGCGATTCAATAACATCTGCATTCGCGCCAATGTAGGTGGTGCTCACCGTCACCACGGGCGGGTCAACACTGGGGAATTCACGAACGCCCAAAAAGGAGAATCCGATAATGCCGAACAGCACAATGACCATCGACATCACGATGGCGAGTACAGGCCGCTTAATGCTGATAATAGACAGACTTGCCATGTGCCTTACTTCATTTTGCTAATACCCACTTCCATTCCGCTGCGCAATTGCAAAATACCGGTCGTCAACACGGTATCTCCCACCTGTAGTCCACTAAGCACTTCCAGTGATTTTTCGGTGCGAATGCCTGTGGTGATGCTCACCTCCGCCACTTTACCGTTTCGGAGAACAAACACTTTCTTTCCGTCTTGTTCCGGCACCACCGCCTCGGTGGGCACCAGCAGGGCATCATCCAATGTTTCCAGGATCAGATCAATCTTTACAAATTGTCCTGGCAAAAGACGGCCGCTAGTGTTATCCGCTACGGCCCGCAAACGCAGTGTGCGGGTTTCCAGGTCAATGCGAGGCTCTATGGCATAAACCTCACCCTCAAAGAAAGTGGTGTCGTTTTCGATCGTAAACCGGATTTTTTTTCCGGCTGTTACCTGCGTGCTATACCGGCCCGGTACCGCAAATTCGATTTTGGCGGGATTAATGTTGTATAGTGTTGCGATGACAGTGCTGGGCGAGATGTAAGATCCTTCACTTACATACCGGAGGCCGATGCGGCCCTCAAACGGGGCTTTGATTCTTGTTTTTTCCAACTGTGCTTCCAGCAGTTTGATATCCGCTGTGGTGGTGTTCAGGCGGTTCAGCGCGTTCTCATATTCTTCCTGGCTGATGGCATCCTTCTCCAACAGCTTGCGTTGCCGGAATTCATTGTCCTCGTTCAGCTTCCGGTTGTACTTCTGCTTCTCCAACTGCGCTCGCGTCTCCTCGTCATGAATCAGTACCAACACTTCGCCTTTCTTCACGGTCTTGCCTTCGCTGAACGTGATTGACGCTATCTTTCCCGACACTTCGCTTTTGAGCTCCAACGACTCATTGGCTTGCACCGAACCCGTGACGATTAACTTATTATCAAGCCGGGACGGCCGGACCGTGATGGCCTCAACGGCCATTTTTCCAGGCCCACGCGGGGCATCCGCGGCCGGACCCTTTTTGGACTTGAAAAGATCCAGCTTGGGAACGATCAACAAGGCGGCTATCGCCACTACCACTCCAACTGTGATCAATGTTTTCTTCATTTTAAAACAGAATTCGGTTGATTAAACTCAACTACCGGAAAATTGGTTTCGCTCACAAAACATTTCGTGCAGCGACAAAACCTGAGGGATGACCAATTGAGTCTCATCGTTATCAATCAAAAAATCCGCCCGCTTCACTTTCTCCTCTTCCGGCCATTGCCGATTAAATATGTTTCGCACCTCGTCCTCCGTGCGGTTCCGGTCACGTTGCAGCACCCGTTGAATGCGCAGCGCCTCCGGAGCCCTTACCACGATCATTCGGTCAACGGTTTTATCCGCGCCCGCTTCGTACATCAGGGCGGCTTCTCGGATTACGTAAGGGGCTAGCTGTTGACCGGATGCCCACCGCTGGTAATCTTCGGCCACCCGCGGATGAACCAGTTGATTCAACTTTTCCAGCCGCTCGGGACGGCTGAAAACTTCGGCCGCCAGATACGTCCGATTTAACGAACCATCTGCACCGAATGACAAGTTTCCGAATTCTTTTTTGATCTGTTCCACCAGTATTCCGTCAGTGGTCATTAGTACTTTCGCTCGGCTATCGGCATCGTATACGGGTATGCCCAGGCAGGCAAAGATTCGGCAAACCAGGCTTTTGCCCGATCCGATCCCACCCGTAATGCCTACCTGTAGGTTTGACGCCATGATGATTTTAAGGATTTCGCGGGAGTTGAACGGAATCGATCTGAAGCAGCCGGGCCCAGTCAGGAACACCGGTAATCTGGGGTGTAACCCACCCGGAGTTGCTCAGGCTTGCCCGAGCCTGGATCGTCTCACGCAGGTTGCGTAGCGAGGCGTTTGCGTCCATTTCAACACGGACGGCCACGCTGTCCGGAAACCCACGCACTTTTCGGTTGCCTTCGACTGTGAGGGGCACGCGAACCTCCAGCTGCCGCACGCGACCCACCGGAAAACTCACCAACACCATGGGCGGTGATCGTTTGATGAAGTCATTGTCCGGAATTCCTACCTCAACATCTTGGCGAACCAGTTCATCCACGCGACTGCCGCGCGGAGTAACCAGGAGCACCGCTGGTAGTTTTTCAACGATGCTTTTGGGGCCTTCTACAGCAATACTGTCCGGCTCAACGGTGATTGCCCCAATGCGACCAAAGCCCTCGCGGAAACGAACAGCCGATAAGTCGGCCTGAACGGCCAATGGGCGCGTGATAGCCACATCCAGATGAATGAACAAGGTGTCGGTTACCACGGATTTGATTTCAAGAGCTCCCAACTGACCTTCCAGCACGGGCGCAAGTTGGGACCCCAGGAGTTTTCGCACTTCCAGCGGCCGATCGAGGGGCACCACGAGCTCAGGGACTTTTAGACCGAAATGTTTACGCGATAAATCCCACCCCAGGCCGCTTACATTCAACGTTACATGCGTTGGCAATGCCTCGGCTGGCATAAACCGTTGCTGATCATAGTCAAACGTTAACGGGAAGCGGATGTTAGTTGAGTACGTCTTGTTCAACGCATTGAACAACCAAAACACCACTGCTGCCAGAAGGCACAGAAACAGCGCCTTCCAATTGGTTCGGTTAAAATGAAAAACCTTGACAATGGCCTTTAGCAAACCCATGAGGCCACCAAAGGTACAAGAATTGCAGCTCGCTTACGCCTTTTTGGCGGTAATAGCCTTGGTGGATTCCATCGAGATGGAAGACTTATTGAAACGGATGCGACCGCCACGTTCTACTTCGAGTACAAACGTGTCATCTTCCATTTCGGCCACTCGCCCATGCGCCCCGCCAATCGTTACCACCTTGTCGCCCACCTTTACCTCATCAATGAATTTCTTTTGGTCTTTCGCTTTTTTCTGCTGGGGCCGGATCATAAAGAAATAAAAAACAATGACGATCAATACCAGCGGGATGAATTGCATCCAATTGGATTGGGCTTGTGCCTGGAGAATAACTGCGTACATGGTTCTAAAAATTAGGGCGTAAAGATATTGAGATATTCTGTTTACTGGGGATGAAAAGAAAAAATCCCGCTCGTAGCGGGATTTTTATATTGCCTTTGTTCGGGTTATTGCTTCACCGGGCCATTGTCACCCGTTGCCTTACCTACAACCATCGCCTTGAAATTCAATTGTGTTGTTTTAGGCCACGTGTTGGCCGTAACGGTGATGCTCTTGTTGTTTACGCCTGGTTTGCCGTTGCTGTCAAATTCAGCTTTGACAAAGCCGGTGCCCCCAACGGGGATTGGTTCTTTCGTCCAATCGGGTACCGTGCAACCGCACGAAGGCTGTGCACTTTGAATGATGAGCGGTGCCTCGCCCGTATTTTTGAATTTGTAAGTATGAACTACTTTTTGCCCTTCGTTAATGGTGCCGAAGTCATGGGCGGTTGTCTCGAAGGACAGCACAGGCAGCGGGCCCTCGGGCTTGGTTTCTGGCTGCGGTGTGGGCTGGGGTGTTTGGGCCGGGGTTGCCGGAGCCTGATTTTTGGCTTCCATCTGCGCCAGCCGTGACTCTAACTCCGCAATTTTCTTTTCCGCATCGCGGTTCTTACAGGCAGCTACCAGCACGATCAACGCCAGGGCTACCATTAATTTCGTCATAATTTTCATCGTCATACTCGTTTCTGTTACAAAATTAAGGTTTAGGCAGCAGCACACTACCTATTAACACATCATTATAAACTCTTTTTGCCACGCAACTGTTCCAGCAGTTCATCCACGTCTTCCAACAGGCGTTGTGCCTTACCCTGGGCTTCGTTCACGATTTTTTGGCCTTGTGGGCGTGCCTTGGAATGGCCGTTTCCATTTTCGGCTACATTGCCGGCAACCAACTCGTTCAGGTAGTCTTCGAGCATCTTTTTGTATTTGTCGAGGCGGTACGAGAGCTTTTCGCGGGTTACGGAACCCTTATCGGGCGCGTATAAAATGCCCAAAATGGTGCCCACTGCGGCTCCGGCTAAAAAGGCCATGAGGGTGTTGCTGCTTTTTTTGCTCATATCAGGCGAGTTAAAAATTCGAGCTCGAAAGATACAGTTTTTGGCTGAATCGCGCAGGCAGCCGTTACGGTTACTTATTGTCGATAAGACCCCGGCCGCTCTTTCGAATCACGCCCTGTTGCTGCAGCGTTTTCGTGATCACGTCCAGAATGCCATTGATGAATTGACGGCTTTTTGGTGTACTGTATTTTTTGGCCAGTTCGATGTACTCGTTCAGGGTAACTTTTACCGGGATCTGTGGAAACGAGATCATCTCGGCTATTGCCATTTCCAGAATCACCCGGTCGGTAAGGGGCAAACGATCTACCTCCCAGTTTTTGGTATTGTCAGCAATCAGTTTGGTGTATTCAGGTTTTAACGATGTGGCCTGCGTGAAGAGCTTCTCGAGAAACTCTTTGTCGTCATTCCAATCAATCGTGAGTTTCTGTATTTCAACCTTGCCGTTCTCCAGTGTTTTGATGGTCTTTTCAACCAGGCCTTTGATTACTTCTTTGTCTTCCACCCAGCGAAGGTCCTGCTCTTCAAAGTAGTCGTGGATTACGCCCTTACCCACAACAAGTCTGCGCAGCATTTGCTTGAGCAGTTGCTTGTCATCATCGGCAGTGGGCTTTTGCAATTCCTGGTAGGCCTGATATTCCTTGCCGGCTTTGAAAATTTCGCGAAACCACCTGCGGGCAAAGTCCTGTCGGGTTCCCCAGCCGGCATCGAATTGCAGAATGGCCTTTTGCAGTTCATCGTTAGCCTGGAGGGCTTTCACCACCTGATTGCCCAACCAGTTCGTGTGGTTGCTTTTGGTGTCTTCTTTTGCGAGGTCGTAAAAATTCAGCCAAAGTGCGTACACGGAGTAATACCAGCTACTGATGCGCGAAACCTCGCTGACCAGGTTTGTTTTCAGGTGCTGGTGATCTTTCTTCACCTGCTTTTCGAACATGGCCAGTCCGTCCTTTACGGCTGTGGTGATTTTGTCATCCTCCAGGCTGGCTTCGGGCGAGCGAAACTTTTTCTCGAAAAATTGAATGGCCTGCTTCCGTTGTTTTTTCAAACCCTCCTTGTCCTGTACCTCCATTGAATTGAGGTCGGGCAGGAAGTGATCCCCCACCCAATCTTTGGCCAGCTCAAAATCGGCTTCTTTACATTGTTCGAATGCAAAAAGATTTTGCATGATTTTGATGCGGAGGGTGTGTCGGTTCAGCATGGCACGGAAAAGAACGGTAAAGCGCAAAAATAATTGAATTCGCCCTGTCCGGAAAGTAATCAGGCGAGCGAAGGCTATTTCATCTCCGGACGGAACAGCCCGGCAAATTTCTCCGCCAGCGCCAAACGGTCGTATGATCGTTTCGCCAGCGACCGTGCATTGGATTTCATCTGTTGAACTTCGGCCGTTGATAAGCTCGTCAGTTTTTCAACCAAGGCGGCCGGCCGCGCAAGATCAACAAATATCCCGCAATGGGCCTGTTCAATTTCTTCACGCATCCAGCCATTCACGTTCACCACAATCAGCTTGCCGGCCGCCAGTCCGTCAAAATACTTGTTTGGGGAACCTGTCTGGAGTACGGGTTTATTTTGGTAGCAGATAAACACGGCATCTGCTCCGGCTAACGTTTGCCGCACACCCTCGCGGTTTTGAAAGGGAAGCAAGTTTACATTGGTAAGCTTTTCGTTGTTGATTCGGTTTACGAGATGGTCGCGCATTGCACCGTCTCCCCCCACGATAAACCGGATGGCTGCTTTCGCTTTAAGCGATTCGTGCGCACAGTCGAGCAGAAAGTCCAGGCCATTGGCCACACCCAAGGCACCCAGGTAGGCCACTGCCAGATTTTCTGGCGCTCTGGATTTTTGTGTAGAGGGGTTGTAGTACTCGCAATCCGCCATGTTGGGGATAACATGCGTAACCGTGCCGGGTGAAACCTTCCGGATGTAGGTCTCGATATCAACGGACAAGGCAACCACAGCCCGGGCCTCCCGGTAGATTGATCGCTCGAGGCGGTAAAGCCATTTCTTGAGCCAGGCGTTTCGGATATAGCCCAACTGAATGGGAGCTTCCGGCCACAAGTCACCCACTTCAAAGAAATAGGGCACGCCTGTCTTGCGTTTCAGCCAGCGGGCCATCAATCCCACCGTAAGTGGCGTGGAAATCGCATAGTAATAGTCAACGCCATGAACAGCTTTAGCCTCACGCGTACCAAGCCGAAGAAACCGCCAGAAGGAAACAAGGCGTTTCCAAAAACCAAAACGATTGTCGTATGCTACCGGCAGGTAATGCACTTCAATTCCCTCCACATCGTCAGTTTTTTTCGGTCCGTTGTGGGCTGTAATCACAACCGTTGCAATGCCTCGATCAGCCAGTGCGCGGGCCAGATAGTACGATCGGATGGCGCCCCCGCTTTGCGGTGTCTTGAAATGCTGATGCAGAATAACGACTCTCATGCCGGGTGCAAAGAAAATGAAACGCTTGCTTGGTCAGCATTTTTTGGTCAATTTGTTTGACCTCAAAGACCCAGCCATGAAAAAACTGATCTTGCTTCTGTGCCTTTCTACGCCTCTGCTGGCGCAGCAACCGCTAACGATCTTCAATGGAAAAGATCTGACGGGCTGGGCCGTTTACGGAACGGAAAAATGGTACGTAGAGCGCGGGGAGTTGGTCTGTGAGAGTGGCCCCGAAAAACAATACGGATACCTGGCGACCGAAGCTGAGTACAAAGACTTTGAACTCACCCTTGAGTTTAAGCAGGAGTCGAACGGCAATAGCGGGGTTTTTTTTCTTGCTTCGCTGGAGGGCACTATCATCAACGGGTGGCAGGTGGAGGTTGCCCCGCCCGGAATGCACACGGGCGGCATTTACGAGTCCTACGGACGGGGCTGGCTCATTCTGCCGCATCCCGACAAGGAAGCTGCCCTTAAGCCCACGAAGTGGAATACACTCAAGGTTCGCGTTACCGGCAACGATGTAGTCACCTGGTTGAACGGCACGGAAATGATTCGCTTGTCGGATGATAAAATCGGATCTAGTGCCGGAAAGATGGCATTACAGATTCATGACGGTGGGGGCGTTAAGGTGCGCTGGCGCAACATTCGGGTAACGAGACTTTAGCGGCTGCGAATCGGGCAAGATTCTTTGCGCTTGGTCTGCCGATTGGTCTAAAAAAGCCAAACTCCTTTTTCTTGGAACTTGTCTTTGGTGCCGCGCGGGTGGTGGGTTATTGTTTTACCTCCAGGCCACGGGCATAATTCAGGATGTTCGCAATTACCTGACTGCCGGGTTCCAGGCGGGCCTGGTCCAGTTGGCGTTTTTGGTCGAGCAACTCGGCATGGCGCTGGCGCAATTCCGAGTCGCACAACAAGGCTTTATTGATCTCCGACTCCTCCTCGTTCGTGGTCTCGTGGTAAATAAACCTGATCAGGTCGTTTTGGGTAAAGGTTTTTATCATAGGCATTTGCATTGCTATCCATTTTTTTGCGCAGGTTGATGAGGGCGTAGCGCATACGACCAAGTGCGGTATTGATGCTGACCCCTGTTTTTTCGGCAATTTCCTGAAAACTGAGGTGCATGTAATGCCTCATTACCAATACCTGCTTTTGTTCGGCTGGCAGCCCTTTTATTAACGTGCGTAGTTTGGCCTTAGTATCCTGCCAGATCTGGAAATCTTCAAAAGACCCCTCGGAAAACTGGAGCGAGTCAAAAACCCGGCTGCCATCCTCCAAGGTTACTTCGGGATAGCGCTTATTTCTCCGAAAATGGTCAATGGCCAGATTGTGGGCTATGCGCCCCAGCCAAGGGCCGAATTTTCCCTCTTCGTTGTAGCGACCGCCCTTAATGGTGTTCACAGCTTTGATGAAGGTTTCCTGCAAAAGATCCTCCGCCACGTAGCGGTCTTTTACAATCAAATAAATGGCAGTATAAACCCGGGATTTGTGTCGAAGCAGAAGCGTCTCGAATGCCCTCTCACTACCTTGTTGATATCGCGAAACCAATTCATGGTCGCTGCATCGGTTGTCTATCATGTTACTTAGGTTGGGTAACGTAAAGGTCTGAGTCGATAGGCGATGCGGTTAATTTTATTTGTTGCGGATGAGAAAGGTAAGTAGATTATTCAGGGCAGCAAAAAAAATCAAAAAAAATTTGCCTCTAAGAATAATTCTTTTGTCTATTTACCCCGATTTTACAATAAAGTTGATTCATGCCCGTTAGCAAAAAACGTGTCATTAAAAGCCTCGAGGGGCTCAATGAGGATTTGAGGGAATTATTGCGGACACAATATCCTAACGGCTATGAGACCAGCATTTCCCGAATCACCAACGCCAAGAACGAACCTATTTTTGTTTTTCCCCTTGAAACGGATGATGCAACGTATCTGATCAAGGTGCCCACAACCAAGAATAGCGAGGGGGACTATGAAATGGAGAAGGCCGCAGATGGGGAGTTCGCAGCCGTGCCCCCGGCAGGCGATGATGATTTCGACAATAGCAGCAATGACGATTTCGAGGAAAACGGAGAGTCCGACTACGATGAAGAAGATGGCGGAGAGCGAAGAGGCAATCGCGAAGCCAGCTACGACCCCGATTTCGATAACTGAGTTTCCCTGAAATATTTACAATGCGGAACACCATCCACCCGGATGGTGTTCTTTACTTTTGTCCCCCATGTCCTCGCCTGTACTGTTTACTGAAAGCGAACTCGATCAACTGGATCCCCGCCAGTACATCATTATCAAGCGTGCGCGGGTAAACAATCTCAAGGACCTTAGTGTAGCGATTCCGCGCAACAAGCTGGTGGTGATCACAGGCCTGTCCGGCTCCGGTAAATCATCCCTGGCCTTTGATACGCTTTTTGCCGAGGGCCAGCGCATGTATGTGGAAAGCCTGAATTCGTATGCCAGGCAATTCTTAGGGCGTATGGAGAAACCGGATGTCGATTACATCCGGGGGGTGTCGCCTGCCATTGCCATTGAGCAGAAGGTGAATACACGAAACCCGCGTTCTACGGTGGGCACCACTACTGAAATCTATGACTACCTCAAGTTGCTTTTTGCCCGAATCGGGAAGACGTACTCCCCGGTAAGCGGTGAGGAGGTAAAGCGAAACACGGTTACCGAGTTGGTGGAGTTTATCAATCGGCAGACAACCGGTACCCGGGTGATGGTAGCAGCACCCCTCACCTTGCAAAAGGGACGTAGCCTGGCCGATGAGTTGAATATTCTCCTGAGTAAAGGATTTGCCCGCGTGTTGGTGCAGGGTGAGGTGAAGTTTATCGAAGAAATGCTGGCCACCCTCGGGCACACAGCACCCAAGAAAAAGAAAGGAGCGACACCCTCCCAGAAGCCGGAGGTAGAGATACTTATTGACCGTGCGACTGTTAACGCGCAAGATGAAGACTTGACCTTTCGACTAGCTGATTCCGTGCAGACGGCTTTTTTTGAAGGCCATGGCGATTGCGTGATTTATGTGGAGCAGCAGCCCAAACGGCATTTTAGTGATCGCTTCGAACGGGATGGTATTTTGTTTACCGAGCCTTCCGTCAATTTTTTCAGCTTCAACAACCCCTATGGCGCGTGTCAAACCTGCGAGGGTTTCGGCCGTATACTGGGTATTGACGAAGATCTGGTTATTCCGGATAAATCATTGTCTTTGTATGAGGGTGCCGTGGCACCCTGGCGCGGTGACGTCATGAGTGAGTGGGCCAAGCCGTGGATTAAGCAAGGTGTCAAATTCGATTTCCCCATTCACCGGCCTTATAGCGAGCTCACCGCCCGCCAGCGCGAACTTCTTTGGAATGGCAACGATTCGCTTGACGGCCTACATAATTTCTTCCGCTACCTCGAATCAAAAACACACAAGATTCAATATCGGGTGATGTTGTCGCGTTACCGCGGGCGCACCACCTGCCCGGACTGCCGCGGCACCCGGCTTCGTAAAGATGCCGCGTACGTAAAAGTTGCCGGCCAGTCCATCACCGATCTGGTGCTGTTGCCGATTGAGGAGGTGTTACAATTTTTTGATTCAGTGAATTTGCCGGCTCACGACCGCAAAGTTGCCGAGCGGTTAACCACGGAAATCAAATTCCGCCTGGAGTATCTGGTGAAGGTGGGCCTTGGCTACCTCACCCTCAACCGGCTTACGAACACACTTTCCGGGGGAGAATTCCAGCGGATAAAACTTGCAACTTCACTGGGCAGCGCACTGGTCGGCTCCATGTACATTCTAGATGAGCCAAGTATAGGCCTGCACCCGAAGGATACGGCCCGCATGGTGGAAGTTTTATTGTCGTTGCGCGATCTGGGGAACACGGTAATCGTAGTCGAACATGAAGAAGAAATCATGCGGGCGGCTGACCAGATTATCGACATTGGTCCCGATGCGGGCAGCCATGGCGGTCGCCTGATGTTTCAGGGGAGTCTGGCCAGGATGAATGGCGTGCAAACACACACAACTGATTACCTGACCGGGCGAGATCGAATAAGCATACCGGCCCGAAGGCGTAAGTGGAAGGATGCCGTTGTCGTACATGGCGCACGCGAAAACAATCTGAAAAACCTGGAGGTTAATTTTCCGCTGGGCGTACTCACGGTAGTCACCGGCATCAGCGGCTCGGGCAAGTCCACGCTGATTAAAAAAATACTCTATCCGGCTGTCGGCCGGCTAAGTGGAAGTGTATCGGAAGTGCCCGGCCGGTACGACAAGTTGAGCGGGGATTATGCCCGCATCACGCAGGTGGAGTTTGTGGATCAGAATCCGATCGGAAAATCCTCTCGAAGTAATCCGGTGAGTTATGTAAAGGCCTACGATGCCATCCGGCAGTTGTATGCCGATCAACCGCTGGGTAAACAACGAGGCTACAAGCCCTCGCATTTCTCCTTTAATGTGGAGGGTGGCCGATGCGAGACGTGCGAAGGCGAGGGACAGATCACGGTAGAGATGCAGTTCATGGCCGATATTCACCTGACCTGCGAAAGTTGCAAAGGGAAGCGATTCAAAAATGAAATCCTTGAAGTGGAGTATCAGGGCAAGTCGATTGCCGATGTACTTGACCTAACCGTGGAAGAAGCGCTTGAATTTTTCCGCGACAAAAAGCCCGTATACGAAAAGCTGTTGCCGCTGTTTGACGTTGGTCTCGGCTATGTCAAATTGGGTCAGTCCTCCAACTCGTTGAGCGGTGGCGAGGCCCAACGCGTTAAGCTGGCGTCTTTTCTGGGCAAGAATGCGGCTGAGGGGCACCTGCTTTTTATTTTTGATGAACCCACAACGGGTCTTCACTTTCACGATATCAGCAAATTACTGAAAGCCATCAACGCACTCGTGGATCAGGGTCATTCGGTGATCATCATCGAACATAACCTGGAAGTAATCAAATGTGCCGATTGGATTATTGACCTTGGCCCGGAAGGAGGTGAGAAAAGGGGAGGTTACCTGGTGTTTGAGGGAACCCCAGAAGAGATGGTTAAGAAAGGTAAAGGGTATACAGCCGATTTTTTACGAAAGAAACTCATTTGAGGAGGCATCGGCCTCACGTTGCGGGTTGACAGCGGAGTTGGAAATTACCGTCTTATCGCCCCCAGCCCCCGCCACCGGGCGTTTTGATCTTGATCATGTCTCCGTTCCTGACCTCTGCGCTATCCAGCCCTTTTAGTTTTTGACGTGTACCATCTGTTCGTATGATCTCCTGTTGACCCGGGGCCCCGGCTGCACCACCTCGTTTCCCAAAGGGTTTTTCCTTTCGGTGTTGCGTCAGAATATTCACTTCCATCGTTTCTCCAAAACGGATGACACGCGTAAGGCCATCGCCTCCGTGCCATCGGCCCTTACCACCCGAACCTTTTCGTACGGAGAACTCCATCACTTCAACCGGGTAGCGATGTTCCAGAATCTCCGCATCGGTAATTCGGGTGTTGGTCATGTGTTGATGCACGGCACTGGCTCCAGTAAACCCGGGACCGGCTCCGCAACCGCCAGCTATGGTTTCATAGTAACCCAGCCGGGCGTTGCCAAACAGGAAGTTGTTCATGGTGCCCTGGCTGCAGGCCGAAAGGTCAAGGGCTTTCAGCAGCAGATCGGTTAATCGCTGGCTTACCTCTGTGTTTCCGCCCACCACGGCCGGAATCGGTTGGCGGTGGAAATCCGGATTCAGCAAACTTGAGGGAATATGAAGGTCAATCAGATCCATGAGTCCTTCGTTCATCGGAATGGGTTGATTGACAAGCAGACGCATGACGTACAGCACCACGCTTTGAACGATGGCCGGTGTGGCGTTCAGGTTGCCGGGATGCCGGGCGGCCGTTCCGGCAAAGTCGATGGAAATGCGATCATTGTGTTTTCGAATCTGTACACACAGGGGCGAGCCATCATCCAGGTATTCGACTGCCTGATAACGAGAGCGCGGTAGCTGGTGTAAAGCTTCCCGCAGCGATTCGCGTGCGAGAAGCCGGAGTTGTTTCATAAAGCCGCGCACACGCGCAGCACCTTCCTGCTTGCAGAGCTGATGTAGGGCCTGCTCACCGTACTGCAGAGCGGCCAGCGCTCCGTTGAGGTCAGCCAGGTTTTCTTCGGGAAGGCGCGAGGGGTAACGTCCATCAGTAAACATTTTTTTTACGCGTGCCCATTCTACCTTTCCGTTTCGCATCAGCCAGGTGGGGGAAATAATCACTCCTTCTTCATCCAGCGATTTGCCGAAGGCAGGCATTGAGCCGGGTTTGGCGCCACCTATCTCGGCATGATGCGCACGGTTGGCTACATAGCCGATCAACCGGTTGTCATGGTACACCGGCTTGATCAACGTGACGTCCGGTAGGTGCGAGCCGCCAAAACCTGGGTGATTGGTCATCACCACATCACCCGGTTTCATCTTCAGCGCCTTCTTCACTTCACGTACGCACACCCCCAGGCTTCCTAAATGCACGGGGATATGCGGAGCGTTCACCACCAGAAAGCCTTGCGCATCCAACAGGGCGCACGAAAAATCAAGCCGCTCTTTTACATTCACCGAAAACGAAGTGCGCTGCAGAAGGGCCCCCATTTCTTCTGCAATGGCGGTAAACCGGTTGGTGTACAATTCCAGATCCGCCTCGGCCACCAGCTTTCTTGTGTTTTTTTGTGGCAACCTCGTGGCCGACAGGTGCCCGGTCATTTTTTCATCGAGTTCGAATCGCCAGCCTTCTTCCACCCAGGTGGTAGAATTGTTGCTACTGATTAAAGCAGGTCCATTAATTCGGGCGCCAGCCCGGAGCCGCTCCCATTCAAAAACAGGCGTGTTGAGCCATCGGCCCCGCGAAAAGATTTTTTTCTGATGAGCAGGATCAGGAGAATAGGTCTTTTTTCGATGCGGTTGACCGGAGCGGTTAGCTTCGCGGACGGTTACGCGCACCTGAACAGACACAACTTCGATTTCCCGGTCGGGAAGCCAATGCCCATACACTTGGCGGTAACGCTTTTCATACGCGGCCGGCAGGTTAGGCTGCACCACTATTTCGAGCGGTGTTTCCTGGCCGCAGAAGCGAAGAAAAATCAAACGCTCTTTCACGATAAGTTCATCAGCGGTCTCACCTTGTTCGATCAGATGATTCCGGGCGCGCTGGGCCAACTCGTTCAAAAGAGGTTCAATGCGTAAAGCTACATGTACATAATCCTGAAGTACCAGCTGTTCCTCCGTTCGTTCCAATCGGGCGCAGGCAATACCAAATGCGCTTAGCAGGCCGGCATCGTAAGGAACCAGTATGTTCTTCATGCCCAAATGCTCCGCCAGGCTGCAGGCATGCTGTCCTCCGGCCCCGCCAAAACTAACCAAGGCAAAATGGCGTGGATCGTAGCCCCGCTGCAACGATACTTTTTTGATGGCCTCGGCCATCTTCTCATTGGCAATCGTTACCAGGGCGAGCAACACATCCAGTTCGCGATAGGCACGTTTGGTTTGCTTCCGGGCCTTTGCCATCAATTGTTGCAATGCCCGCGCAGCCGCGGTTGGTGAAAGCGGGAGTGCGAACTGGTTTTCGTTCACCCGGCCCAATAGCAGATTGACATCGGTGATGGTCAGTGGGCCGCCTTGCCCGCAGCAGGCTGGCCCGGGTGATGCGCCCGCGCTATGCGGCCCTACCGTGAACTTATGGCCATCGAAATCGCAAATTGACCCGCCTCCGGCTGCGATCGTTTCGATGGCCAGGGATGGGGAGAGAATTTTTTGATCGCCCACTTTCGATTCATACCGATAGTCAAGTCGTTGATGATACAGCGATACATCCGTGCTCGTTCCGCCCATATCAAAGCCGATAACTTCACGGTGTCCGGCCTGCTTCCCAATCTCAACTGCGCCCACTACTCCCCCGGCTGGCCCGCTCAGCAGGCTATCCTTGGGTTGGAAAGCACCGGCTTCTGCCAGGCTTCCCGCGCTGGTCATGATTCGAAGGGGGGCATGATGCAAACCCTGGCGAATACGCGACACGTACTGATGAATAATCGGCTGCAGGTAGGCATTGACCACCGTGGTTTCAGCCCGCCACAACAGTTTAATCTGGCGCGACAACTCGGATGAGATCGATACAAACGCATAGCCATGCGTGACCAGAAAATCCCGCAGCATGATTTCATGCGTGTTGTTCTGGTAGCTATTGAGCAGGGCAACCGCTACCGACTCAATCCGGTGCTTGCGCAGCAACTTCAACACGCGTTGTTGTTCGCTCGTGGTGAGTTCCTGAAGCACTTCACCCCTGGCATTCACCCGCTCATTGACTTCCAACGCCAATGCATAGAGGGGTGTCGGCTTGCGCACATCCAGGGCAAATAAGTCAGGCCGCTGTTGGTCACCAATAATCAAAAGATCCCGGAAGCCTCGCGTTGTAATAAAGGCCGTACGCGCACCCTTTCTTTCTAGAATTGCATTGGTGCCACGGGTGGACCCGAGGCGCATTTCCAGTTTGGGAAACGACCCTGTCAGACGTGTGCGGGTGAGCAGGCGGGCGGCTAACACCGGCACTTCTTCATCTGTGGTGAGGTCGAAGGATTCTCCTGTGCGCGACTGTGGGAGTGCGTGGCTAAGTGTAATATGGTTGCGGCTGATGTTGACGGCCTTCACGCGAATATTCGCTTGGCCGCTGGGTCGAAAAAGGAAGCCCTGATAAATATCTTCAATGACCGGCCACACCATATTAACTAACCAGGTGAACCGGTCTACACGTGCTACCAATCGTCCACGAAGGGTGCTGTTGCTGAGAATCTTCAGTCGGTGAATGGCACCATCCGGATCTTCAGCCAGGCAATCCGTGAAAGTACCACCTGTATCAATCCGGATTTTCCAGTCGCTCATTCGTTACTCATCGAGAGCACCACCTGTTTGCGTGACATTCGTATGCCGATGGCCTTCATGAATTCATAGGAGCCGTCCGGCCGCTCCAATTGAACCGGGCGGGTGTACAACAGGGAGTCGGTGCCCACCTTTTGCATATTCTCCGATAGCTTTTCACCGCGGTTGCTTTGATAGGCTTCCAGTATTTGTGCCTCCACCTCTGTGAGGTTGGATGAAGAAGAAAGGGGTACGAAAATCACGCCTTGCGCTTTACACAGGGAGTCAATTTTTGCCGGACTATCGCTTATGCTTTCCAGAGTTGTGGCCAGTGGCCGTGCATAGGCGTATGCCGCCTCCAGAAGTTCGGCTTCGGATACTTTCCGGATCTCACCCTTTTTCATGTTGTCCCGGATTTCTTCGCGCTGCTCCTGGTTGAGGGATTTGTTGCACGAAAGGTTGAACACGATAATCGTGGTGAATAGCAGGAAACGTTTCATGATTGAGCCATCAGTTGACGATACAAGTTTACATAATGTTGAGCAGTATTTGACCAGGTAAACTGAGCCGCGTACTGTTTTGCTTTTTGTCGTCTCCCATAATCCGGCTCCTCGATTTCCTGACGTCCCTTTTCGAACACCGAAATGATGTGATCATCCTCAAACGAATGCCAATAATGAGCAAACGGCCCGGCTACTTCGGGCAGGCTGGCACGGTTGGAGGTGAAGACGGGCTTCCCGTGCCACAGCGCCTCCAGTATCGGAATACCGAAACCTTCATCAAGCGAGGGAAAGACAAACGCCTCGCAATGTTGGTACAGCCAAACTTTGGCGTTTTCCGAAATTTCGCCCGGCAAAATTACCTGCTGGTCGAGCCGTTGTTCCTGAATCATCGACTTCACCCTTTCACCATAAGCCGTGTTGTGATTTCCGGCCAGCACAAGTGATAACTGCGGGTATTGACGGACCAAGGGCAACAGTACATGTACGTTCTTTCGCTCAAAAAAGGAACCAACAAAAAAAAGAAAGGGGCCACGCACAAGGCCAGGGTTCACGGGTTCAGCCGAAGTGGGATTAAATCCAATGTGAATCACTTGCGGCCTTTTGCCGGATAGGTTAAGATGCTGTTGAGCGAAATGGAGTGTGTGGCGAGAAACCGTTGCTACGGCATCTGACCGGTCGACCAGGCGTTGCACGGCCTCTAGGTTTTTTCTTTTTTGGGCATCCGAAAAGGCTTCATTTAAAAAATGCAGACCATGAAGGGTCAGCAACACATGGCGCGTGCGCACGGGCGTATGAAATCGGTGTTCGGCTGTGACATGCCATAAATCAGAAGCTGGGAAAAGGAAATGGCGAGCGGGGCCTCCATATCGCCTCACCCATGTGTTCAACAACTTTGTGGCGGGCACATCGGCTGCCCCGCGCGGATGCACCAGCGCTTCAACTTCAAAGTCGGCTAGTGGCAGCGTCTGGTAACATTTTAGCAGCTGATGGCAAAACTGGCCCAGCCCCGTTTGCAGGTAGCGCAAGTGAGATCCGTCAAAAATCACCCGATGCATGGGACAAAGCTACGGTTGGCAGTCTGGAGTCCGTCAGGATTGGGGCAAATTTTTAACTTTGCCGCCCTGTTATGATTGAGAAGCTGGAAGAAATCAAGCATCGCTTTGAGGAAGTGGGTCAATTGATCGTGCAACCCGACACGGTCAGTGACATCAAAAGGTTTTCTCAATTAAGCAAAGAATACAAAGACCTGGAGAAGGTGGTGCGAAAGTACGATGAGTACCGCAGAGCCTTAGACGGGGTGCAGCACGCCAAAGAGGTGTTGGAGCAGGAAAAGGATGCGGAGATGCGTGAACTCGCCAAGATGGAACTGGATGAACTTACGCCCAAACGCGATCGGCTGGAGCAGGAGCTGAAAGAACTGCTGATGCCCCGTGACCCGAATGACGACAAGAATTGCATTGTGGAAATTCGGGCGGGTACCGGAGGAGATGAAGCGGCCATCTTTGCAGGAGACTTGTATCGCATGTACCAGCGCTTCTGCGATCGCAGAGGGCTCAAAATGATTGTAATGGATTTTACCGAAGGCACTGCCGGAGGTTATAAGGAAATCATCAGCACGGTGGAAGGCGAGGGCGCCTTTGGCATTTTTAAGTATGAATCGGGTGTGCACCGCGTGCAGCGTGTACCGGCCACCGAACAACAGGGCCGCGTGCATACTTCGGCAGCCTCGGTAGTGGTGTTGCCCGAAGCCGAGGAGGTGGATGTGCAACTGAACCCGGCTGACCTGGAGTTCCAAACCGCCCGAAGCAGTGGGGCGGGCGGACAGAACGTAAATAAGGTGGAGACGAAAGTGCAGTTAACGCACAAGCCCTCCGGCATTGTAGTCGTGTGCCAGGTCGAGCGCTCGCAACACGGCAACCGTGAGCGGGCTTTACAGATGCTGCGCACCAAGCTTTACGAAATTGAAGTGGAGAAGCAGCAGGCCGCCATTGGCGCTTCGCGCAGGAGCCAGGTGCGCAGTGGTGACCGCTCCGAAAAGATTCGCACGTACAACTATCCGCAAAGCCGGGTAACGGATCACCGCATCGGGTACACGCAGCACAACCTGCCCGCCATCCTGAACGGGGAGATCGATGACTTTATCGAGCAGCTGAAGATTGCCGAGGCGGCCGAAAAGATGGCGGAAGGGAAGGGCTAGTTTTCCCCTTCGTCCTCCGTCTCCTTAATTTGCTCGTCCAAAATCTTATTGATCAGATCCATTTGGCGCTCGTTGATGGTTTGGTCAACCTTGGCCTGCTTTTTCATAAACCGGAACATGGCGTTCTTTTTAATCTCATATGCCATAAACACGGTATACTCTCTTGTTTTTTCGTTGTAGTATTTTTTCTCACCAATCTTGCGCAGGTCGGCCATATCGGTATTCATCACCTGCCGGGCCAGGCTCTGAAACTTATCGGCCACATCTGCGGCCCGCTCGTTCTCCGTTTGGCCGAGGTATTGGTCAGCTACCTGTTTCATCGTGGTGTTGATTTGGCCCGCCAGAATAGTTTTGGCATCAATGTCGGCCTTTCCGCGGGCAATGTTATCCTGTGAGCTCGTGCCTTTGCCCGAAGCCCTGAAAAAGCGATTGTTCGATTCGTAAGCCGAGCCGGTAAAGGGTTCATTTACTTTCTTGCCGAAGGGTGAAGATGAGCAACCCACCATCAAGGCCATCATGGCTATACCTGTCCAGATTTTCATATTGAAGATTTTATTGACTGTGAAAGTATAATAATTGTGCCAAAGTAGGGGTATGGTTACTGACCCGCGCGGATGATGAGTTGCCATCGAAAGGCCCATTTCCAGCGCAAATGATAGGTAGTTATGCCGGCTTCCGCCATAATATGCTCGAGTTCTGCCCGCGTAAAGGCCCTGCGCACGGACAAGGGGGCGTCAAACCGAACCATAGATGATTTTGATAATGCCGTTGTGAGCCATTTAATGGAGTAGTACGCCAGCGGATGACGGTGTATGTCATTAACGATGATGGCAACCCGCGTCTGGTTGCGCAATTGCCGAAAGAAGTGAATCAGTTGGTCATTGGAAAAATGGTGGAAGAATAAGGTGGCTGTCACCAAATCAAAAGTGAGTTGTTTGAATTCGTCCGAGAAAATATTCACGGGCTCGAATCGAATTTCCGGATAGCCTCGGGAATGGTTGCGGGCGAACGCAACGATGTGCGGGTTGGCATCAAAGCCGGTCAGCTCTGCCTTAATTCCACGCGCGCGCGCCAACACACTCACGCGCCTCAGCATATCTCCGCTTCCACAACCCAGGTCCGCCAGGCGTATGGTCGGTCCACAATCCGGCAATACTCTTTTGAGAGCTTCAAGGGTGACCGCATTTCCACCGAGCCATTTGTTAATGAAATCGAGTTCCCGCAGGGTTTGGTCAACCACTTCACCCTGGCAATCCAGATCGTCCATGATCTCAACATCGGCACTGCGTTCTGCAAAATCCATCAGTGGTTTTCAATTTTAAGTATCATGCTCTCCAGTGTAAGACCGGGGCCGAAGGCGAAGCTGAGAATGTTCTGGCCATCATCAATGCCGTTGAGTTGCCGGCTAAGCTGCTGAAGCACAAACACAACCGTTGGCGAAGACATGTTGCCGTAGTTCTTTAAAACTTCATGGGAGTGCTGCGTATCCTTTCGCGTTAAGCCCAGCTCCGTTTCAATGGATTCGATAATCTTTTTTCCTCCCGGATGAATGGCGTAATAGGCAATTTGATGTTGACTCAACCCGATTTTGTCCAGTAGCCGATGTGTCAGACTTTTTATCCCCTGCCGGATGACGTCTGGCACGTAGGTGGATAGCTTCATTTCGAACCCGAGGTCGCCCACGGTCCAGGCCATGTCTTGCTCAGCGGCCGGGGCCAGATCGCAGAAGAAGCTTACCGGCTTCAGGTTGAGCCCACGATCCGGACGGCCGCTTACCAATAAGGCAGCCGAGCCATCGGCAAAAAGAGCATTGGCCAGCAGGTTGTCTTCGGTTGCTTCTTTTTGAAAGTGAATGCTGCAGAGTTCGGTGCAAACGACCAGCACCGAGGCGTCTGGTTCTGCACGACAAATCGTATCGGCCTGCCGAAGCGCATTAATGGCCGCGTAACATCCCATGAAGTTTATGCAAAGCCGCTCAACTTGCCGGCTGAGGCCCAGTGCATTTACAAGGTCAATGTCCAATCCGGGCGCGTACATGCCGGTGCAGCTCACCACAATCAGGTGCGTGATTCCATCGGTTGATCGTGTTCCCAGGCATTGCCGCACGGCATCGAGGCTGAGTTTCAGGGCATGCGTGCGATACAATTCAAGGCGTTTTCGTGTGGAGGGAAAAGGCTCAAGGTCTTCCGTGTTGGAATAAAACGAGAAGTCGAATGATCGCCCATAGTCGGCCAGCACGGAGTACCGATGCTCGATGCCGGTGGCGCGGTAAAGCGTTTTGAGTCTGCGCGCATCATCCCCCTGAAGTTGGGTTGTCTTCAACATGAAGTCGGCAATTTGTTGTTGGCTGTGCCGGTGTGGCGGATTGGCCGTGCCGATAGCGGTGATATAACTCATTGGGTCAAGTATACCAAAAAAACCATAAATTGACGGTTTCGTTCAGGTTCATGCGCTCAACCATTCTTCATCTGCGGTTTTTGTTTTCCTGGTTTTTGATGCCGGTGTATTTTTTTGCGCTGGCCATTTCACCAAACCTGAATGGCGATCGCTTGCTTTGGTCGTTTGTCATTATTCACCTGTTGGTCTATCCGGCCAGCAATGGCTACAACAGCTATTTCGATAAGGATGAAGGCAGCATCGGTGGACTTAAAAATCCCCCACCCGTGAACCGATTATTGTTTGTGGCGGCCTGGCTGCTGGATTTGGTGGCAGTCGGCCTGGCCTGGTGGAAAGTGAACAGCATTTTTGCCGTCATGATACTCCTCTATGGCTTGGCATCAAAAGCCTATAGCCATCCAGCCGTGCGGCTAAAGAAGTACCCCATAGCCGGCTGGTTGTGGGTGGCGTTCTTTCAGGGCGTATTCACCTTCGTGATGTGCTATGCCGGAATCAATGCGTTGCCGGTAGAAAATTTAGTTCAGACAAAAGTTTTGATTCCGGGGGCATTGGCCTCGCTGATGTTGCTGGGTACTTACCCGATGACGCAGGTGTATCAACATGCAGAAGATGCGAAGCGGGGCGATACCACCATTAGTCTAAAGCTGGGCGTGCGCGGTACGTTTGGCCTGGTGATGGGCATTTTTTCCCTGGCCTCGGTTTTGTATGCTGCGTACTTCTACACTTTTTTTGAGTGGCGATTTGCGATGTCTTTTTTGGTAGCCCTGTTCCCGGTGGTTGTATTCTTCCTGATATGGTTCTACCGTGTGTGGCGAAAAGAAGAAGTGGCCAACTACCGAAATACCATGTGGCTGAATTTTTTATCGGCCACTTGCTTAAACGGGTTCTTTTTCTGGTTGTTTTGGGAGACCAGCCACATCAACCAATTGTAATGGGTGCCATGAAAAAGCCCCGCCAGGAGGCGAGGCTTTTTGGTTTTTGGCGGAGTTTTCGGTGACGTTCACTTGTCCGCTGTAGGTTCTAAAGAGCCTTAAAGAAAAGCATCCCGTTACAACCGCCAAGTCAACCTAACCCAACTTAGTGAACTTCAATAGCCTTCGGTTTTACTTTGGTTTCCACTTCCTTCGGCAGTAACAGCTTCAGCAATCCATTTTCATAGATGGCATCTACTTTTTCTGTCTTCACGTTTTCCGGAAGAGTGAACGAACGAATGAAATTGGTGTAGTTGAACTCCTTACGGGTGAAGTTTTCTTCTTTTTCTTCGCGTTTTTCTTCTTTTTCAACCGTAATGGTCAAAACGCCATTTTCAATGGTGATGTTGAAATCCTTCTTGTTCAAACCGGGAGCAGCCATTTCGATTTCGAACATTTTGTCTTTTTCAACTACGTTTACAGCAGGCACAGCCTGAATTCTCTTCAGCCAGTCGGCATCAAAGAATTTTTCGGTGTCAAACAGGTCGGTCATCCACTTGTTGTCCAACAAGGTGGGAAATCCCATTCTTTTCATCAATGTCATATAACCTCCGTTTTTTAGTTGATGGCACTAATGTACTATCCCCGGAAGGGCGATTGCCATGACGGTAATCACGGCAGAAACTGATCATTATTAGTTGGCGAGTTGCGGTGCTGTACCGCAATCACACACTCCGTTCCAGTAGTTTTTTCGTGGCCCGGATGCCTTCATGCTCCGGCAATCCACTACCTTCATATTCAACACCGATGTAGCCCGTGTACCCGGCTGATTTGACGATTTGAAGCATTTTTCGATAGTCGGTTTCCTGGCTGTTCCCGTTGCTATCAAATTCATGGCTCTTTGCGCTCACGCCTTTGGCAAAGGGCATCAGTTCCGTTACGCCCTTGTACCGGTCATACCACTCCACACAAGGCGACTCCCACATGTCTCCTTTTTCTCTGCGCATGCAGAAGTTTCCAAAATCCGGAAGTGTGCCGCAATTGGGCATGCCCACTTCGCGCATCACTCCGCTCAACCATTGGCCGTCCGATGAAAAACCCCCATGATTTTCGACCAGCACATTAATGCCAACGGGCTGCGCAAACTCACTCAGTGTTCGTAAGCTTTCGGCACTCGCTTTAGCCATTTCTTCGCGTGTGCCGGCACCAAAACAATTCACCCGAATGGAGTGGCAACCCAAAAACCTGGCCGCCTCCACCCATTTGAAATGATTCTCCACGGCCGCCTTTCGCTGAGTGGCATCCGGGCCGGCCAGATCGCCCTCACCATCGCACATGATCAACAAACTGATAACCCCTGCATCGTTACAACGCCTCTTAAGTTCTGCCAAATAAGCAGTGTCTTTGGCTTTATCCTTAAAGAACCCGTTCACGTACTCAACGGCATCGATGCCGAACTCATTTCTGGCCAATGCCGGAAAATCCAAATGATCAAGCTCACCGGCCTGTATTGTCCGGTGCAATGACCACTCGGCCAACGAGATTTTAAAGAACTGGGCATTCGCAGTTTCCGTCATGGCGTTTTCATTTGATGTTTTGGAATTGCCGGAGCAGGCTTGTGCCCAGGCTGCCAACGACCCGGCTGAGGTGATTAGCCCCAATTGTTTCAGAAAACCTCTACGTGAAGGACTCATGTTGTTGCGCATTGTCGGGTGAAGGTAGCAAGCAACCTGCATTACTACCAATTGGGCTTAAAACGGCTGGCCGTGCGTTTGGCGTATCAGGAAGTTGGCTATGGGGGGCGCGAACCGCGCCAGGTTAACGGCCAGATTTGAGGCCCATTCGCTACCGAACAGGTTTTGTATTTGCCGGCCGGCCCATAGTCGTTTGGCGAACAGGTTGTTCCAGCGGGTAGCGTAGCGTTGCTCCATTTGATCGCGGGTGATTTCGTTTCGGCAAAACGCGCCCACTTCTTCGGCCAATAATTTACTGGCGTGAATGGCCATGGCCATACCATTTCCGCACAGGGGCGTAATCATGCCTGCGGCATCGCCTCCCATGAGCACGTGGCCCTCGAGGGGGCCTTTTGTAGCAAACGAAATTTCGTTGATCACCTCCGGGCGATCGAACAGGAGCTCAGCATTTGTAAAAATTTCCTTCAGGTAAGGATTCCGATGAAGCACGGCCTTCTCCAACTCGGGAATGTGGTGATGTTTCTTTACTGCATCACGGTGCACCAGATAACATAAATTGCTTTTACCGTCTTCAACCTGGCTGATGCCACAATATCCGTTTTCGAAATTATGCAGCGAAATGCGATTGCGGGGCTGATCATAGCGAATGTGATATTTGACCCCCACATAAGGCGAACGCTTTCGGAGAAACGGGCGGTTGAGCGTTGTATCGAGGCGCGACCGTTTGCCATGCGCGCCAATAACCACGTCTGCTGACCAAGGTTTCCCTTCGGCCATCACATCAAATCCCTGCCCGTTGAACGTCACCTGGGTCACTTCCGACTGCTCCTTAACCGTGGCCCCGGCTGCCTTCACGTGCTGCACGAGGAATGCATCGAAGGCAAAGCGGCTGATGCCGAAACCTCCGAGGTCGAGTGGCAAGGTTACTGCGCGGCCGTTCACCGAGGTGAGTTGGAGTTCGCGAATCACGGGAGGCTGAAAGACATTCGGGTAGACGCCCAGCGAGCGCAAGAACGGGGCTGTTTCGTTGGAAATGTATTCACCACATACCCGGTGAAACGGGTATCGTTTGCGCTCAAAAAGAGTTACGGGAATACCCTGCTTAGCCAATTGAAGCACGGCCAGTAACCCGCCCAGACCTCCGCCTACGATCACTACAGTAGCCATCCTATCTGTTCAAAGGGAATTTTCAAGTGTAATCAGTTTTTTCAATCGTTCACCCTCGCGACTAACTTCCAGATGAAGTTTTTTGCCGGGTTTTTGATTAAGAAACGCAATTACCTCATCCAATGTTAAATCCGAGGTTCTGGCGCCATTTATCATCACCAAATCATCACCTGTTTTGATGTCTGCCCGAGCTGCGGGTGAATCTGGTCGCACGTTGGTGACTTCAAAATTGCGCAGACGCGAACCCTTTGCCTTGAGCGTGATTCCGCTCATGTTGTAAAAGAATCCTTTTTTGTAGGCAGCATTTTTCTTCAGGTATACGACCTCCCGTGGAAAATCGAAAATGACGTGAAACCGGCTGAGCACCTCACCCCCGATGGTCCCGTTGCGAAATATGGCACCACTGGTTTTCAAAGTATCGCGATAGCTGTATTCGTCAGGAAAATTCACCAGAGGTGCTTTTAATTGATATCGGCCCAGGCGAATTGACTTGATGCGGCCAATTTGGCCAGTGATAACACCGCCCAACCCTCGGCCGATGATGCTGCTGACGTGTTTTTCGGGTACCTGGATCGGTCCGTTCTCTGTCTGCTCCAAAAGTAGTCCGTGGCTGGCACCGCTGTCCATCATAAGCTTAACGGGCACATGCGCAGTGTCCGAAACCTGAATAGTTGTTTCAAGATATGGCTTCGTATCTTCAATGGTAATCGGCAACTTCGCAAAACGCCTGCGGGCCCGAAAGCGTTCAGGTAGCATTAACGTGAGCATCCGCTGTTCATAATCGATATCGATGATAAACCGACTGAACAACTCGTAGCCCAGCACCCCGTGAACATCCATACCCAAGGTGTTTCGCAACTCCAGGTAGTCTTTTTCCAACACTAACAGCGCATGGCCACGGCTGTTTACCCCTGGCATCGCAAGTGACACATCATTTGTTACATAGGCCTCCACCAGTTTTTCGCCACCGGGTCCAGCAATGCTGTACCTCCGCGAATAAGAGAGGTTGAGAATATCGCTGTAAATCTTTTCCGTAAGGATGGATGTGCGAACTCCGGTATCCAGAATGAACTTTAGTGGCAATTGGCCATTTAGAACAACCGGCACAATCACGAGGTTATTCTGAATTTGAATCGGAATGCTAACTTTTTGTTTGCCTTCAGCCAGTGAAAAGCCCAGTACTTCCTGCGCGTGAGTGCAGAAGGAAGCGGACAAAGCCACAAGTATGCCGGCAATACGTTGAACCATATGATGGTTCCGGTAAGCTATTAAAAATTTAGATACCGCTGATGGTGTTTAAACGCGGATGAGACCGCATCGTTCGAGCAATTTTCGCTCTTCGGTTTCGACCAAAAGGTTTTGCAGGGATGGCAGGTCCAAAAATCCGTGGGTTACCATGTCCTGCATTTGCGCCAGTAACGGGTTAAAGAAGAGGTGGGTGTTCAGCAGGCCAACGGGCGCGCTCACGAGGCCTAGTTGCTTCCAGGTTAGAATTTCAGCTAGTTCGTCCAGCGTTCCCCAACCGCCAGGCAAGGCGACAAATGCATCGGCTAAGTCGGCCATTCTACGCTTCCGCTCGTGCATGCTGCCCACAATCTCCAGTTGGGTAACCCCTCGGTGGCCTACCTCGCGTTGCATCAGGAAGTCCGGAATGACACCAATTACCTGGCCGCCTCCAGCCAACACGGCATCAGCCAAAACGCCCATGAGGCCTATATTGCCCCCGCCATAAACCAATGTGATGCCACATTCAGCCATAAGGCGGCCGATTTTGTTGGCTGCTTGCTCGAATTGCGGGCGGGTGCCCTTGCGGGAGCCGCAAAAAACGCACAGGTTCATGCCCCCGCGTCTTGATTCTAGTGCTGGTTGTCGTGCTCGTTATTGCTGATTTTCTTGTTGGGAATAATCCACACGCAGGCGATGGCAAGAATGAAAAGGGCAATAACTACTAAAAAGACGCTCATGGGCTTTATTTTTTGAGTTAGAAGGGGTAAAATTAAAGTCCTTTTCAGGAATTTTGTTACCTCGAATAAAAAAAATAGAACCCAAGGCTAAATAAACTGCTTAGTGCAATGAAACGATTCTTACTCATTGCCGGTATCCTCGCTCTCATCATTGTGGGACTACTGGCATTTTTTCGCTTTTACTATACCAAAAAATTCAGCCCGGAGGAGAATGTCAATTTTACCTCGGGCGACCTAAAGGTCAATGTGTTTTACAATAGCCCGAGCAAGAAGGGCCGCGTCATTTTTGCTCCTGATGGGCTGGTGCCCTTTGGCAAAATATGGAGAACAGGGGCGAATGAACCCACCACTTTTGAAACCAGCCAGGACCTGCTCATCAACGGGCAGGAGTTGAAAAAGGGAAAGTACAGCCTGTGGACCATCCCCAATGAACAAACCTGGACAATTATCTTCAATACGACCGTTCCTTCGTGGGGCGTTAACTTTGATGGTCCGGCTCGCACGCCCGAAACTGATGCGTTGAAAGTGGAAGTGCCGGTCGTGATCCAGGAAAAAGAGTTTGAGAAGTTTACCATCAATGTCGAAAAGACTGACGAGGGTTTTGAGCTGATTTTGATTTGGGACAAAACGCTGGTGGCCGTTCCGTTTACCACCCGCTAACTGAATTTTTGACACGACTGCCATGATACAGGTAATTCCATCTATAGCAATTCGAAAGGGGAAGGTTGTTAAAATGCGAAAGGGCGATCCTTCCAGCGAGAAGGCGTATGACGAAAACCCACTGGACCTGGCCAAGCGATTTTTTGATCACGGCATTGAAGTCGTCCATCTGGTCGATCTGGATGGCGCTGAAAAAGGGAGCCCGAAAAACTTTCATGTTATTGAGGCCATTGCCGGGCACACCGATCTAAAAATTGATTTTACAGGCGGCATTTGCACGGATGGTGACATTGCGAAAGCCTACGAAGCCGGTGCCAGCTACATTACAGCTTCCAGTATCGCCATAACCGCACCAGAGCTGTTTTCGTCTTGGATCGTAAGCTATGGCCGTGAAAAAATTACGCTTGGCGCGGATGTCACCGATATTAAAAGCAAACGCGTGGCCTTCCGCGGATGGCAGAAGGTGAGTGAGCTTACGCTTTTCGATCACATTAATCATTTTTATCAGCGTGGGTTGAAATATGTGAAAACCACCGATATCTCGCGCGATGGCGTTTTGGAGGGGCCCGCCTTTTCGTTTTATCAGGAAATGATTGATCGGTTTCCGGATTTACAAATCCTGGCCAGTGGTGGTGTTCGGGGTGTTGATGATATCAAACGCCTCAATGACATGGGCATTTTTGCCGTCATCTTTGGCAAGGCCTACTACGAAGGTATCTTACAGCTGAAAGATCTGGAGCAATTTCTGGTGAAGGCTTAGTTCGCCTTCGCATTAAAGCGGAGGTTTACACCCGCGTAAAATGTGCGGCCGGCTGCCGGATTAAAAAAGCGACCACCTGTAGCGTTCAGGTCATTTCCCAGACTGTAAAGCTCATCAAGCAGGTTGTCACCCCCCACAAACAGATCGGCTTGATGAGTCCCTATTTTTCTTTTGTAACCGGCCCGGACGCTTAGCAACAGGAAGCTATCCGCAAAGTCAAGGTTAGAATCATTTAGAGGAAGCGAACTGGTGTAATTGGCGACCAGGCTCAGGTAAAGCCCCGTTGCTGTTGCGAAGTCCAACCCAGCCAAGATCACTTCGTTGGGTACCCCCGTGAGGCGGTTGCCGCTATAGTCATCGGTCAACTTGATATAGTCGCGGAAAAAATAGCGGTTAAGCGTTACACTCGACCATATTTTCCAGGAAACCCTGCGCGGGCGCAGGGCCGGCTCAAATGACGCCATCAATTCCAGCCCGCGCTGGTCTTTGCTGCCGGCATTAACAAAATAGTCAGCGCCACTGCTATCTCTGCGAACCACAATCGTCTCGTCAAGCTGGAAATAATAAACTGCGGCCTCAAGTGTCAATTGTTTGTTCAACCATGCTCCCTTTATTCCAGTTTCCAGATTCAAGCCGGTCTCGGGGTTCAGGCTCGTATTCAACCGGCCGGTAGATGGAAGGATTTCCGCAACCGTAGGCGGGGAAAATCCATAGCTGGCCTGCGCATACAGACTGACAAAATCATTAACAGAATAAAGTGTTGCCAGCCGGGGCGACACCACAGGTGAAAACTTCCGCTCCTGAATCAAGGCCGGTACCGAAGAAAGCGTTTGAATCGAATACGTAAGCCCATTGAGGCTAGCGCCAGCCGTGGCAGTCCACTTGCGCCAGAAAACCTCAGCCTGGCCAAACACACTGTAATTCCATATCCGAACTTCATTGTCACTCTGAAGTATTCCGGTTTGACCCCCGATGTTTTCGTAAACTTTAATGGGCCAAAATCCGGATTGAAACTCTCCGCCCCCGGTCAGCGACACCCGGGCCTGGCCCAGCGTAAGCGGCACCTCAGTCACCGTGCGGCCCCCAAAACTCTGCTCAACTCTTCGTTCGTAATTTCGGATAGCTGCATTTTCAAAATTCACCAGATTGCCGTACACGCTGGTTCGGTTTTGCCAGCGGTCAAACCGATACTGGTGTGTGATACCGGCAAAGAAAAACCGTGAGGCCACCGCAGCCTGTTGGGCCACGGCACTTGGCAGGCTTGTGGCGGGCCGTGCCTGTCGGGGGTCGGCCAGCATTTCAGCTTCCGTCAGTCCTCCGGGCGTCTGGTAATACAAATCGCCATAGAGTATTGATGTTTCAAGCACCTGGCGGTCCGATGTTTCGAAGCGAAATGTGCTATTGATCATATCGCGCACCATGCGGCTCTGGGTGCGGTACCCGTCATTTTGCTGGTGCAGGTATTGAATCTGGTGGCTGGACCGATCACTTCCCTCCCGGTAGGCCACCTGCCAGTTCTGCTGACCATAACTACCCCCGAGATAGCCAAGTCCCAGGCCCCGCTCATTCCGCGGATGTTCACTGCGTAAGAGCAGTATACCACCGGTTCCTGCACCGTAGAGGCTCGAACCAGGGCCCTTGATAATTTCCAGGTGATGGAGCGCAGCCGGGTCAAGCATATTCACATAGCTATTGCCGCTGGGGTCGGTAAAGGGTAACTCATTCCAATACATCTTCACGTTTCGCACGCCAAAGGGCGAACGTAAGGTGCTGCCGCGAATGGATAAGCGATAGCTCCCGGGCGACCGTTCTTCCATGCGTACCCCTGATACTGTATTGACAACCTGAACAAGAGTGGCGTTTGAAAACCGCTGCATGTCCGCGGGGCCCAGCAAGAAAATGGCAGCAGGCACTTCGCGGGCTGCCCGGTTGCTCTCAAAGGCGCGCACGGTTACTTCTTCCAACAGATGCGTGGTGTCTGGTGCAGGCTGTGCGTGAAGTTGCGAATAGACACCCAGACCAAAAGTCAGGAGCAGCAGGCAGCGGAGCATGCTGGAAGGTAAAGGTTTTGGCGATCTCAGGCTACGTTGTAGGGACGAAGCACTTCATCGAGCGGGCGAGCGGCCGGAAAGAACTCAAGCAACCGTAGCATCACGCGGTCAACCAACGTATCCGGGCAACTGGCACCACTCGTTAGAACAATAGATACCAGGGTATGATCCGGCAAGAAGCGGTGAGATGTTTTTTTGACTTTGTTTGGATAGTCGAAATGGTGAATTTCCGTTGAGGATTTTATTTCACTGTCGGAATTGATGAAGTACGTGGGAAACTGACGCTCACACAATTCAACAATGTGGGAGGTATTGGAGCTGTTGTATCCGCCCACCACCAGTGCCAGGTCAGCCTTTGTTTTCAGTAGTTCATAGGTACTGTCCTGGTTGTCGTTTGTGGCGTAGCACAAGGTATCACGGGTGTCGGCAAAATGCTGTTTGATATTGCCGGCACCGTACTTTTCGATCATCACCTGTCGGAAGAAGTCCGCAATGCCCTGTGTTTCGCTGGCCAGCATGGTAGTTTGGTTCACTACCCCCACGCGTTGCAGATCTTTCTGCGGATCAAAGCCCGGGGAAAATCGCCCGGCAAATTCCTGAAAAAATTCATGTGTGGGGCGGGCTCCGCGTATATACGTAGCCAGGCGCGCGGATTCTTCCAGGTCGCGTACGATTACTGATGCCCCGGCCCGGGTGCTGTGCGAAAAGGTCGCCCGTGTTTCCTCATGGCGGGGTTTGCCGTGGATGATGATCGTGAAATTTTCGCGTCCCAATTTCTCCGCCCGGTTCCACACCTTCTCCACAAAAGGACACGTAGTGTTGTATTGTTGAACTTCAACTCCTTTATCCAGCAGAAGCTGTTCAATTTCCAGCGTTGTGCCAAAGGCCGGGATAATCACCACGTCTTCGCGCGAAATCTGATCCCAGGCAATCAATTGCGTTCCATCTGTATCCATGATAAAGCGGATGCCCCGGCTCTCCAGGTCGCGGTTCACTTCCTGGTTGTGAATCATCTGACTGAGCAGATACACCTGCCGAGTCGGATTTTCTTCGATAGCCCGGTAACTTATTTCAATGGCGTTCTCAACGCCATAGCAAAACCCGAAGTGACGCGGCAGAATGAACCTTACCGGCCCAAAATCCAGTTCGGCCGGAGCGAAATCCTGCTTGCGCAGATCCTGGAGGCGTCTGGCTTCTTTTACGCGGCCGGTGATGGATGACCGATAGAAAACGGGTATGTCAAACTTTTTGATAGTCGGGATGCTTGATGGTAAAAACCCAAAGGTACGCGGATTGTTTTTGTTTACGTACAAGGAACACGGACCAAAGAAAAAGGCCATCGTTCTTACGATGGCCTTTGACTCAGGCAGCCCTTGAAATCTGGTCTTCCTTCAACTTTTGATGTCGTACTTCCCTTGACTCAACATCGAACCACCGTAACTCCAGCAGATTTGATTTCAGGTACTTCAGTACCTCCATCACCCGACCGTCACGCTTACTGCGCACCCGATCACCAATTCGAAAAAGTCTCCTCATATCAAACAAGAATTTATTACTACATACGTAGGGCATAGATGTATTCGCGGGGGTAATCTTCATAGATACCCGCAAACGTCACCGTTTCACCCGGTTTTTTATTTTTCAAGAGTGTATTCAGTTCGGCCGCAGACTTCACCGGCTTGTCGTCTACGTGCGTAATGATGAAGCCATCCCGCATATCGGTATACCGGGCAACCCGGCCGCTGGACAATAACTTCACTTTTACTCCGCTGTTGATTTCAAGTTTTTTCAGTGTTTTCGCCTCTACGTCTTCCAGCTCCATGCCCAATGAGGCCACGGCATTTTTTTCTTCGCGCTTGAGGGTTTCTACTCGACCTCCACGTGTTTTCAGCGTTACGGGAATGACGACTGATTTGCCCGCGCGGTTAACCGTTACGTTGATTTTGTCACCCGGTCGTTTGCGACCAATATACTCGATCAAAGCCGTGTTAGATTTGATGTCGGTGTTATCAAGACGTGTAACCACGTCACCCTCCTTCAATCCGGCATCTTTGGCTGCACTCTTGTCGGCAAACCCGGCTACATAGGCGCCTTCGTTGACTTTTAGGTCCACTTCCTTCACCAAATCGGGCGTCACATTTTGCACGGTAATGCCCAGCCAGCCACGCTGTACCGCTCCATAGGCAATGAGATCTTCTACAATTTTGCTCACTAAATTCGAAGGCACGGCAAATCCGTAGCCGCTGTAGGAGCCGGTTGGTGACGCAATGGCGGTGTTAATTCCCACCAGGCCACCGCTCATATTGACTAACGCACCACCGCTGTTGCCGGGGTTTATGGCTGCATCGGTCTGAATGAACGACTCAATGGCAGTATTCAGGGGTATCTCACCTTCCTGCGAATTTTGCCTCTGCATGTTAGAGCTGATGATGTTAATGTTCCGGCCCTTGGCGCTGATGATACCCGCGGTTACAGTCGAGTTGAGATTAAACGGATTACCTACCGCCAATACCCATTCGCCTACTTTGGCCTGGTCTGAGTCTACAAATTGAAGATAGGGCAGTTGCTTCTGGTTGATCTTGATCACAGCCAGGTCGGTGTCAGGGTCAGTACCCACCACCTCTGCCTTGAATGAACGATTATCATGCAGCGTAACTTCTACGACATCGGCATTTTGCACTACGTGGTTGTTGGTGACAATGTATCCGTCCGGGTTGATAACTACGCCTGAACCACTACTGGCACTGGGCCCACGGTTCTCGAAAGGATTTTCCGGACCGAAGAAAAATTCGAAGGGGTTGCGTTGCGGCTGATCGCGGTTTAGGGACCGCTCGCCCTGCGTGGATTTGATGTGGACCACCGCGTTCATGGATTTTTCAGCTATCGAAACAAAATCCAGCGGGATAGCCTCACCCTTTTCATTTACCGTGTAGCCAATTTGGGTAGCCACGGGGTTACTGGTGCGCTCAATAATGACCCCTTGCTGACCTTTCGTCCACCAGTTGTGGGCGACCAGCGTCAATACACTACCCATAACGGCCGCCACTAATACCATAGCAAATTGCTTCATAGTTTTTTCTGTTTTTTGTGATTCGGTAACCGCTCATGATGCTGGCGGCTCCGCATTAGTTTTACCTCATCTACACGATCTGCACGCTTTCAAAATACATGCCGTGTCATATATACGAAATTTTGTCAGGTTGGGTTCCCCGGAACTGCCCGTAGCAGCACTCGAAATATAATGGGTATTTTTGGCCATGGTCAAGTGGGCAGCAGCAATCCTGTTTTTTTCCCTGCCGGTGGCGGCCCCGGCCCAGGAAGCCGAATTCCGATGGCTGGTGGGTACGTGGGTTACCGAGGATGGTGCCGCCTTTGAAAGCTGGAAGTTGAAGGGGAAGATCGTACAGGGTGAAGGGTATGAAAAGGCGACCACCGGTCGCAAAAATGTGACCGAACAAATCCGAATAGTGAAAAAAGGCGACCATTTCTTTTACGTGCCCGATGTAGTCGGCCGCCAAGGCCCCGTTTGGTTTCGCATTACGTTTCACGATGCCCAGGGATTTGTTGCGGAGAATCCGGAGCATGATTTCCCCCAACGCATCATTTACAAGCGAATGGATGACGACCACTTTCAGGCACTGGTCAGCGGGGGCACTAAAACAATTAAGTATTTTTTTTCACGCGTTAATTGATGGAAGTAACAGCTACACTCTTTCTGAAGCCCGGGCGTGATCAATCGGTCAGGCGTTTTCACCCCTGGGTCTTTTCGGGCGGTGTAGCCCGGCAGCAAGGCGACCCGCAGGATGGCGATTGGGTTGAGGTAAAAGATCACGATCAGCAAACCCTGGCGCTCGGCCATTATCAAAACGGATCCATTATGGTGCGCCTGATCCACTTTGGCAGTTTTTTACCACCGCGGATCTACGAGGTGCGTCTGCAAGCGGCAGCGAGTTTGCGTCAGTGGCTTCAAAATGATTTTACCAACTGCTACCGACTTGTGCATGGTGAGGGAGATGGCTTGCCCGGCCTGGTTATTGACTATTACGATGGGGTAGCCGTCATGCAGGCCCACTCGGTGGGCATGCACCGCGATCGGCACCAGATTGCCGAGGCCTTGCAAACCGTTTTGGGTGAGCGGCTAAAGAGCATTTACTACAAACCGGTGCTGCAATCTGCAGAGCCTGAGTATTTACTGGGTATGGCGGGCGTCCCTCACCAGGTGCTCGAACATGGGCATCAGTTTTTGGTTGATTGGGAGGAAGGTCAGAAGACCGGTTTCTTCCTTGACCAACGGGAGAACCGAAGACGATTGGCCGATTATGCCAAAGGACGGACGGTGCTCAACACGTTTTGCTACACGGGTGGATTTTCCATCTATGCTTTGCGCGCGGGAGCGCAACTGGTTCATTCGGTGGATGCGTCAGCCAGGGCGATTGAACTAACGAAGAAAAACGTGGCGGTCAACGGGTTCGACCAGACCTTGCACGAGGGGTTTGCGGCTGACACATTTGATTTTTTGAAGGACAAAAACGGAAAGTACGATCTCATCATCCTGGATCCGCCCGCGTTTGCCAAACATAAAGACTCCAAGCACCAGGCGATGAAGGGTTACCAGCGGCTCAATGCCGAGGCCATGCGCGTCATAGCCCCTGGTGGAATCATCTTTACGTTTTCATGTTCGCAGGTGGTGGATCGTCAGTTGTTCTACGATACCGTGGTGTCGGCTGCCATTCAAGCCGGCCGTGACATTAAAGTGCTCGAGCATCTCGGCCAGCCGGCCGATCACCCCGTATCCATTTTTCATCGGGAAGGTGAGTACTTGAAGGGATTAGTCCTTCATGTGCAATAGAACCTAATCACTTTGGATGTTGAGCGTAACGTTCGAAGAATTCAATCACGCGCAGCAGGTGGTCCATCATGCGGCCGGGGTTGCCGCTGCGCGTTAGCTCATGGCCTTCCTTGGGGTAGCGGATGTACTCCACAGGCTTGTTGAGAATTTTTAAATTTTTGTAGAGCATTTCGGATTGCATCACGCCCGTGCGCAGGTCTTGGTCGCCATGGATGATGAGCAAAGGGGTGTTGATGTTCTCTACGTAGGTGAGGGGTGATGCTGCATCGAGCAGTGCCTTCGTTTCTTTTTGCCACGGATAGCCGCCAAAGTTAGTGGGCACCAGCCGCCATGCGTTGCCCTCGCCCATAAAGGTAGTGAGGATGTAGACACTGCGCTGGGCGTTGGCTGCTTTGAAGCGGTTGTCGTGGCCGAACTACACGCTGCCAGCGGGGATTCGCAACAGGGCATCAGGTTTTTCGCCAGCATACCAGCGGAATTGAAAAGAGCACGAGCTAACTGAAAGCAGAGTGCACGAACGATCGCAAAAACTGTTTGGAGCACATTAAATTTTCAACATTTCGTACACCCTTTGTTTGTACAATTGGCCGATGGGCAATTCAACATTTTCGACAAAAAGAGAATTGCCGTCAACCAAGTTGATAAAATGTATTGACACGATGAAAGATTTGTGAATACGCAGAAAATGATCTGCGGGCAATGATTTTTCCAGGTTGGTGAGCGTTTCTTGTGCCAATACAATTTTATGGGTGATGTGTATTTTTACATAATTACCAAACGCCTCTACATACTTTATTTCGGGGTAGTCAATTTTGTAAATCTTGCGGTCGGATTTGACGAAAAGATAATTGCTCGGTTTTAGTACGGGTGTCGGCATCAAAGGCGGGGTGTTGGCTTGCAGGGTTGGAACCACTTTGTTGATTGCTCTTAAGAACCGATCAAAAGCGATTGGCTTAACCAGGTAATCCATGACACCAAATTCGTAGCTTTCCAACGCGTGTTCTGCATAAGCAGTTGTGAGAATAACCTTGGGCGGATTTTTTATGATTTTCAGTAAGTCTAACCCCGAAAGCTCAGGCATTCGAATGTCTAAAAAAAGCAAATCGACAGGTTGATTTCGCAACGCGTTACTGGCCTCAATCGCGTTTGAGCAAAGACCAACCAACTCCAAAGAATCGACTAAGCTAATGAATCTCTGGAGTACTTTTTGTGCCAATGGCTCGTCATCTACGATCAACACCTTCGCTTTATTCATAACAGACTCAATTGAAGATTAACAACGAATTTGGTTCCCATATTTTCGATCGTTAACTGGTGTCTGTCAGGGTAAAGCAAATGAAGTCGTCTTCTTACGTTCTCAAGTCCGGTGCCAGAATTCTCCTCAACCAGCTTTGTTGAAATGCTGTTTTCTATGAAAAAGAAAAGTTCATTTTCTTCTATCCTCAGTTGGCTGTAGAGAAATGCATCGCCTACTGTGGCGTTGATGCCGTGCTTAAAGGCATTCTCGATAAACGGAATAAACAAAAGTGAGGCTATCGTCTTGTGTTGTGGTTCGCCCACAACTTCAAAGTCAATGGTAGCGCGGCTATTCAGCCGAAGTTTCTCCAGCGTTAGATAATTCCTGATGAAATTGATCTCAGCGTGTAGCGCTGACTCTTCGTGCCGGCTGGTTTCGAGCATGTACCGCATCAACTCCGATAACTTGACGACAGTGGCGGGGGCGAAGTCTGATTTTTCGAGCGTAAGCGAGTATAAATTATTGAGTGTATTGAATAGAAAATGGGGATTGATTTGTGCACGCAGTAATTGAAGTTCGGCTTGAAATTGTTTGGCGGTCAGCTCCTTTTCTGCCAATTGTCGTTGAATACCCGACCGGTACATTTTCAATGCGCTGGTGATGATCACAAAAGTACTTAGGTTCACTATGTTTTGCAGCACAGTGGTTTGGTTATGGTAGAGATACTTTAACAGGGAGGTTAGACCGAATGCTGTAATGATTAAAGCGGTGACTAACGACAGAAAATACAAAACAAACTGATGTCGCCCAAGAAACCTTTTCATCAGCACATACATGTTCAAGTAAGAAATAAATGCGCTGAACAACAGTATGATCAACAAAAAGCTTACATAATCCGGGGGAAGTTCTTCGGCTGGAATCGAGAAAAAAAACAACAAGAGGAAACTTCCCCAAAAATAAAGGTGTAGAAAAATTCGGTTAGAAAGGAATTTGCCGAGTTGGTTAACGCGATGCATGACCGATTATCAAAAGTAATCGAAATTGACAAACCGGGCGAGGTTTTAATGACAAACCATCGAAATCGGCTGACAAATTCATCGATTCGAAGGGTAAACCTATTCGTTTTTCGATTTCAGGAGTTGGTCATTGATTGCACGGAGAACATCATTCTTCCTTCTGGAAACTGAACGCACTAGCTATTCTTGCGTTGGTATCAGCAACTCATTAAAACATGATTTAATTATGAAAACAATTTCATTCACGATCGTTTTTTCATTTGCTCTGTTGATCGGATATGCTCAAACAAATAGCCCGACTAAGGCCGCTCCCTCAGAAAAAACCCCGGAAAGATCTTACATTTTTTTTCTGGGGCTTATTGAAATCAAAAAATTATAGGGAAGTAGGAAACCGCCCCGTAAAAATGAAAATTGAATGCCCTACACTTGATTCTGTAGACAACGGGCTGGAAAAGAAGCAAGCATTATGGGGCGCTATTCAATGGACCGAAAAAAAGAAATCACCCCAAAAGAAATGATGCTATGAAGAGAGAACGAGTACTACTAGCCGTCTACAGTCTTCTGAAACCGGTAAGTTCACTGCTTATGATGGGCTTGTTGTTGCTTTCATCAGTCATTCACGCGCAAGGTGAACGCCAAGAGCGGCTATCACAACAGTGGGTTGTCGATAACGGGAAACCCGCTAACCTGGAGTTAACCACGCAGAAAGATTTTATATTTCTGAAAAACGAAGTCGGAAATAAGCCAGTCGTGGCGTTCGAAGAACAGACCCACGAAGACGAAGCCACTTTTCAACTAAGGGGTAAGGTAATTGACTACTTCATTGAGGAGCTGGGTTTTGAAGTGGTTTTTTTTGAAGTACGCATTTTCGATTTGCTGTATGCAAATGAGTCGGTTAACAGGTTTAAGCAGATTGACAGCCTCCGCAATAGTTTGTTTTGGTTTTGGAAAACGGCAAATCAGCATGATCATGTTTTATTCTTTTTACAGCAACAGCGCCAGCAAGGGAATACGATGGAACGTGGAGGATTCGATTGTAATCTGACCTCTTCTTGTGGGAGAATAGGTAGTCGGTACACGAAGAAGTTACAAGCGCAAATCAAAGCAGTTGATGCTCAGTTTTTGTTTACGAATGAATTGATCTCCTACCTCCATTTCTGGGATCGGATAGAACTGGACATGAAGAAAGGAGGCATAGGGTCACTTTCATTCAAAATGAATAAACGTGAACAGTCAGATTTTTTAGAACAAAGTGTTTTTATCCAGCAATGGCTTCGTGACAAAGGGCAATTTGAATGGGCGCAAATTGTGAATTCAATTGACGAGGGCATTGTGCTCTGTACTGATTTTAGTATCGTCAGAGCGTTATTCAGTAAAGAATGGTTTTTACAGATAAACAACGGGCGAGATAGGCTGATGGCGGAAAATTTAGAGTTTCTACTCGCTGCGAAAAATGCCAACAAGAAAGTGCTCTTGGTTGGCGCTACGTATCATTTCGCATGAAACGTGCAAACAATAACGCCATCAAAGCTACGTGGTTTACGGTTAGATAAATCGGTAACCATGGGGGATATCATCCATCCATTGGTTCATCACGAAATGTACACCATTGGGTTTACCGCTTACCAGGGCACTTACGGCTACGGTAAAAATGGAGGGAAGGGGAAATCCGTAGAAAAAGAATCAGTAAAGAGCTTGTCGTGTCAACGTGCCCGCCAAAAATACGATGCTCCTTTTGTGCTATTGAGTTACATGAATGACGAAAGTGAATATTGGTCCAACGGAGCAATTATACGATTTCTGGATTATGCAACCAATACTGCGGCACCGCATCGGAGTGCAGTAATGGACGCAGTAGTTTACATAAAAACCGTGACACCAATCATATGTTGAATTCGCCAAACGCAAAGTAAATGAAAATACAAAACGATTCTTCTATTTATTCTATGATCCAATTTTGGCAACAGTGTGCTCGCCCTAACATGGTTAAGGTCTGCCTATCTTTTTTGATCATGCTTTTTCTTCACCAACCAACTAGAGGGCAATCTAGAGCGGACACCATAAAACTGCTGCTGGAATTTCCTTTGGCAGATTTTCCATACCAAACGTTGGCTAATAGAACTACCGGAGGTTTCTTCAGTGCATACATCAATCCTAGTATGAGCCAGTCTCTTGCTATGTCGAATAATTTATACTCTTCTGCTCACTACGGAATAAAGTCTCTGATAACGAAAAAAAGCAAGTTTAAAACACACCTATACAGAAACCTAGCGGCTCTGGGGTTTGATATATTCTCAGCTTATATTCCTTTTGGAAATGGTTGGCTTCATGAGGAATATCACAGAGCAGTCATGACGCGGAGAGGGGTCAATAGCTTTAACCAGGTAAATACTTTCCCTTTTGGAAATGCTTTTGTTTCAGTGAACTCGGTGAGAGATGAAGATTTGATTGTGTTGTCAGACAAATACAATAATGACTTCAGGAGATTGCAAGTAGCAGGAATGGAAGGCGAATATGCGCAAATCAGAACATTGCAGAGAAATAATTTCTTCTACAATCAGGGTTTGCCGCATATCCCGTTATTTTGGCTTTCTACACTCAACTCCATATCGTATTTAAGTGATTTGAGTGTATATGATAAATCCATTGACCAGGCGAATGAAAAGGAGTTGACCATTGAATCGAGGGATTTCACAGGTCCGGATTACACTGCGTGGGTTTCGGCTTTGTATAACCCGCAACGACCCTATGAGGATAGAGGCATACATCCTTCTGGAACAGGTATTGACCGGTACGTAAAAACGACAGACCTGACTACAGAAGAACTTAACTACCTGAAAAGACAAGGTCAATTGCATTGGTTAAACGTTCTTTCCCCGCAATTATTCGGTTTTGGAAAGGTAAAACTTAACTCAAATGAAAAAGGCGTGTATTATGGAAACTTCGCCATCAGGCACGTCCTGACACCTTTTGGAAACGATATCAGCTTAGACTTGTTTTACCAAACGCCCACAGACAACTATATGTTTTCATTGCACAACTACAACAACCTTCATCAGTCATTTTTCGGTATTGAAGGTGGAATAATTGATAAGAAGATGACAGATAAATGGATGGTTAGCAGCAGGGGCATTCTTTGGACACAGCCGAAAAACCAATCTTTCAGTGATAGAAGAGCGAGTCTTGGTGGAGCGTTACACATTCGAAATTCCCTAAGCCTTAATTCTCTTAATCTTTTTTTAGATGTAGACGCAAAATCAGCAGGTTGGCTTATGGGCAATGTGTTTCTGGAGGAAAACGTCAGCTTGATTTTTGGGCTCAACGTAAGAGTAAACTAATAATTAGATAATGAAAACAATACTAAGGTTTCGTAAACTCATAGTTGCATTTACTTTTCTAGTGAGTCTACATACATCTATAAATGGATATTCTCAAATACCCACACTGTCAGATGATTGGATTGGGAATAACGTGCATGAGATGGATATTGATTCAAGGGATAATTTAGGATTCTTAAAAAACGAAATCGGTGACAAACGCATCGTGTTTTTGGGAGAGGCTACCCATGAAGATGGCGCTACCTTCGAGGTTCGGACGAAGATAGTGGAGTTCTTAATGGAGGAAATGGATTTTGATGTTATCCTTTTTGAAGCGGGTATGTTTGATCTGATGCAAGCCAACAAAGAATTTCAAACAACAGGCGATTCTGAAAGCATAAAAAAAGCACTTTGGGGATTTTGGAGAACTCAACAATGGCAATCCTTTTATTCATTCATTGAGCAGCGGAAAGCGGCAGGAAACAATATTGAATTTGCCGGTTTTGATTGCAAGTTTAGCTCCGCTTATGGATTTGATAATAACAATTATAGTCGTTTTTGGGAAACTATTTTTCAGGAGAGAAATCCGGCAATCCTGAAGAATGAAAATTTCACCAACTACATAGCTGTTTGGAAGGACATTGAATCCGGATATAAAAAAACCGGTATGAAAGGGGCATTGGCAAAAATGCGTTACAAAATGAGTGAAAAAGAAAAGCAATCGTTTCGAAATTTGAGTAGTTGGATGGCTGATCAACTCAAGAAGGCGGGTGAAAACAAATTAGCTCAACTGCTTAAAAGCAATGATGAAGGTATTATTGCTTATTCCGGTACTCGTCTTTGGAAATTAATACTAAACAGAAAATCCTTCCTCCCGATTAATTACAGACGCGATGAATTGATGGCTGATAATTTAAGGCACCTACTAAGCGAAGTATATCCTAACAAAAAAGTAATCGTGTTAGGAGCGACTTATCACTTTATTCGCAATAACCAATCCATTGACCCAATCAAGATTAAGTTTATTCCCATTCATGAGGCGGTAATTGCAGGGAACCTAATTTATGAGCAATTCGCGAACCAAATCTATACCATTGGTTTTACTTCCTATGATGGGGAATACGGTTTGCTTAGAAAAGGTAAAAAAGGAGTCGCTGTTAAAACACCTGAAGCGAATAGCTTAGAGCATCAGTTGGCCAACAGAGGCGTAAAGCAAGCGTTTGTTTCACTAAGGCAATCTTTAAACGAACCATTCTTCTCAAATGGAACCAGCTTACGTCTTTTCGACCATAGCTCTGATGTAACATCCAAAAATTGGCATCAGGTTTTGGATGCGGTGTATTTCATAAAGACCATGCAACCGCTAAGGGACTGATTTTCAAAAAGATTCAAAAGGCAATTTATACGAGAGGTTACCGATCTAAATTTAGTGGCAGATTCATTTATTGAAACTTACATTGTTCACTAACATTTAAACATTAAAAAATGAAAAGAGTAATTTTAATTATTGGAGTCGTTTTGACTTCACTTGCGGCAAGCGCACAAGACACTGGTCAAAGCCCACCTAAAAATGAGAAAAAAGAATACTCATTTCTATGGGGAGTTTTCAAATCCAAAAATTATCCAAAAAGCAAGTCGATTGTGGTTGAGGCAGAAACTAAAGAAATTAAGCAATCATTATCAGAACCCGCCTTTGATACTACAAAGTATGAGCAAAAGAGCATTCTTTGGGGTGTAATCCAATGGACGGAAAAGAAAAAGAATAATCAACCGGTAAAATCCCAAGGCAATGAAAGGTAGTTTTATAGAAAATGCTTCATTAGGAAAAAACAAATGGTGGCATTATGCTTTAAGCATATTCACGTTAGCTGTTGTTATTGCTTTAGTAAATAATTTAATTCGCATTGTTCTTCCAGATATTAAACAACTGTTTCCTGACAGCGATTTTGGAAAAGGTCTTTTTACATATAGCCTCGTTTTGGTTATATTTGGTTTAGCATTATTTGCTTTTCTATTGGTGGCGAGCAAACTACATCAAAGAACCAAAATGTCATTTATCTCTACTAAAGGTACTTTCAGTTGGAGGCAGTATTTCATTGGTTTTTTGGCGTGGGGAAGTCTATTGTTCATTGGCTCCACAATATTTGATTACCAAAAATTAGAAGATTTTGTTACTAATTTTAACCTCTTTCGATTTGCTTCTTTACTTCTTTTAGGCTTTGTGGCTATTGGAGTCCAATCCTTTTTTGAGGAAGTAGTAGTAAGAGGTTATTTGCTTCAAGGTATGCACTTGCTTATCAAAAAGGTAGTAACCTTAGTTATACTGAATAGCCTTGTTTTTGGGGTGTTACATTTTGGGTATGGAATAGAAAGCTTTCTGTCATCTTGGGCATTTGGAGTTGCTTTTGCAGTGATTGTAATGCTACAAAACCGAATAGAGTTTGTGTCGGGAGCACATAATGCTAACAATTTGATTTTGGCAGTCATATTTGTTGACTTATCCGAAGCCGCTCATGATTCATTTAGTTGGGAAATTGATTGGGGGTATTTTGGCATTCACGTTATTTCCCTACTGATACTTGTTGGATTGGTGTACAAATTTTTAAGAAAATAGTAACGAGGTTAAGAGTATTGCTGTGTTTGAATATTTCGGATACGTTTGACCCACCCTTTAGCGTGGTTTTAGGGGAACCCACCGCTGAAGTACATCTTTTAGGCGTAGTCAGGTCGCTTTAGATTTAGGAAAAAAGCGATGGAACAATCATGCGAATACGCCTGGGGCCCACAGGGAAGCCTTGATCTCGTAGCCAAAGAACCATCGATTCGGCTCCTTCGGTTGGATGATGTAACAGGTGACGGTCCATCAAATGCATCATCTTCACGTTCTTTGGCTTTTCCTGCTTAGACTCATAGTACAAGCCGCCACGATGTACCGAGAGCAACTCGCACTGCTTGCGGATTGACAGAGTGGGTGAATCCATACAAATCAGATTTTTTCGCGCACTCATATTGAAAGCTCCCCTTACTTAGTAGCATCCAAAATTAAAGAATTCCACGATGAACTTTCATCCTGACTATTCCGGACTAAACTGAGCCACTGATTCCGGACGAAAGTGAGCCGCCATTCTGGACGAAAGTGAGCCAACTTTTTGAGTTTTTT
>JAJTGY010000058.1 GCA_021298015.1 Flammeovirgaceae bacterium
AGTACGAAACGCGCGCGCAGGGCATGAAGGCGGGCGTGTTTGGGCCCTATACGGATGTGATCAAGTTTCGAACTACGCCTTTGCGCGTGGCGCAGTGCGGCCAGCCCACCGTGCTGCCTACCGGCACGGGCAAGCCTATCCCCTTTCTCACCTCGGGTGATTATTCCGGGAAAGTTTTGTTACTTACTTATTGCCTTGAGAACTTGTTGCCGATAACTGATACCAACAGGTAATCGTTCACCGCCAAATAGTAAACAACAGTTGTTTGTTAAACTACTAACGTGTTCCTTGTTCACTAAAAAACTCTTGTGTATTCGAATAAAACCATAAGGCTCCAGATTTGATGTAATCTCCTTCAGGGTTAAATGAAGAACCGAAACTTTACCTTTTGAAAATACTTTGAGGTAATTCCCAAAGCCTTCTACATGTGTTACCTCTGCGGGCTTTATGCTTTGCCCAGGAGTAGGGCCAATTAAAATAGTGTCGGGAAGGTGGCAGTGGTGTGTTGGTGCCAGTTTGCTGACTGCCTTCAAAAAACGCTCGAATCGTATGGGTTTCAATAAGTAGTCTACCGTATGAAAATCAAAAGCTTCCAGCGAATATTCACTGTAGGCTGTGGTAAAAATCACTTTAGGTTGGTACGGCAAAAGCTGAAGTAAGGAGAAACCGTTGATGTTCGGAAGATTAATGTCCAAAAACATCAACTCAATGGTATGTTGACGTAAGAACCGCAGCGCAGACAAAGGGTCGAAAAAAGTAGCTTTTACGTCTAAGTTTCCGGATTTACGGCAGTATGTATTCAAAAGAGTCTGTGCATCAGGCTCATCCTCCACAATCACACATGGAATCATTTTATAACCTGATTCGAAGTGTTGCATAGCATGTATCATTTTTTCTTTCCAATAGTAGCTCGTGCTTGTCCGGGTAAAAGTACGCCAGGCGTTTCCTTAGGTTGGCAATTCCCGTCCCGCTATCTGAAACTTTAAATTCACTGATGTTATTTGATGTTTGTAGAAGAAGTGTCCGCCTCTTTAGCGTAATTGAAATCGTAATAGTAGAATCAAGCGGCACAACCACCCCATGCTTAAAGGTGTTTTCTACCACTGGTGTAAGCATGTTTGGCGCAATCTTCAGTTTGGAGTCAGAAATCTCACACGCGAATTCAACTTTCATATTTGGTGGAAGTCTGCGCTTCTCAAAGTAGATGTAATGGCGCAAAAATTCAATATCCTCCTGCAATGTTACTTCTGCCGTAGTCTCCATTTTAAGTTGGTAGCGAAGCATATCCGATAGATTCAGGATCATATCCGGAACATCCTGGCTTTGCTCCGTTGCTTTCAGGTAAATGCTATGTAATGTATTGAATAGAAAGTGAGGATTAAGCTGCCTTTTGAGTAATTGCAGTGAGGATTGCACTTTCTCATACTCATATTGTTGTTGTTCTACTTTTCTGTCGATGGATTCCTTAGCCGACTGAACAAAGCTGGCAAAAATCAAAATCAATATGATACTGAAGAAGTGAAGCGGAAGTGAGATGGGTTGAAAATCAGCACCTACAAAGGGGCTGATATAATCTGCCGTGATAGACGACAAAGTAATCAAAACAAGCATAGAAACACCATACTGAAAATACTTCCTTTTCCCAAAAAGATCCGTACGTAATCGAAGTCCGACAAAAGTCAACCCAAGATAATACGGAGCCAGTACCGGTTGGACGATGAATGCCGTATAGATGTAGTTGTTTTCCACATGATACAAAAAGCTTAGCGCCATTATACCGAAAGCAAGTAGAAATAATATCATCCACGTAAAGCGAACTTTCATACATCAAACCAACAAAATAAATTGATACGCTCGTTGATTTTCATCATATGATGAATTTCATTCATCAAATAAATGTCGTTTTCATGTAAATATGAACGGTTGTGTCATTTTTCTATACGATCATTACACACAACATCGAGTATCTTATTCATATTCAAAACGATTAACCCCAACTTACCCCTATGAAGACAGCAGTAAAATCCGGTTTATATTTTAGCAATTTAGCGATTGTAAAATACTATAAGGTTGCCGTTCCGTTGATGTTTTTATTGGCCATGACGTTCAGCTGCGAAAAAAGAAATGATCCTGGCCCATCGGCTGCCGAAGTGTTCGAAATACTCCGCGGGCAGGGCTTTGGCAACCTGATCCTTCCGATTAACTCAACACGCCCCACACCCAATACAGACGACCTGGTGCCTCTGGCTCCGTTTCTCTCAGATAAATCGATCGTGGCATTAGGTGAATCAACACACGGAACGAGTGAGTTTGTAACACTCCGGCATCGGATGATTCAGCACATGGTTCAACAATTGAATTTTCGGGTTCTTTCGGTAGAGACGAATTTCTCCACGGCACAAAACATCAACGACTATATTCTTGGAGGTGCTGGCACAGGATTAAGTGCTGTGCAGAGTATTAAAAACAGTTGGGTGTACAACAATCAGGAGTTTGTTCAGCTCATTGAATGGCTGAGGGAATATAACAATGGCCAGTCTGCCGCAAATAAGGTTACTTTTTATGGTTTTGATAATCAAACGTGTGAACCTAGTGCGAAGCGCGTTCAGGCATACATATCACAATTTGATCCATCATACGTGTCAGCGTTTAACACGACATCCAAGCACTTTCTCAATGACTTTGAGGAATATTTTACGAAGTACAGCAATGAGCAATTATTGAAAATTCTTCCAACCGCGGTGTCTGACTTTCGAAATCAGTGGAATACGATCAGCACCTATCTTCAATCCAACAAGGCAGCACTCATTGCCAAAAGCGGAGAGCGGGCATACGAATTAACATTACGCCATTGGAAGATAGTTCAACAAACGTTCAATGGATTTATTTATGTGGAAGACGAATTGAAGGGCTTCAACTACCGCGATACCACAATGGCGGACAACGTGGATTGGATACAGAAGTTCGAGAACAGCAAGAAAATAATACTTTGGGCCCATGCAGGGCATTCCGGAAATAACAACACAACCACCACGCAAATGGGCTATCACTTGAAGCAGCGTCATCAGGCAAACTACTATACGGTTGGTTTTTTTACCAATGGCGGAACCGTAAGAGTTGTACATGAAGTAAATGGTGTGCCTGTGTTGGGTGAGTTGAAAATCGATCCAAAACCAGAGCATAGTATTACCCAGGCATTTGCGTTGGGGAAATGGTCGCAGTTTTTTCTACCCATATCTGCCATTGATGGAAATGCGGAGCTAAAGGCGCTATTCGATACACCAATGAAGGTTTATTTCATCGGATCCACCATGGAGAAATCTACTGTGGAACAAAAGCTTGGAGCCGAATACGATGCGATTGTTTTCCTGGAGAATACAACCGGAACTAAACCGAACTAAACTGCGGGTCCTAAGCCAAGAAACCCTAATCTGCGTATTTTAATAATGCTTTCAGGCGTTGACTCTGGTCATGATATTAAATCCGTAAAGGACCCCTATCGTTCCTCGCAGAGTCTCCGCCTGAACCGCCACGCTTGACCGCCATTTACCATTCCTTCACCGATAGGTATCTTTGCAACCAACATTTATGCCGGTATTCGTTCTCGATTCCACTTTAGGCGGAGTCCCTGCTGCCCCAACCCACATTCATGGAGACTCAGCTGTGAAGGCTGTTTTTGAGGTTCAGTTTTCCGTTTGGGGAATGACAATACCCCCTGTTTACATCATTGTGTTTTTTTGTGTTGGGTTACCTCGTGCTTAGAAAAAGGGTCGGTTAGCTGGTGGATTTTAATGGCGAGTAACTCTCGCCCCTATTTTCTTAACCCAAATCAAGAGTTGGAGGCGGAATTCTTGACCTACATCAATTAATGGTCTTAGTCGTTTGCTGAATTTTGCAAGAAATCAAACACAAATGAAAATGATGAAAACGATAACAGTCGCGCTTCTAGGAAGCGTGCTGTCCGTGCAAGCGCAAGAAACTTCACTCGCAAGGGTTGCCAAAATTCAAGGCAAGGAGGTCTATATTTTAAATCAACCTTTACGCCAGTATGAAACGGTGGCTACCATTAAGACAAGTCCCAAAATTATATCTCTTTTAACGCGTGGTGTGGTGAACGAGACGGTCGCGGACAAAGCAAATCAGTTTGTTCGAAAGTCGGCTAGAAAATCGAAGAAGTCGAATCTCCCTTTTGATGCGATTATCTATTCCGGTGGAAAAACAGCTCGAGCGATTCGTTTTACGGATGTGGCCACGCCAGAGAATAGCGGAATAGCTACCGTAACGAAGATTTGGGGAGTCACTGCCTATGTTCTTGCGGAGCCGATTCAGTCCTACTCAGTAATGAATTCTTCGTATGGTGGAATCAAACTCATCCCTTTTATTACCTACGGAATAGTCAACAACTCTATTGAGAAAGATGTGATGACGTTCGCCAAAAAAACAAAGAAAGAAGATGCCGATGCGACAGCCATGGTTTACTCTACAGGTAGAAACGTGGCTGGGGTTTCATTAAAGTAAAGCATGTCATTCAAAAAGACCGCCTCAACATTATAAGGCGGTCTTTTTTTGGAATGGAGAAATTTCGGTATCCATTGCATCGTGTTTCATTGTTCTATAAATTCCAGACAATGTATTCGAATGTTTACTGGCTTGAGCGGTAGATCTGGTAAAGTACATCGGTTGGCTACTTCATCTTTGCTAAAAGAACAAAAATAGTAAGTACGTTGAACTGAACAAAAAATAGACGTATTCAATTGGTGTATCAGCGAGCTCATCATTTCCTAAATGACCTCTTTATTTGAAACTTTCATTTTAGCAATTAATTGCTGCAAGGGTAGGCCATAGGATTCCGTTTTTTCTACCCATATCTGCCATCGTTGGGAATGCGGAGCTAAAGGTACTATTTGATAAACCGATGTAAGTATATTTCATCGGATCCACCATGGAGAAATCTACCATGGAACAACGGGTTGGACCCGAATATGGATCTGTTGTTTTCCTGGAAAACACCACTGCAACAAAGCCAAACTAAATTGCTCGATGAAATTGGGGGAGATTATCGCCCCGATGTTTTTACGTTCGCCTGACACTTTTTGGAATAAATTGACCGTTTCCCCACAAAGGAGCCGTTTGGTCTGGCAATTCAATTCGTGAAAATAGCCTCGAATTTCTGAACCACTCCTATCCGAGGTAAGTTTTAAAAGAGCCCTTTCATATTTTATGATTAGGCTTTTTTGGGTAGATGGCTACTACAGTATTCTACATGAGCATAGGCCCTTTTCTGGTCAGTCGGTTTTCGGACAACTGTCGGACAACTGATTGAATTGATCGTACGTTAATTCCAACGACCTGCACCAGACGCAAGCATACCGGTATTACAAACAGTTCCAGACCTCTTGCCATTGCCGTTGTTCTTCCCAGTAAAGAACACCAACGAGGGCGGAGAGCCACGTAAACATCAATGCCTTGCCGGTACAACGCCATGCGGGCCAGCGGCATGTAGTTTTCCCAACAGATGAGTCCGCCCAGTTTACCGAAGGGGGTATCCACTACGTGCAGGTCACGCCCATCGCCCTCGCCCCACACAATGCGCTCGGCCGCGGTGGGTTTCAGCTTTCGGTGTTTGCGCGCCAACTGCCCGTCTGGCGAGAAGTAGAGCACCGTACAATACAAGGTATCGCTCACCTGGTCGCGCTCGGTAACGCCCGTTACCACCCAGGCACCGGCCTCTTTGGCCCACGCAGCCAGTTGCAGCGTTTCAGGGCCGGGCACTTCCATGCTGTTTTGCCATTAGCGCAAAAACAACTCGCGGCCCTCGGGCGTGCGGCCGCCCACCGTGGTGCCGAATATCAAACCCCGCGGGTAGCCGGGAATAAAAACTTCCGGGAAGAGGATCAGTTGGGGCCGCTCACGTGCGGCCTGGCGAATGAGGTCGCCCATTTTCTCCAGCGTTTTTTCCTTGTCGAAAAAAACGGGGCTGGCTTGGACTACCGCAGCAACGAACGGGTTCATGATCAGAACGTCACGCTCAGCGCAACTTCCTCGCCCTTGCGTTTCACTTTCAGGGGCGCGGTTTGTCCTTTTTCAAATTTGCCCAACGCCTCCATGTAGGTTTGCACATCTTTGATGGCGAAGTCACCGAGTTGGGTGATGATGTCACCCGTTTGCACGCCCGCCTTTTGCGCAGGCTTGCCTTCCGAGACGCCATCGACCAGTACGCCCACATCGTTGGAGGTATAGCTGGGCATAATGCCCATCGTTACTTTAAAGGCGCTGCGGCCCATCGATTTGTTTTTGGTAGGTAAGAACGCCAGCTTGGGTGAGTTATCCAGTTTCTCGATCACCTGAATGATGACTTCGAGTACTGCCTTTTCACCGGCATAGTTGATTTTATCGGCATCATCGCTGGGTTTGTGGTAGTCGCTGTGCGAGCCCGTGAAGAAATGCAGCACCGGAATATTTTTCAGGTAAAAAGAAGCGTGATCGGACGGACCCATGCCGGACGAATCGGTCTTGATCGGCACGGTGGGTGTCGATAGCGATTTCAGCAGCGGTTCCCACTCGGGGCTCGTGCCGCTGCCACTTACAGCCAGGCCTTTGGCGGGATCGAGGCGGCCGATCATGTCCATGTTGATCATGTAGTTGATCTCGCCCGCGTTGATGGTGGGGTGCTCGGTGAAATACTTGCTGCCGTAGAGGCCGAGTTCTTCGCCACTGAAGCAGATGAAGATGAAGTTGTTTTTCTCGCGCACCGGGTTCATCCGAAAGTAGCGCGCCAGCTCGATGACACCGGCAACACCGCTGGCATTGTCATCGGCACCGTTGTGAATCTTGTCGGCTGCGTTGGCATCGAGGGAGTTGCCATCGTGGCCAAGCCCGAGATGGTCGTAGTGGGCGCCAATAATGATGGTGCGTGGCGCTCCGTTGTCGATGCGCGCAATGATATTGCGGGCCGTGCCCTCGCGGCCCGTGCCGTGCGCCCCGGCCCGGTAGGTGAACGACTGGTAGAACGTATTGTTCTCCCCGCCCGGCTTCATCTTCAGGCTGCGGAACTGACTTTCGATATAGGCCGCGGCCATCTTTTCACCTGAGGTACCCGTGCCACGACCCATCAGGGAGTCATTGGCCAGTACCTTGATGTGCTGGCGCAACGCCTCTTCACGGATTTGGGCGGTGGCGGAAAAACCAATACAGAGTAGGGCCAGAAGCAGAATTCGCATAACGTTGTTTTGAGAAATCAAAAATAGGGGGTACGGTTCAAAACCAAAGCCCGATTGCGTAATTTTGACGCCTGTATTTTACGCCCATGACACCTCCTAAACTCATGCTCCTGACTGATTTTTCACCGCTTTCGGCATTAGCCGTGGAATATGCCGTTCGGCTGGCCGGACCGCTGGAGGCCGATTTCACCGTGATGAACGTGGTGCGCCTCGAGGGTATTCCCAAAGCCAACCTCAAGATGAAAACCATCGAGAAGAGTTTGCTGCAGCTTTCGCAGGAAGAAGGAGAGAAGTTGATCGAGAAGGTAAAACGTGAAATCAAAGGCAAATACACCATTCGGTTCAAGGCCATTCGCACCTACACCGTAGCCGATGCGGTAAGGCGCTACGTGGAGAAGAATAAAGTCAACATGGTGGTGATGGGTTCGCGCGGAGCTTCCACGTTCAAGAAGATTCGCCTGGGCGGCACCACCGTTTCGGTCATCGATGTGTGCAAGGCTCCTGTGCTGGCCATACCCGAACTGGCTCAGTTTGCAGGGTTGAAAAACCTGGTGTACGCCTCTGACCTGAAGAACGTCAGCAAGGAACTGGATATCATCACCGAGTTTGCCGCCATCTTCGGATCGAACGTGCACATGATTCACGTGTTGCCGGCCATGGATAAGAAGGCGGAAGTTGAAAAGGAGCGCGTGCTAAGCTTGGTACGCAACCACAGCTACAAGAAGTTGGATTTCAAGATCATTTTAGATGAGGATGTGCCCGGGGCTATTGACCGGTACATCAAAGAAACCAAATCCGATTTGCTTACTACATTTACACACACACTGAGCCTCGAAGAAAAACTGTTTGCCAAAAGCGTTACGCGCAAGCTGGCTTACCTCGGCACCATTCCGCTGCTCGCAGTCAAGCGTATCTGAAAAATGTAGAAGTCACCTTCAGCTAATTGAAAATTGATTTCTTGAGATGGCTTCTGGTTATTTGACCTCCCGCTACGGAATAAACACCGTTAGGAGATAAACCAGGAAAATCACGATTAACACCATTCCCTGAAGAATGGACGTGCGCCCTGTTGATAAAGCCAGCACGTTGATCACAAGGGCCAGCATGAATAAAATCATTGCTTCCGCATGAATTCCCAATGCGAGCGGCAGCCCGGTAATTATCGATACCGCAGAGACAACCGGAATGGTGAGGCCAATGGAGGCTAAAGCAGAGCCGAGCGAGAGATTGAGACTGGTTTGAAGTTGATTTTTTCGCGCGGCTTTAAAGGCGGAAATTCCCTCGGGCAAAAGAATGACTGAGGCGATCACAAGTCCGGCCACTTCCTTAGGCGCACCTACGCGCACAATGAACGACTCGAGCACCGGGGCGAGGTGTTCGGCCAACAAAACAACAGCAATCAGTGCAATCGGCAGTAACACGCTGCTGATGAGGAAGCTTCTGCGGGTGGGGCGTTCGTGCGTCTGGGTTGCCTTCCCGGAGGTGAAATCCTGCCGGTGTCGGAAATTCTGTACAAAGAGAAAGCTGCCATACAACATAAGGGTAACAATCGCCACAAAGATCAGCTGGCCATGGCTATAGAATGGCCCCGGTGTGGCTGCGGTAAAGTTGGGCAGGATAAAAGACAGCACGGAAATGGCCACCAGCACAGTTAAGGCTGACTTCACGCCTTGCAGCGAGAATTCCTGCTCGTGGAACTTGAGACTGCCCAGGAGAATGGCTACACCGGTCATGGCTGTAATAATCATCATCACCGCTGCGAATACGGTATCGCGAGCTAATCCCGCATTTCCCTGACCGGATTGAAACATGAGGGCAACAATGATGGAAACTTCAATCACCGTTACGGCAACAGCCAGTACAACGGCACCAAACGGCTCACCGATTCTTTCCGCAATCACGTCCGCGTGGTGAACGGCCTGCAATACGCCATACACTAAAGCGGCCACCATCAAAATAGTAAAGACCAGGTGATGAATGAAAAAGCTGGCGATGGCCACAGCCAAGACCAACGTGGCTGTCAAAACGGATTTCGTTTCAGTGGAAAGGCTTCGCATAAAAAATCAAAACTCGGCACTGCCCGGATAGCGCGGGTAGGGAATGACATCGCGGATGTTGGTCATGCCGGTGACAAACTGAATCAACCGCTCGAAGCCGAGGCCAAAGCCGCTGTGCGGTGCGCTGCCAAACTTGCGCAGGTCGAGGTACCACCAAAGCTCTTTCTCCGGAAGTTTCAGGTCTTGCACACGCTTCAGCAGCACGTCATACCGCTCTTCGCGCTGCGAGCCACCGATAATTTCACCGATGCCGGGGAACAGCACATCCATGGCCGCTACGGTTTTGCCGTCTTCGTTATGGCGCATGTAAAAGGCTTTGATCTCCTTCGGGTAATTGTACAGGATCACCGGTTTTTTGAAGTGCTTCTCCACGAGGTAACGCTCGTGCTCACTTTGCAAGTCGGTACCCCAGTTTTCAATCAGGTATTGAAATTTCTTTTTCTTGTTCGGATTGGAGTTCTTTAAGATGTCGATGGCCTCGGTATAGCTCAGCCGCTGGAAGTCATTCTCCACCACAAATTTGAGGCGGTCGAGTAAGCCAAGTTCGCTGCGCTGGTCCTGCGGCTTGGCGGCTTCCTCTTCGGCAGCGCGTTTGTCGAGGAAAGCCAGGTCATCGGCACAATGATCCAGGGCATACTTGGCGAGATACTGCAGGAAATCCTGCGCCAGCTGCATGTTGTCGTTGATGTCGTAAAAGGCCATCTCCGGTTCAATCATCCAGAACTCCGCCAAGTGGCGGGCGGTGTTGGAGTTTTCCGCGCGGAAGGTGGGACCAAACGTATAGATTTCGCCCAGCGCCATCGCATAGGTTTCGCCTTCCAACTGGCCGCTCACGGTCAGGTTGGTTTCACGGCCAAAGAAATCCTGCTTGACGTCAATAGCGCCTTCCGGTGTTCGCGCAGGTTTGTTGAGATCCAGGGTGGTGACGCGAAACATCGCTCCAGCCCCTTCAGCATCTGAGCCGGTGATCACCGGGGTGTGCACGTAGTAGAACCCACGCTCGTTGAAGAACTGATGCACGGCAAACGCCATGGCATGCCGCACGCGCATCACCGCGCTGATGGTATTGGTGCGCACGCGCAGGTGCGCAATCTCCCGAAGGAACTCCAGCGAATGGCGTTTGGGTTGCAACGGAAATTTTTCGGCATCGCTGTCACCGAGAATCTCCAGTTGCTTTACTTTGATTTCCACGGCCTGGCCCTTGGCCGGTGAGGGTATCAGTTCGCCCGTCACGGCCACGCACGCGCCTGTGGTTACGCGTTTCAGGAGGTTTTCCTCCTGGGAGTTCAGTTCAACTACGGCCTGAATATTATGAATAGTGGAGCCATCGTTGATGGCAATAAACTGGTTGTTGCGGAAGGTGCGCACCCAACCCTGTACCAACACGGTTTGCTGGCGTGGCTCGGTGCGTAGCAGGTGGCTGATTTTGGTTCTCTTCATACAAAAAATCGGTCCGCAAAAAACGTGATTTTGATGCGCTTATCAAAGCGACCAACACAACACCCCGTGTGGCTAAACGGGCGCCATGACGAAGATAGAAAAGGGGTAAGCCTTTGAGCCCGCCCGCCCTTTTGGTAACTTTGCCTGTTATTTCACGTATCGATGCAGAAACTAGGACTCAGTCAATCCCTTCAACAGAAGTTATCGCCCCAGCAGATTCAATTCATTAAGCTGCTGCAGGTGCCTACGGCCGAGTTGGAAAGTCGCATCGAAGAGGAACTGGAAATTAACCCGGCCCTCGAAGAAGGAGGCGAGGAAGAGGAAGAGCCGGTGACCGAAGCACCGGAGCAGGAAGAGGCTCCCGCGGATGATAAAAGCGATGAGCTTAACCTCGAGGACTACCTGGCGGATGACGACTACAGCGGCTACAAAACCCAAAGTGACGGGGGCGGTGATGATGAGGATGACCGCGAAATGCCGATGCCCACGGCTTCCTCCTTACACGAAAGCTTGCTGACCCAGCTCGGCTATCAGAAACTGGATGATCGCCAGCTGGCCATCGGCCGGCAACTGATCGGCAGTATTGAAGGCGATGGCTACATACGCAGAGATTTAGACGCGATAGTCAACGACCTGGCGTTTTCGCAAAACATTGACACCAACCGGGAGGAAGTCGAGGGACTTCTCAAACGTATTCAGTCGTTTGACCCGGCCGGCATTGCCGCCCGCAACCTGCAGGAATGCCTGCTGTTGCAACTGGAGCGCCTGGATGACGGGCAGGATGTTGACGTGATCGTTGCCAGGCGCATCATCAGTGAGTGCTACGAGGAGTTCACCAAAAAGCACTACCCCAAAATTCAAAAGAAGCTCGATCTGGACGATGAGGATTACATCAAAGACGCCATCGAGCTGATTGTGAAGTTAAACCCCAAGCCCGGTGGCGAGGTGGCGGCTGGCATGGTGAAAAATCAGGTGGTGATCCCGGATTTTATCCTGACCAATAACAACGGCAAGCTGGACCTGGCGCTCAATAGTCGGAACGCACCGGAACTGCGCATCAGCCGGTCTTACACCGAAATGTTCAAGGCTTACGATAAGGGCGACAAAAAGGACAAGAAGCTGAAAGAGGCCGTCACATTCGTCAAGCAGAAGCTCGATGCGGCCAAGTGGTTTATCGATGCGATCAAGCAGCGCCAGCACACGCTCATGCGCACCATGCAGGCCATCATTGACTTTCAATACGATTACTTTCTGGAGGGCGATGAAACCAAACTGAAGCCGATGATCTTAAAAGATATCGCGCAGATGATCAACATGGACATTTCCACAGTGAGCCGCGTGGCCAGCAGCAAATACGTACAGACCGACTTCGGCATTTTCCCCTTGAAATATTTTTTCAGCGAAGGCATCAGCACGGATAGCGGAGAAGAGGTGAGCAGCCGCGAGGTGAAGCAGATCATTAAAGATTTGATTGAAGCCGAAGATAAGAGCAAACCTTTTTCAGATGACAAGCTGGAGGATTTGCTGAATGAAAAGGGCTATAATATTGCGCGCAGAACGGTGGCCAAATACCGCGAGCAATTGAATATACCGGTGGCCCGCCTGCGTAAAGAGATCTGATTCAATCCGTGAAAGTACTCGCTCAGATTGTCTCCGTGGTGTTGCACCCCCTGCTGGTCACCACCTACCTGGTTTTGGTGTTCCGCTTTTTTATGCCGGGGTTTCTGCTGGTGTCACAGAACAATATGAACGTGATTGTGGCGTTCGTTTTCCTGATCACGTTCATCCTGCCGGCTGCCAATTTGCTGGTGTTGCGTTTCTTCGGCAACATCAGTTCGCTGACGTTGTATCACCGCAGTGAGCGCCTCACGCCCTTCATTTTTATCGGACTCATTTATGTGGTAGCCACCGTGTTTTTTTTCTGGCGCCTCAGTTTTCTGGTGAACCTCAACAAGGTGATGCTGATAGTAACGGTGATGATTGGGATTGCAACCGTGGTCACTCTTTTCTTTAAAATATCCATCCACAGCCTGGCCATGGGCGGGGTGGCGGGTATCCTGCTGCCGTTCAACCAGGCCAACGAAACGGGTGCTTTGCTGGTGCCGACTGCCGTGGCGCTCGCGCTGACGGGCGCAGTGATGTCGGCACGGCTGGCTTTGCATGCCCATACTTTTCGCGAAGTGTGGCATGGCGCATGGGTGGGCCTTTTGATTGGAATTACCGGAGTAATACTCTTATTTTAAGCTATGGAATTCAAGTTCATCAACTATGCGGTTAAGGATGGCGTGGCCACCCTGACGCTCAATCGCCCGGATGTGTACAATGCGCTTAACGATGAAATTACGTTCGAGCTTCAGGATGCCTGGAAGGCCGTAGCGAAAGACGATGCGGTTCGCGTGGTGGTGCTGACAGGCGAAGGCAAAGCGTTTTGCTCGGGTCAGGATCTGAAGGGAGGCACGGGCACCAAGCGCTCGTTCATGGACTCGCTGCACAAGCGGTACAATCCCATTGTGCGCGCCATGCGGTATTTACCCAAGCCCATTGTATGCCGCCTGAACGGAGTAGCGGCCGGGGCTGGCTGTTCGCTGGCGTTGGCGTGTGATGTTATTGTGGCGAGTGAGGAAGCAACGTTGATCGAAGTATTCATTAATATCGGTTTGGTTCCGGATAGTGGCTCGTCTTACTTTTTGCCCCGGTTCACCGGCATGGCCAAAGCGTTTGAGTTGTGCAGTATGGGGTCGCGCGTGAAGGCGGCCGAGGCGTTGCAGTTAGGCCTGGTCAATAAAGTTGTGCCCGCAGCCGAACTGAATGCAGCCGTGAAGCAATACACGGATTATTATGCGCAGGCACCCACCCGGGCAATCGGCATCATCAAGCGTATGCTGAATAAGAGTACCACCGCCTCCCTGGACGATATGCTGGAGTACGAGGCCTACTGCCAGGAGATTGCCGGATCAACCCACGACTACCGCGAAGGCGTACAAGCTTTCCTCCAAAAACGAAAGCCGGTGTTTACCGGAAAGTAGGAGGACTAAAATGCAGCCAGCGAAAGGCCAATGGTATAGCTGCGGGCTTCGGTTTGATCAGGGCCGCGACCGGCCTCCCAAAGCGGGTTGAAATTGTAGTAACCGAATAGCTGGAAAGTGCCAATTCCGAATTTCAATCCGGCCGAATAGCGAATGGGTGATAAGTTGAAGCGCTGCTTATTTTTCATCACGCGGTTTTCGCCATCGTCACTGTACTTGATCTTGTTGCCTGAATCGAAGAGGAAACCTGCCCGGCCAAACAAGGCAATACGAAAACTGCGGTTGGGGTTGCTGGGGTTTGTCATGAACCGAATTTCAAAGGGGATGTCGAAGTAGTTGGCCACCATCATGCTCTTTATGGTGGAGTAGGACTGCGAGGTATTGATGGAGTTCAGCGAGTCGCCATCATACACGACAAAAACGGCTTCGGCAAAACGCGTGTTACCCTGCTCATCGAGCACCAGGGCGGCAATTCTGCGGCTGGTGGTAGTGCCATTACTCTTGGGTTGCTGAAAGCCCTGGAGTCTGAAACGCTCAAAGCCAAAACCAAGGCCCGGATGAATTGAAAATTTTGTTTTTCCGATGCGCAAGTCGTATTGGTAATAAACATTAAGGGAGCGGGATCCCCAAAAGCCATAATTCAGCCGGTTGGGCCGTTCCGTCATGCGGTTAAATCCGTATTCAATCGAAAACGTGCCGGGTATGTCAGGTCGAACAACTTTGCGGGGCTGAGCCTCCGGGGTAGCTGGTGTTTCCTGGGCTGCAGCCGCGGAAGTCAACGCAGCTAAAACTACTGTACAGAAAATTCTCATGCCTTCTTAACGCTTGACCGAGGGATCTATTTTTTGGCGCGCCTTCACCCGTTGGCGAATCTTAAAGAAAAAGCGCCAATGCCGGTCATCAGCGCTTTTCCAAAGTGCGCTTGCAGGGATTCAAACCCCGAACCTCTTGATCCGTAGTCAAGTGCTCTATTCAGTTGAGCTACAAGCGCGTTCCTAAAAAAGAAACGCAAATATAGCGCCTTCATGCGCTTTGCCAATGGGGTTTTTGGGTTTTTGAAGGATTTTGAGCGCTTTTTCCTTCAATGTGGCCAAGCCGATGAGGGGGAGGCCGGCTTCTTTGGCCTGTTCATCCCAGGTTCGCATTTTAATGCTGGCTTCGAAAAGCGAATCCCGCTCAAAATCCGCTGCTTCTGCGGGCGACATTACACCCCCTTGATATTCAAGTGTTTTCCTGCTGGCCTCTGACAGGTTGTTCAGGTATTCGGGAAATTTATGTGTTAGGTATCGTTTAGCTTGAACGTGATTTTCAACCAGTCGGGCGACTCGCTCAGGAAATCCTTTGGCTCTCAGGTATTGAGCACCAAGTTGCTCGTGCCGCAGGTTGCCATATTGATCCATTTTTTCCCCGCTTTGCAGCAGGTGGCCAATGTCATGGAAGAAGGCCGCCAGAATGGTCTCGTCATCATAGCCTTCGTCTATAGCCAGTTGGGCCGATTGACTCATGTGTTCCAGTTGTGAAACGGGTTCGCCAATATAGTCGGCATGCCCGAATTGGAGGTAAAGTCCGAAAATTTCGTCAACCGTTTTTTCAGCGGCATTCATGTCGGAAAAGTAATGGGGTATCGAACAAGATCAAAAAATCCTGCATTATCGAATAATGAATTTCGGATTGGCAAATCTTTACTATTTCTGTTTCTTCACCGTTGGAGTTGGAGTCAACTTCTCATCTGATTACATTCTATTTTCTTTCTTAGCATGGAATCACCGCAACTCGTTGTTTTTGATCTAGCCGGCACCACCGTGTATGACGATCAGGATGTGCCGCGCATCCTGAAAATAAGCCTTGAAAAATTCAGAGTAATTATCACGATTGAAGATGCCTCCCGTGTCATGGGGATTCCGAAACCGGTGGCCATTCGCCAGTTGCTCAACCAATACAACTATCCGGATCCCCCAGAGGGATTGGTTCATCAGATTCACGAAGAATTCATGTCCACCATGATCCGATTTTATCAGGAGGATAGCCGCGTAAAGGAGATGCCGGGTGCGGGCCGGGTCTTGTCTCAAATCCGGGATCGCGGCACACGGGTTTTTGTGGATACTGGATTTGATCGAACCATTACCGATGCCCTGCTGGACCGATTAGGATGGGTTAGAAATAATTTGATTGACGGAAGCGTAACGAGTGAGGAGGTTGACCGCGGTCGTCCTTTTGCCGACATGATTTTTAGAGCCATGGAAATGGCGGGTGTCACCGATGTGAAGCGCGTAGCCAAAGTTGGCGACACCGCCTCGGACTTACAGGAGGGCACGGCAGCGGGGTGTTCGTGGGTAATTGGCGTAACAACCGGAGCCTATTCGGTCACCGACCTGGCGAGAGAGCCGCACACCCATTTGGCCGGCAGCCTGGACGAAGTATTTGCTATCCTGTTTCCGAACTGAATCCGTGCGCTAAAGGATTTGCCAACACGTACCCTTTTTTTACGCAAGTTGTTCTTTCATGGCTTTGTGCTTTCGATGAAAGTAAACCATGGACCCCAGGATCAGGACGAACCCCAAAACGGCAACAACATAACTCCCGGTAAGGAAAAAGGATAGCCAGCTCAGGTTTTTGTGTCCAAACTCCTTATAGAACAAAACGGCAACGCTCCCCAGATAACCAAATGAATCGGCCACATACATGATGAATCCCACCGTACCCACAAACTGAAATGCGGCAATCATCCGATCAAAAAAGATCGAATTAAACGGGATGTAACCCAGGTAGAGGCCAAGCCCAATCAATACCATCCAGGTTTTGGGTTCGATGGCGTGTTGCTCAAACAAGTACGTGGCCACACCAATCAAAAGAAAGCCGAGTGCGATAATCACGTGATTCAGCATGAACGCCAGTTGATTGTTTTTGAACAACATCAGGCTACCCATGCACACGAGTACAGCCAGCGATACCGGAATTTCCGTTTGCGTGTAAATGGCCGGATCGGTTACACCCAACGCATTCCAGATTTCAGCCGAGAAGTTATCGCGGAAGTCGCGGAACGAGGTCAGAAAAACGTAGGCCAGCACAAAAAGGATAATGCCCGGCAGGAAGGCGGAAGAAAACCGTTTTCGCTCTTCACCATCCATGGGCTGGCGCCTGGTTCTAAGTTGTTCGTCAAGGGCTGAGGGTGGCGGCACCTGGTTGAGCAGATACAGGAACAACAGCAGCGGGCCGAGAAAAACACAACTGGCCACAAACGGCATCCAGTATTCACTTACACCGCCATCCCGAATGATGAAAGCGCCTACAGTTCGGCAAAGCCCGGCTGAGAAGATAAAGCTTACGGCCAAAGACGCTCCCAGCACTTCGGTCATTCGCCTGCCCTCCAGATAACCGAATACCATGCCCCACACCATGCCCAGCGGCAAGCCATTGGTAAACAGAAACAGAATATTATAAGGCGCGGGCGTAATGGCAAACAAAAACCACGAAACACCGGCTATCGTCACCATCCACAGAATTCCTGTGGCGCGTGAACTGGCTTTTAGCTCGGATATAACTTTAATCCCGATAAACTTTGAGGTGGCATATCCGATTACCTGAAAGGTGACCAACCATACCTTGTAACTGATGCCGGCAAACTCGGCACCCGAAAAGGTAGCCACGGCAAATGTCTTGCGAAATGCATAGACACAGGTGTACAAACAGAAGGCCGACAGTGCCGTAAACACGGTGAACCAAATAGGGTGGGCATTTTGAAGCCAACGTTTAACGGCTGAGCTCTGAGAATTGAATACCATGCGGGTTGAAAGATACCAATTGCCAGCGACCTGTATACCATACCATGAGGTGCCGGAAGCCGATCTCATACAATATCGCGGCCGTCTCGGTGAACTCACAGGTCAACTGGTCGGGGTGGTGTGCATCGCTGCTAAGTGTAACAGGCAGGCCCAATTCGTGTGCCTGCGCGAGCACCCAGGGGCTGGGGTAAGGGTCAACTGTTTTTTTTTGGTACAGGCCTCGGGTATTCACCTCCAACACGCATTCGGCCTCCCGAATTTGGCGCAGCGTTTGCCGCACTTCGGCCCGATACCAACTCTCGCTTTCCTGAAATAGGCTGTTATTTTTATTCTGGATCTTTATTTTATCAAGGTGTCCCACGATATCCGGTGTTGACCGGGCAATCATTTCGCGGGTTAGCTCGAAATAACGCGAAATGGCAGAGCGGGCATTTTTCCTGAAAATCGAATTGAAGCCCTGTTGGAATGTCTCGGCCGCTCCATCGACTTCCCACGGTGTGCCGTCTGGAAGGGCGTCAACAAAATGGATTGAGCCAATCGTGTAATCCAAGCGACTCTGTAGGTCGGCTGGCCCGATCTGGTCGGGCACATAGTCAACTTCCAGTCCGCAGGCAATCTCGATTCCTGATTCGCTTTTATTTAGGTGACTAATGGTCAGGAAGTAGTCTTCCAACTGATCGGCCTTCATGCACCAGGGCTTTGGAAATGGCAACGGGGCGTGCGAGGACAAACCAATGGAAAGAACGTGTTTGTGTTTTGCGGAATTAAGGATCTCGTCAGGCGTACCCCGGCCATCGCAGAAATTCGAGTGCGTATGATAGTTTGCCCACATGTTTTAAAAGTATCGGTTTTCGTGGTAATATCCTTATGACATTAAATTAAAACTCATTTCACGAGCCGGATTGTCATCACACCATTCTAAGTGGCATCTTGCAGTGTTTACTAAATGTCAACCCATGAATCGTTCGGCTGATGTCGCAGTAGTTGGTGCAGGAATTGTTGGTCTCGCTCATGCCTATATGGCCTTGCGCAAAGGCTACAAGGTGGTTCTTTTTGAGCGGGATGAATGGGCTGTCGGTGCTTCCATCCGGAATTTTGGACTCGTTTGGCCGGTAGGTCAGGAGCCTGGCACTGGGTTTACCTATGCGCTACGCTCGCGTCAACATTGGACGGAGCTGGCCGCAGCTGCGGGTTTTTGGATCAATCCATCAGGTTCATTGCATCTTGCCTATCATGCCGATGAAGAGGCTGTGCTTCAGGAGTTTTTGGAATTGTATAAGTATTCCGACTATCAGGTTAGCTGGTTTTCGGGCGAGCAGGCAGTAGAGAAATCGGGTGTTATTAATCCCGATGGCTTGCGTGGCGCGTTGTGGAGTGCCACGGAGTGTACGGTTAACCCGAGGCAAGCCATCCGGAAAATACCGGAATACCTGGCTGAAAAATTCGGATTGATTACCCGCTGGGGTCATGTGGTAAAAGGCATTGCCTTGCCGGTCATTGAAACGGCCTCCGAGCAATGGCAGGTGCAAAAGGTGTTTGTTTGTAGCGGTGCTGATTTTGAAACACTCTACCCGGATCATTTCAAGCGGCAGGATCTCACGAAATGCAAATTGCAGATGATGAAGGCAGTGCCCCGGCAGCCAGTGGTGCTTGGGCCGGCCTTGTGTGCTGGGCTCACCCTGCGCCATTATGCCGCATTTGCGGGCTGTCCGTCACTTAAACTTCTCGATGCCCGATACGATCAACAGTCATCGTTCTGGAAAGAAAACGGTATTCACGTATTGCTCTCGCAAAATGATCAGGGCGAATTGATCATTGGTGATTCGCACCACTATGCCCGAACCCATGATCCTTTCCTGTCCGAAGCTGTTGATCAACGTATTCTGGCCTATCTGAATTCGTTTGTTAAACTGGATTTTCAGGTAACGGAGCGTTGGCATGGTGTTTACCCGAAAATGGCGGGACACCTCAGCTTCGTGCAGGAAGTTGAGGAGGATGTAGTTATCGTAAACGCGCTTGGAGGAGCGGGCATGACGCTCTCATTTGGATTGGCCGAGGAAAATCTGGAGCGATTTTGAATTACTTGTTCGTGAGGAAATAAAGGACCAGCATTTTAACATATCGCTTCGTATTGTTGATCGGCATGTGAGGTTTGGAAGCGTCAAAAAGAAGGGAGTCTCCTTCTTCCAGTTTCAGGCGTTCGTCTTGAATGAGGTATTCACACGAACCACTAATCCTACTTTGTCAAGTTAGAAAAAGAGGGTGAAGATTATACCTGACGGCTTCAAGGTTGTATCTTCACCCGGATAAAATAAGT
>JAJTGY010000059.1 GCA_021298015.1 Flammeovirgaceae bacterium
ATGATGGCTTCTTGCTCTTGAATATTTTTAGTCGATTTTCTCATGATGTTTACACGTTAATTCGTGTAAACCTATTTTAGGACGAGACAGTTTGATATACAACCTCTGTTTTCATGGTAATTTCCGCGTTTTCGTCTTCTGCGGCCATGTTTTAGGTCTGTATACAGGAGTCGGTAAGGCTGATCTTGCCTCTTATGGCTATGCTTCATCGCTCAGACCCACTGGTAGATGGTTTCATGACTGACAAAATCCGCATTTTCCCTGCGACCCATTTGGGCGATTAGTTCCGGGCTCAGCTTCTCAACAGCTAGTTGTTTTGCAATTTTCCCTCGCATCTCATCGTTAAAGATGACACGCTTGTTCTTCTCCTGATGCCTTCTTTGGGTTTTCATCTGTGCTCGATCAGGATTGTACTCCTTTGCACCCCTGCCTCGCTGGGGCGTATTTCGCCTGAGCTCGCGACTGATGGTAGACTTATGATATCCCAATACATCAGCTATCTCTTTCTGGCTTTTTCCTTGCTGTAATAGGCGGTCAATTACATATCTTTGCTCTTGACCCAGTTGTTTGTAATTTGTCATCGCAACACAAGTTTAAGTAACTTGGTCAATTGAAGCGCATGGAGCTGACAGCCGCAGGATACCGCATACAAAATATTCCCTTTGACGATCTGGCGCGGGATTTTGGAACGCCTCTGTACGTATATGATGGCGCGCACATGGTGCAGCAATTGAATAACCTCAAGAATGCATTTTCAGAGAATGACGTACGCATCAAGTATGCCGCCAAAGCACTGACTAACCTATCGATACTTCGGTTGTTGAAGAAGCACGGAGCCGGTGTAGATGTCGTTTCGATTCAGGAGGCTCACCTGGCACTGAAAGCCGGATTTGTGGCCAGCGATATCATGTTTACGCCCAACTGTGTCGATTTTGCCGAAATTGAAGAAGGGGTAAATCTGGGGTTCACGATTAACCTGGATAATCTTTCCGTGTTGGACAAATTCGGGAGGAAGTACGGAGCCAACCAAGCCTGTTGCATCCGGTTTAACCCCCATATTCTGGCAGGCGGCAATTATAAAATTTCTACCGGCCACGGCAACTCCAAGTTTGGCATTTCCATTTATCAACTGCCCAACATTATGGAGACGGTGCAACGCTACCAGATGCGCATTGAGGGCTTGCACATTCATACTGGCTCTGAGATTACCGAGACCGAGGTGTTTTTGAAAATGGCGGAGATTTTGTTCGGTATAGCCCGGGATTTTCCGCAACTCAGGTTCATCGACTTTGGCAGCGGCTACAAGGTGGCTTACAAAGAAGGCGACCTGACCACGAATGTGTTTGACCTTGGATTAAAGCTCGGAAAGGCATTTAAGGAATTCTACCATCAATACGGCCGAAAGTTGGAGCTGTGGCTTGAGCCGGGCAAGTATCTGGTGAGTGAGGCGGGCTATCTGCTCACCACCGCCACCGTTGTCAAAGCCACACCCTCGGTTACGTTCGTGGGCGTTAACTCGGGTCTCAATCATTTGATTCGGCCTATGATGTACGAGGCGTATCACGAAATTGTCAACGTGTCGAACCCGAACGGTTCACAAAAGATCTATACTGTAGTGGGCAACATTTGCGAGACCGATACCTTTGGGGCCGACCGCAAATTGAATGAAGTGCGGGAGGGTGATTTGATTGTGGTGAGGAACGCGGGAGCCTATGGCTATTCCATGGCGTCCAATTACAACTCGCGTTTTCGCCCGGCCGAAGTGCTGCTGTGGAAAGGTCAAGCTCATTTGATACGCCAGCGCGAGACATTGGACGACCTCCTGCGCGGTCAGATTGAAGTAACTTTTTAATCCTGTTGGCTTAACCGCGCTCGCAGCGCGATGCCGAAAACACCCTCGACACCCAAACGCGATTGCAGCGTGAGCTGGCCTAACAACTTGCGCACGATGATTAACGGGTTTTGCCTGTATCCGTGTACAACTATACAACCAAATGCCCACGGTGTACCAATGATTCGGGCGCAAACCTTTTGACAACCGGGCACCCTGTAAACTTTATCAATAAAAAACCCCCGAAATGGCGGGGGTGCTGGTGGTGACGGAGGGAATTGAACCCCCGACACAAGGATTTTCAGTCCTTTGCTCTACCAACTGAGCTACGTCACCAGAAGGCTGATTTTCTTACAGGGGCACAAAAGTAGAGAAAAATGCGTGTTGCGCAAACCAGGCAAGCTGTTTTCCGGTTTTAACGCTTACGGTTGCGCAAGCGACCCGTCTCTCGTAATTTCCAAAAAATTTTATGGCATACGTTCAACAAATATTTTTTGCCCTTTCGCTGGGCGTGGCCGGTTGGTTTATCGCACAGCGGGTGCGGTTCATCCGAAAGAACATTGCATTAGGCAAATCAGAACCTGTAGCCGGGCCAACCGGGGAACGATGGAAGAACGTGGTGTTGGTAGCCTTTGGTCAAAAGAAAATGTTCAAGCGGTTTCTTCCGGCCTTCTTTCACCTGCTTATTTATGTTGGCTTTATGGTAATCAATCTGGAGGTTCTTGAATTTGTGATTGACGGCCTCGCGGGCACTCACCGATTTTTTGCGCCCTATCTGGGTAGTGTATATCCGATATTGATGAATGTATTTGAATTCCTCGCAGTGGCTGTGCTGGTAGCCTGTGTCGTTTTTCTGTTCCGCAGAAACGTGTTGAAAGTTCAACGCTTTCAGTCCGCGGAAATGACACGGTGGCCAAGGCTGGATGCTACCCTTATTCTTACGATCGAGATTGTGTTGATGATGGCCATCCTGACCATTAACGCGGCCGACCAGGTGTTGCAAACCCGCGATGCGCATTACACCCAAACGGGCCCGCTGTTCTTTAGTTCGGGGTTAACCCCAGCCCTTGAGCAACTCAATACGGCAACCCTGGTGGTAATTGAACGTGGGGCGTGGTGGTTTCACATCCTGGGCATCCTGGGTTTCACCGTGTACATCACCTACTCCAAGCACCTTCACATCTTCATGGCTTTTTTGAATACCTATTACGCCAAGCTTCAACCGAAAGGGCATATCAATAATATGCCGGTGGTTACCCGCGAGGTGAAGTCGATGTTGGGGTTACCGGTAGAACAACCTACACCCAGCGAGGTGCCCGGCAGGTTTGGGGCAAAAGATATCAACGATCTTAGCCGCACCAGCCTGATGGCCGCCTATGCCTGCACGGAATGCGGGCGCTGCACCAGCGAATGCCCCGCCAACCAAACAGGGAAAAAACTCTCTCCGCGCAAAATCATGATGGACGTGCGCGACCGTATGGAAGATGTTGGAGCCAGCCTGGCCAAAGGCGGCCCGGGATTGAATGACGGCAAGTTTCTGCTGGGCGACTATATCTCCAAAGAAGAAATCAATGCCTGCACCAGTTGCAACGCCTGTGTGGAAGCCTGCCCGGTCATGATCAATCCCCTGGAAATTATTCTCGAACTCAGGCGCTACCAAAGTATGGAAGAAAGCAGCGCGCCAGGCCAGTGGAACAGCATGTTCCAGAACATCGAAACCAATTTTGCCCCCTGGAAATTTCCGGCCAGCGACCGGTTTAACTGGGCGAAGACAAATGCATAGACAGCTCCCATTATGATGACAATACCGACTATGGCCGACCTGGCCGCCAAAGGCGAAACCCCCGAAATTCTGTTTTGGGTAGGCTGTGCCGGCTCGTTTGACGATCGCGCCAAGCGGGTGACGGTTGCGTTTGTAAAAATTCTGAACTCGGTGGGCATCCGGTTTGCCGTGCTGGGAACCGAGGAAACCTGCACAGGCGACCCGGCCCGAAGGGCCGGCAACGAGTTTCTGTTTCAGATGCAGGCCATGAACAACATACAGGTGATGAATGGCTATGGCGTGAAGAAAATTGTAACCGCCTGCCCGCATTGCTTCAATACGCTGAAAAACGAATACCCCGAATTGGGCGGCAACTACGAGGTGGTTCATCACTCCACGCTTCTGCAAGAACTTATCGACCAGGGAAAAATAAAATTGTCGGACAGCAACTCCTTCAAAGGCAAAAAAATTACCTATCACGATTCGTGCTACCTCGGGCGCGCGAACAACATTTACGAAGCTCCCCGCGTGGTGCTCGAAGCGCTCGATGCCGACCTTGTGGAAATGAAACGCTGCCGCACGACCGGCCTCTGCTGCGGGGCCGGAGGCGCTCAGATGTTCAAAGAACCCGAAGCTGGCCGGAAAGACATCAACATTGAGCGCACCGAGGAAGCACTGCAAACCGGGGCTACAACAATTGCTGTGGCCTGCCCATTCTGCATGACCATGATGAACGATGGCGTGAAAAACAAGGAAAAAGAAGGACAGGTGAACGTGAAAGACCTCGCGGAACTGATTGCCGAAGCAAAGGGTTTATAGCATCAAAAGAAACAACCGTGCTGATTGAAACTTCATTATTGCCCGCTTCTTCCCGCGCCTGGATTTACCAGACCAATCGCAATTTCACTGACGCGGAAGAACAAGAACTCAACCGCACACTCGCTGCGTTTTGCCAACACTGGATGGCCCATGGCCAGCCGCTCAATGCCGGGTTTGAGGTACGCCATCACCGGTTTGTGGTCCTGATGGTAGACGAATCGGGTCATGCGGCCAGCGGTTGCTCCATTGATGGTTCAGTACATGTGATGAAAAATCTGCAACACCAATTAGGGATTGATTTTTTTGATCGCACCCAAGTGGCATTCTGGGCAAACGGGCAGATTGTCACAATACCCTTTACCCGGCTGAAACAGGCCTTCGGGAGCGGTGAGGTCAATGGTCAGACGCTGGCGTTCAACCTCCAGGCCGCCACCAAAGATGACCTGGACAATAACTGGCTGATACCTGCTGAAAAAACCTGGCTGGCAAAATATCTGCCGAAATCTTCGTTAGTTTCCTGACGGGCATATTTCGTAACTTTAACGTCCTTATGAAGCGTAGTGTAGCGTTTGCAGTGGTGGTGGTGATGCTGGCAGCTTGCAGTGCCGAAAAAAAAGCGGAAAAGGCATTCAAGTATGGTAAGTATCAATCGGCCATCGAAGCCTATAAGGCCATTTTAGCGCGCGACCCTAACAACGGCCGGGCTAATTATTACCTGGCCGAATCATACCGGAAATCAAACCGCATTCGCGAGTCGATACCCTACTATGCTAAGGCAGGCGGGCGGGGCATTAACGAGGATACCTTGAAATTGAGTTATGCCAAGGCTTTGCAGGCCGCTGGGCAATATGCCGAGGCCCGTCAGCAACTGGAAGAAGCCCTTGAGCAAACGGACAACAAAAAATTAAAATCGCGGCTACGCAGGGAAATTACCGGATTGGGGCGGCTTCAGGAGCTCAGCGAAAAGAAAAGCTATTACCGGATCAAGAACCTGGAAGCTATCAATACTCCGGTGGCCGAGTACTCCCCGGTATACCTCAACAACGAATTATACTTTACGTCAGCCCGCAATAACAGCCGCATATTCGATGGTTCGGGTACACCCTATACCGACCTGTACAAAGTAGAAACCAAAGGCGCCAATGTGGATATCAACACGGTAAGTGCTTTGGCGCCCACCATCAATGAACCGTTGGTTAACGAAGGCACTATCGCCTTCACACCGGATGGAAAAACAATGGTGTTTGCCAAAGGCAATACCGGTAAACGCAAAGGCCGCGATGACGTAGACCTCTACCTCTCGCGCTTCCGCAATGGTGCGTGGACGGCCCCCCAGCTGATCAACATCAACCAACCGAATTCGTGGGAATCCACACCAGCATTCAGCCCCGATGGCCGCACCCTCTATTTTTCATCGAACCGGAAAGGCGGTTACGGTGGCCTGGATTTGTATAGTGCTACTATGGACAGTCGTGGGCGCTTTGGGCGAGTGCGCAACCTGGGGGCCGATATCAACACGGCCGGTGATGAGATGTTTCCCTTCGCCTCGGAAACGGGACAGTTGTATTTCTCATCCGATGGACACCCCGGCTACGGTATGCTCGACATTTTCGTGGTGGCCCGTTCGGGCGGCAAAACAATGGCCGAAAACCTGGGCCAGCCGGTCAACTCCACCGGTGATGATTTCGGTATCTTCCTGTTTCGCCCCGATCGTGGATTTTTCACCTCCAACCGGGATGGTGGTAAAGGCGATGACGACATTTATACGTTCGTTAATGAAGACCCCAACCTGAAAGTGGTGAATTACTACCTGCAGGGCGTTACCTATGCGTGGGGGAAAGACAGTACCAAGATCATTCTGCCCGAAACCAAAGTCACGCTGCTGGGTGAAGATGGCGAAGAGATGCAGGACTTTATCACGGGCAGCGATGGCAAGTTTCTGTTTCGTGTGTATGAAAATGAAAACTACACCCTGATTGGCGAAACCGATGGTTACCTGGTGGAGCGCGGGCGTTATACCACGCGCGGAAAGAGCGTGGCAAAAGAAACGCTTAAAGAACTGCTGACGAATGTGACGTTGGATACGCTCCTCGTGCTGGATAAGTTAGAGCGCAACAAGATTTTTGTTTTGCAGAACATTTACTTTGGATTTGACAGTACCGTGATCCGGAAGGAATCCGCGCGGGAATTGGATCGGCTTGTTCAGCTCTTAAACGATAACCCCGAGATTAAAATTGAAATGGGCTCCCACACCGATAGTGTCGGCTCGAATGCCTACAACATTGATCTTTCGCAAAGACGAGCGCAAGCCACGGTAGACTATTTGATTAAAAAAGGTATTGAAAGCAAACGACTGGTAGCGAAAGGATACGGAGAAACCCGTCCTATAGCCCGCAACACCAACCCCGATGGCAGCGACAATCCGGAGGGGCGCCAGCGCAACAGACGCACGGAATTCAAGATTCTGGAGATCGGACCTATGCCGGAAAAGAAAAAGCCGGAGGACGATGACGACAAGTATTTCAACGATAACAATAACGAGCCCTAGCGTTATGAATCCGGAAACTGCCTCTCCCCCCCGGTCTGCTATGCAGGTTTTTCGGATGCTTCCGGAAGGAACCTTGGCAGAGGTTATTGAAAATACACTCTATATGTCCCCAGCACCGAGTCCACTTCACCAGGAAGTGTCAATGAGGTTAGCAACAACAATCAATCAATTTATCACAAGAGGCAAACTCGGTAAACTCTTCGCTGCGCCTATTGATGTATTCTTAGATGCCGATAGTAATGTTGTGCAGCCCGATCTGGTTTTTGTTGGTAAAACAAACCCTTTGGTTATTGACGAAACCGGGCTCCACGGAGTGCCGGAATTTATCATAGAAATTCTTTCGCGCTCGAATCAAAAACATGACCTTGTCAAAAAGAAAAGACTATACGAAAAATTTGGGGTGACGGAGTATTGGGTTGTTGATCCGTGGAGTCGAAGGGTAACCGGGTTTCAGCTTACTTCGAAAGGGTACAGAGTTATCGAAGAAGCTAACGGAGAAATCTCGTCCGTGCTGTTTCGGCACAGCTTCAAATTCTAACCGACTGGGCGATCAACCAGTTTCTTCAGCAACCAGTAGAGCGGCAGACCAGAGACAAAAAGAAGGAAGCCCATCAAGGCAGCTTCCCGGTTCGATACCAGTAAGCTGGTATTCACAAAACAATACGTAACGATATATACCAGCGGGAGCCAGGGATAGAGTGGAATTTTATAGATGCCGCTGGGTTCCCCATTTCTCTTCGCCCGATGACGCAAAACAAAAATCGCGGCCGCAGCACTGGCTAATGCAATACTGTCAAAGAACATGACATAGTCGAGCACTTTGCTGAAGGATGAAGATAAAAACAGCGTAATAATCATGAACGCCACAAACACGGTAACGGCAAATTCCTGAACCTGTGTGCGTTCATTGATTCGCTTGAAAATGGCCGGCAGCACTTTGTCCTCGGCCATGGCATAATACACACGCGGGTTACTCATGATGGATGCGTTCACATAGGCCATCACCGCAAAAAACATGATGACAGCCACCGTGCGAGAGGCGTAATCGCCCAATAAGGCCCCTGCCACATCGGACGCCAAGGCGCTTGACTGCTGCAACCCATTGAAGCCCAACACCAGGTAGTAGGAAAGATTGGCCAGCAGATACAACGTGAGAATAATCGCGATGCCAAAAAAGATACCTCGGGGCAAGGTGCGGCTGGCGTTGGGCACATCACCCCCAAAATTCATCGTCTGCTGGTAGCCGCCATACGTAAAAAACACAGGCACAAAGCAAAGCCAGAATGCCTTAAGTGAATCGGATGAAGAAAGCGTGGGCACCGTGGTGGTGCGCGTGGCGGGGTCGGGCGCGGCAAACACGGCCAGTATCAGCAATACAATAAGTCCCATCTTGATCATCATGAGCACATTTAGTGTGCGGGCGCTCATCTTGATGCCGAGGAGGTTGATAATAAACAAGAGGCTGATAGCCGAAATGGTGGTGATGCGAATGGCCACATCATGATCAAGGTTGGGAAAGAGAAACGGGTTGATGTACTCTGCTCCGACAATGGCCACAATGGCCGTAGACGCTGCATTGGAAATCACCGTCATCCAGTTGACCATGAAGGCAAAGGCCGGATGATAACAATGCGAAAAGATCTTGTAAAAGCCACCCGCTACGGGGTAGCGCGATCCGATTTCAGCAAACGTGAGCGCACCAAACAAACTTACCACAGCACCGCCAATCCAGGCGGCAAAGAAGATTACAGGAGTCTGGGCTTTTTGAGCCACCTCTACGGGCGTTCGAAAAATACCCATGCCGATAACCAAGCCCACCACCACCATGGTGAGATCAAACAGGCTTAATTTCGGTTTAATTGACACGTTAAGAGAACCTACCGATGTAATGGTGTGCGGGTGGCCATTGGCCCGTGCCTGAAAATTGATTCTCTTTTTGCCCTGTTGACGGCCTATGAAAAAATCCCCGGCTCTTGCCGTTCACCATTCCGCCCTGTACCATCCGGAAAGCTGATGGAACAACCAGTGTCGATGAAGAAGTGATTCGCATACAATGGGTAAATTAGCAAAAAACTACGATGCCATTCAACGCAATTGAAATTAATCGATTAATGGCTTCCCGAAGATCGATTTATCCAAAAGATTGTACCGGACATCCTGTACCCGATGAAGTGATTCATCAAATGCTTACCAATGCCCATTTGGCACCTAATCACAAAATCACCGAACCCTGGCGGTTTGTTGCTTTCACCGGTGCGGGTCGCCAAGCGCTGGCGCATTTTCAGTCGGAATGCTATAAAACAGTTGCTCAACGGGAGGGCACGTTTCACGAAGACCGCTACCTCTCTCTGTAAAAGAAACCGTTTGAATCTTCCCATATCATCGCCCTCGGAATGAAGCGAGATGAAAACAGAATGGTTCCCGAGTGGGAAGAACTGGGCGCAGTTTTTTGCGCCATTGAAAATATGTATCTGACGGCCAATGCCTATGGAGTCGGCTGCTATCTCAGCACGGGGGGCATCACCCAAATGATAGAGGCAAAACCGCTTTTTGGGTTAGGAGAAGCCGACAAACTTTGTGGATTTTTGTCTGTGGGTATGCCCAAAGCCAACCTACCGCCCGGGTGCCTGCGCAAACCGGTAGTCGACAAGGTTAAATGGATAGTTGAATAAGTTGGGTATTATCTGATTTCGCCTTTATAAGTAAAACAAAACAGCAACCAACCGATGATCCCCGATCGCACCTCCATCGTGAAGGCCCACGAGCGCATTTCCCCTTACATTCATCGCACGCCTGTACTTATGAGCGAGGGACTTAACGAAATGACAGGAGCCCGCCTGTATTTTAAATGTGAGAACTTTCAAAAAGTTGGCGCCTTTAAAGCGCGGGGTGCCATGAATGCCTCGCTAAAGCTATCGCGGGAGCAACAGCAAAAAGGATTGGCCACACACTCGTCCGGCAACCATGCACAGGCACTGGCCCGGGCCGCCCGCATGCTTGGGGTGCCCGCCTACATTGTGATGCCGCGCACGGCTCCGGAAATAAAAAAACGCGGAGTCCGCGGCTATGGCGGTCAGATTTTCGAGTGCGAACCGACACTGGCTGCCCGTGAGTCTACCTTGGCCGAGGTGATTGCCCGCACCGGAGCCACCGAAATTCATCCCTTCAATAACTACGATGTGATCGAAGGGCAGGCCACGTGTGCCAAGGAATTTATTGAAGATGCACCCGCCCTGGATATCATCCTCGCCCCCGTAGGTGGGGGCGGATTACTCAGTGGCACCGCATTGGCCGCACATTACTTTTCTCCAGGCACGCTGGTGATGGCCGGGGAACCCGCTGGTTCGGATGACGCTTACCGTTCTATGCAAAGTGGAAAAATCGAGTCGGCACAGTCACAAACCATTGCCGATGGCCTGCTCACCACGCTGGGTAACAAAACCTTTCCCATCATACGCGAACGGGTGAAAGAAATCATTACCGTAACAGACGCTGAAATCATTGCCGCCATGCGGCTGGTTTACGAAAGATTAAAAATCGTGATTGAGCCCTCCTGCCCTGTTCCATTTGCCGCGGTACTAAAACAGCGCGCGAAATTTGCGGGGAAAAACGTGGGAATCATTCTTTCAGGCGGCAACGTTGATCTGGAGAAGTTGGGCACCTTCTTTTCTACGAAATAAAAAAGGCAGCCGTAGCAGGCTGCCTTTTCTTATTCTCACGTACAATCAATTCTTCTTCAACTGATCAAACTTGCTTTCTGCAGCTCGCTTCGGGAAGACGTTATCGGTAATGTTGACATCCGCGGTCTCTTGTTTGGGATCAATGACTACGTTCACAACCTCTTTCTCTTTTACAAACACCTTCATCACCTCCTTTTCATTAAGACGCCAGATTTCAGCCGGAATTTTTTCGATCTCCTTTGATCCGTCTTTGTATGTCCACTCGATGATGACGGGTGACACCAGGCCCCCGGTATTCTTCAACGTTACCTCGTAGAAGTTCTTCTCCTCAAGTTTGGTGCGCATGGCATTGTCGTCAATGCGGGCGCGGAACTGTCCGTAGTCCTCCTCCGTGGTATTGAGCACCGTAAAATCCTGCGGACCCTTGCTGAAGTCGGTCACCTTTTCGCCCGGTTTGCCTTTACCTGCTGAAACATCGCCACCGGCAACCTTCACGTTCCGTTTCTCGAGATCAGGCTGCGATTTCTTGACTTTGTACCACTTCACTTCGTCCAGTGTGATATCCACATGATCGGTTGAATAAAACCAACCGCGCCAAAACCAATCCAGATCTACCGCGCTGGCATCTTCCATCGTCCGGAAAAAGTCAGCCGGCTTTGGATGTTTGAACGCCCACCGAACGGAAAACTCCTGAAATGCTTTGTCGAATAGTTCGGGTCCCATCACGGTTTCGCGCAACAGCGTAAGCGCTGCCGCGGTTTTGGTGTAGCCGTTGCTGCCCCCGTACTGGCCCTGGTTATCGGCCGTAGCCATAATAGGCCGCATCATCGCTTTGTCGCCCTTCATGAAGCTGACAATATCCTTGGGTGTATTGCTGCTGTAGTTCAGATTCGGATACCGGATGCGCATCGTTTCCTTTTCCAGGAACGAATTCAGGCCCTCGTCCATCCACGTCCACTGGCGTTCATCACTGTTGATGATCATGGGGAAGTAATTGTGACCAACTTCGTGGACGATGATGTACACGCAGCGCACCAGCACCCGGTCACTGATCGTTCCGTCTTTGGCCGGCCGGCCACCGTTAAAGGAAACCATGGGGTACTCCATGCCTCCGCCTACCCAGTTGATGGAGTAAGCCGTGGGATAAGGGTAAGGAATGGTGCGCTCGGTGTAAATATCCAGTGTGTTCTTAATTGCCAGGGTCGATTCCTTGCCCCACAAGGGATTGCCCTCTTTCGGGTAAAGGGATTGAGCCAGCGGGGCTTTATCGGCATTTTTCACCGCCATGGCATCCCAGATAAATTTTCGGGAAGACGCAAACGCAAAGTCGCGCACATTTTCGGCATGAAACACCCAGGTGCTCTTTTTCTTGCTGCGCTCTTTCTCCCGCTTTTTCGCTTCTTCTTCCGTCACGATCCATACCTGTTTGTCAAAAGTTTTACGCGCCAGTTCAAAGCGTTCAAGTTGTTCTTTTGCCAGAACGTCTTTCGGGTTTTGCAGCCAGCCGGTAGCTCCTACAATGTGATCGCTGGGCACCGTGATGCGGACTTTGTAATCACCAAACGTAAGGGCAAACTCACCGGCCCCGAGGTACTGTTTGTTCTGCCAGCCTTCGATATCATCAAATACGCACATGCGCGGAAACCACTGCGCAATAAAATAGATGTAGTTGCCATCGTCCGGGAAAAATTCACAACCGGAGCGCCCACCGATCTTCATCATGTCGTTGATGTTGTAACTCCAATCTACCTTGAAAGTGAATTTTTCACCAGGCTTGAGGGGCTGAGGTAAATCCACCCGCATCATCGTGAAGTTGATGACATGGTTGAGCGGTTTATCACTGGCATCGCGCACAGAGGAAATCTGGTAACCCCCTTTGAAGTCATAGGCGCTGGCGGTAGTAGCCAGAAATTTGGCCGGAATGGAATCCCGAATCGCTCCTCCGGAAGTCTTCCTTGACATACTGCCATCGGCCAGAATGTTCTGATCCAATTGCAGCCACAGATAAGTGAGTGGCTCAGGCGCATTATTGTAGTAGGTTATAGTCTCAGAACCGCGCAGCGATTGATTTTCATCATTAAGCTCAACGCTGATGTCATAGTCGGCACGCTGCTGCCAATAGGCGGGGCCCGGTGCTCCGGACGCACTGCGGTAGCTGTTGGGCGTGGGCAGCAATTGATCCAGCTGCTCAAACTTTCCCTGCCAATTTTTTTCCTGGGCTAGGCCGTTTCCGGAAAGCGCCACCAGCACGAATACGATTATCTTTTTCATTTACGTGATCGGTCAGTTTTTCTTTTTCAACTCGTCAAACTTGCTTGGCTTAGCCACGCGCGGAAATACGTTGTCTTCTTCGCTGATATCGGCTGTCTCTTTTTTCGGATCCAGCACAACGCTTACGACTTCCTTGTCTTTGACAAATACCTTGGTCACTTTCGTTTCGTTGGTGCGCCAGATTTCGGCTGGTATGCGCTCGATCTCCTTGCTGCCGTCTTTGTAGGTCCATTCGATAACCACCGGCATGATGAGGCCCCCTTTGTTGCTTAGCGTTACTTCATAAAAGTTTTTGTTCTCCAGTTTGCTGATCATAGCCTTGTCATCAATACGGGCACGAAAATCGCCATAGAACCGATCATCGGTGGGCAACACAGTGAACATTTCAGGGCCTTTGCTGAAGTCTGCCGGCATGTCGGCTCCTGCCCCGCCACCCATGGCCTCGGCTCCTTTTAAACTCTTGTTGCGATTTTCAATATCCGTGGCCGGTTTGCGTATCCAATACCACTTTACGTTATCCAGCGATTGATCGGTGTAATCGGTGGTATAAAACCAGCCGCGCCAGAACCAGTCCAGATCCACGGCACTGGCGTCTTCCATCGTGCGGAAGAAATCAGCGGGCTTGGGGTGTTTGAACGCCCAGCGCTGCGCATACTCTTTAAACGCCTTGTCAAACAACTCAGGGCCCATTACCGTTTCGCGCAGAATGTTGAGCGCAGTTGCGCACTTGGCATACTGCTCGGCCCCGAAGTTCCTGCGGACTACCGTCTCGGAGTTTACCATTAATGGGCGCTGAAACTCCTGCGGACTTTTCATGTAGGGTACAATCTGCGCTGCCGGGCCTCTGCGCTGCGGCATGTCCGGATAATGCTCGACCTGCGTCAGGTATTGTACAAACGTATTCACGCCTTCATCCATCCAGGTCCACTGGCGCTCATCGTTACTGATGATCATGGGATAAAAGTTGTGGCCCACTTCGTGAATAACAACGCCCACCAGTCCCCACTTGGTGCGATCGCTGTAGGTGCCGTCTTTGTTTGGACGCGCGCCATTGAAACAAATCATCGGGTATTCCATACCCAGTGAGGCCGAGTGTACCGAAGTTGCCTGAGGGTACGGGTATTCAATTGAAAATTTCGAATACGTGAGCAGACATGCCCGGATGGCCTTGGTTGACTCTTTTTCCCACAAGGGATTGCCTTCTTTCGGATAGTAACTCATGGCCAGAGGCGTTTTGCCCTCGCCAACTTTTACCGCTTGTGCATCCCAAATGAATTTGCGCGAAGAGGCAAACGCAAAGTCACGCACATTTTCGGCATAAAACTTCCAAGTCTTTTTCGCTGTTGCTTTGGCCTTTTCCTTGACTACCGCCTCGGCCTGCGTTACAATCATCACCGGCTTGTCAAATGAAGTTTTGGCCTGTTCAAAGCGCTGTTGCTGTTCAGCCGTCAATACGTCCTTCGGATTCTGCACCATGCCGGTGGCGGCTACAATGTGGTCGGCTGGCACGGTGAGGTTTACCGTGTAGTTGCCAAACTCCAGGGTAAACTCGCCTTGCCCCAAAAATTGTTTGTTCTGCCAACCTACGACATCGTCATACACACACAGGCGGGGAAACCACTGCGCAATGATGTAGAGGTAGTTGCCGTCTTCCGGAAAATACTCCATACCGCTGCGGCCATCGTTGGGCGTCATATCGTGCATACGGTTGTTGATGTTAAACGACCAGCCGATGGAGAATACCAATTGTTGGCCGGGTTTCAGCGGCTGGGGCAGATCAACGCGCATCATGGTTTCGTTGATCACGTACGGCAATGCCTTGCCGGCAGCATCGGCCACTGACTTAATCTTATAGCCGCCATCAAATTCATGTAAGCGCAGACTTGAACCCAAATCCAGCGTGGTAACCGAATCGATCACCGTGTTTTGATCGGTAAGCTGGCTGATGCTGTTTTTCGTGTTGATGTTTTGATCCAACTGCACCCACAGGTACTTTAACACATCCGGGGAGTTGTTATAGTACGTGATCGTTTCGCTGCCGGTGATGCTTTGATTTTCGTCATTCAATTCGGCATTGATCACATAGTCGGCCCGTTGTTGCCAGTATTTGGGCCCGGGCGACCCACTGCCGGTGCGGTATTCGTTTGGCGTGGGCAACAGTTGATCGAGCTGCTCAAACTTGCCCTTCCACGTGGGCTGCTGCGCCAGGGCTACCGAAGCCACCAGCATAAAAAATGATACGAGGTATTTCATAGTAACAGATTAATTGATTTTAAAATAGAATTCGTTGTTGAATCAAGACCAGCGCGATGCCGGCAATGGCAGAGGAAATCACCAACTTCCAATCCCTGCGATTTGCCCCCAGCACATCCACTGCCAAAAAGCTCAATGCCAAAAAAATTAGGACGATGAGAAGTTGCCCCAACTCCAGCCCGAGGTTAAACGCAAGAAGTGGAGTAAACAGGCTTTGTTCCTGGCCGAGCAGACTTCTCAAAAAATTAGAAAAACCCAAGCCGTGGATCAATCCAAAAAAAAGAGCAAAGGCGTAGTTGAGTTGAAGACCCCGGTTGCCGGCACTGGCCGAGCGGTCAACGCGAAAAATGTTAAAGACAGCTGTGGTAAAAATGGTGACAGGAATCAAAAACTCAACCCAGCCCGAATCAACATCAACCCATTGCAGCGTGGCCAGCGCCAGCGTAATGGAGTGCCCGACCGTAAAGGCCGTAACCAGAATGAGAATTTGCTTCCATTCGCGAAGCAGGTAAACTGCGCACAGCGCCACCACAAACAAGATATGGTCGTACCCCTGAATATCCAGGATGTGCTCACGACCGAGACCAAAGTAAAGTCCAAACATGCCTTTGTATACCAAATGGCAAGTATAACAGATAAATCGCATCTGCCATTATCCTTTTATGTTAGTGGCGTATCGAAAACGGCCCGGTTATCGCTAATTTCGCACCATGCTGTCTGTTGTTTATGCGTGTGTACTGTGGATGCATCCGATTCACATTTCCGTTTCGGAAATCAATTACAGTGAGAAGGACCGGGCGTTGCAGATAACATCCCGCATTTTTATTGATGATTTGGAACTGGCGATCCGGGCCCAGCGGAAACAAGAGGAGCTGGATATCACCAAACCTCCGGCCGGCATTACCACAGAGCAGCTTGTGGGCCAATATCTGACACAGCACTTCCGCCTAAAAGTTGACGGCAAGCCGGTGACCTATACCCTACTGGGAATCGAAACGGAAGACCTCGCCTTTGTGTGCTACCTGGAAATCGAAAACATTCGAAAGATGAAGACATTGGAAGTGCTCAACGATGTGATTATGGAGATTCATGATGATCAATCGAATATGGTGCACGTAACCTATAAAAGCCCCGTGAAAAGTGCCCGGCTGGTGCGGGGCAAAGCAAGTGAAGTATTTATTTTTGACACCAAAAAATGATTTATGCGTTCAAAAATTGTAGCCGGTAACTGGAAAATGAACAAAACGCTGGCGGAAGCACAGGCGCTGACAGCGGAAGTACTGGGAATGGTAGCGGATGAAGTGACCAATGACGCAGTGATTATTCTGTGCACTCCATTCCCTTTCTTACTCACCGTGAAAAACCAATTGGGCACGAACCGCATTGCGTTGGGCGCCCAAAACTGCAGCGAGCACGACAGTGGGGCCTACACCGGTGAAGTATCGGCCGCCATGCTGAAATCCATGAACATTCCATACGTGATCCTGGGCCATAGTGAACGCAGGCAGTATTTTGGTGAAGGCGGGCAACTGCTGGCCAAGAAAGTGGATGCCGCTTTACGGCATGGGCTCACCCCGATTTTTTGTTGCGGTGAACCGCTCGATGTGCGCGAGAAAAATCAACACATTGAACTTGTGAAGAAGCAGGTGGAAGAAGCCTTGTTTCACCTTGATGCCGCAGCCATTCAGAAAATAGTAATTGCCTATGAGCCGGTATGGGCTATTGGCACGGGTAAGACGGCAACTACTGCACAAGCACAGGAGATGCACGCGGTTATTCGGCAGCAGCTGGCTGCGAAGTATGGTCATGCCGTGGCTCAGGAGATTTCGATTTTGTACGGTGGCAGTGTAAAGCCGGACAACGCCAAAGAGCTTTTCGCCTGTGCCGATGTAGATGGTGGCCTGGTGGGCGGTGCCTCGCTCAAAAGCCGCGATTTTGTTGAGATTATCAAGGGCGTGGGCTAACTCGGATCGACCCTCACTTCTTAATCTCATTCAACAAAAACAACCGCATGCGCACATCCTGAACCGGCCGGTCTCCCGGTCCGGTTTTTACAGCGGCAATCTTGTCGAGCACGTCCCATCCCGACTCCAGTTCGCCAAACACCGTGTAACCGCCATCCAAATGCGGGGTGCCGCCCTGCGTGGTGTATAATTTTCGCTGCGCCTCGCTGAGTGTGAGGTTGCGCTGCACCACAAAACTATCCAACTGGGCCGGCCGGTAGGCCCTGCGTTGCACAATGTAGAACTGCGCATTGCTGCTCGCCTTTTCCGGGTTGTTGTCGCGGGCCATTCCCAAAGCTCCGCGCTTGTGGTAGATGCCTTGTTCCGTCCGGAACTCAGCCGGAATTTTGGGGCCGGGCCCTTCACCCTCGCCAACCTTTGCATCGCCTGTTGCACGCTTGCTCGTAGGGTCCCCCCCTTGGATAACAAAATTGTTGATCACGCGGTGAAAAATCAGGCTATCATAAAATCCCGATTTGATCTTATCCACAAGGTTGTCCCGATGGAGCGGGGTTTCGTTGTAGAGTTTCAGAATCATATTGCCGGCATCGGTCATGACCAACACATGATAGCAGCCATCGTTCAGGGTGACTTGTTTCCGGGACTGCGCCAGTGCCGCTTTTTCCTCTGGATTCAGCTCACGGAAGTACCGCGTAGATGAACACCCGGCAATCAAAAGCAAAAGTGAGAGGACGAGTACTTTCATAGTGTTACTTTTGTAAATATCGCTTGATGCTATGAAATCTACGAACCTGAAAAATCTGATTTGGCTGCTCTGGGTGGGTGTTACGCCTGCTTTTGCTCAAAAAACCGAAGCCACCTTCGATATCTTTTTCAAGGGCAGCAAGATCGGTGTCTTGAAGGCATTCGAGGAGAAGCAAGGCGCCCAACTGATCAAAGATATTAAAACTCAGTCCGACACCAAGGTTCTGGCGTTTTCGGTGCACGTGGAATCAGAAATTTATGCGGTACATGAAAATGGTAAGCTGGTGAAGGGGACAGCATACCGCCACGCCAATCGTGGGTCCGAGGATGTACACGCGCACACCGAGAAAACGGCAACCGGGCAATATCAGCGGGAGCGCAACGGAAAAAAGACGGTGATTGGCGAGGCCATTTCTATGTGCGTGGCTGACTTGTATTTCCGCGAACCCAAAGGGCTCAAAAGGGTATATTCAAACATGCACGCTGAGTTTGTTGAATTAAAGCCATTGGGGGGTGGGAAGTACCAACTCACCACGCCAGATAAAAAAAGTTCATACTTTACATATCAGAATGGCAAGCTGATGATGATGGAGGTTGACACCCCTGTGGGCAAAGCAACGACCAAGCGCGCGTGACGCATTCAACTACGCACATATGCCTAAGGATCAACTGGAGTAAGTTCCTTTCAATCACGCGTTTACCATGACACGGTGGATTCCGTGTATTGAGTTAATGCCCATTAACATCTTGTTGACATCTTTTTTAACAATCCAATAACAGGCGGACAGCTTCCGACTCGGTTTATTTGCCAAAAAGTATGAACAAGAAAATTCTCTTTACGGTTAGCGGTCTGATAGTGGCTGCGTGTGCCGGTTGGTTCTTTTTTAACAAGTACCGCGTGGTGGTACCTCCGGTAGACGGTTCGCAAAGCGAAGTGGGATGGAGTGCCAAAAGCGTAACGGACACCCACCTAGGCAAAATCAAACTGACCAAAGCAGAACTACAGTTCCAGGATAGCCGATTAGTTGGCGGCTCTTTTGAAGTGGACATGAATTCCATTACCGTTACGGATATTACGGATGCCCAGCACAATCAGGATTTCATTAACCATATAACTACGGAGGACTTTTTTGAGGTTAACCGCTTCCCAACCGCTAGTTTTCGTATCACGGAAGTAGCCCGGGAATCGGGCAACGATTACCGGGTAAAAGGCGTAATGAAAATCAAGGAGCGCGAGCAGCCTGTTGAGTTTATAGCTAGGGTTACATCCACGCCAACGGGCACGCGCACAGCGGCAACGCTCACGATCGATCGCACTGCTTTCGGAATTGAGTACGGTTCTCAGGGAAAGCGTGGATCCGAAAAAGACTGGTTTATCCACAACGAGTTTGTTCTGAATGTGAACGTGGTAACGAAATAAGGGCGCTGATCAGGCTATTGAATTTAAAACTGCCGCAGCGCGAATAGGCGCGGGCCGGGCGGCCAAAAGATTCACAGGTACCTTGTCATGCTTTCACCCCTGGCTAGCCCGGTAGGCCTTTACCGTTGTGCCAATGTGTGTCATCGCCTCACGGTAGGTTTCTATACCATGCCCTACCTGCGAATACACCTTGATTTCCCTCAGGTTTTGGAGATGTTTCTTGGCATTGGCAACCGACTTTGAGTACGGGAATAGAAGGTCCCGATCCCCAGCAGTACAACAGTTTCAGGTTTTACACGTTGTAGCTTTGCACCCATGGAATATGGCTTCTGCGTTTTGTCGGTATACCGCCTGATGGCAAATATTTCATAATCGACAAGCAACTGCTCTGACTCGGCTGACAGCCGTTGATTAGGTTTCTTCGATTCAAAAGTTTAGCGCAACAAATTACAAAAAGTAACTTGTTGCAAAATGAAAGAATACAAAAGACTTACCTATGAGGACA
>JAJTGY010000060.1 GCA_021298015.1 Flammeovirgaceae bacterium
CTTCTCGACTATTGGAACGGGCATTACGCTTATTACTAACTCATCGCTGCCTTTGGCTGGTGAAGCCACCAGCACAGCCTTCACGGTGAACAGTTCAGCCACTTCGGACATCAACTCCACCTTCGATCCACCCGACAATATCCTGTACAGAGACTTTCAGGCTACCGACATTACGGCTGGAAACAGTGTGGAAGTAGCCCAATTCACCATCCGCGATGGGGCCGGAACTGATCCAGATCCGTTAGGCACCACGCTAACCGCGATTCAATTCAATGTGACAGGTTCCAGTCTGCTGCGCAGGATAGCCCTCTATGATGGAACCACGGAATTAGGCGAGGTAGCCACGGGCTCCACGGCCTCTTTCAGTGCACTCACCTTGACTGCGCCCGATGACGGCTCCAAAACGTTCAGTATACGTGTTACGTTTCAAAGCACCGTATCCGATAACTCCAATTTCAGGTTTACCGTTAACAGTGCCAACGCAGCGGCCTCGGGTTCTCTTTTTGCAACTGCCGATGCCGGAGGCGCACAGTCCTCCATGGCAGGAGACGATAACCGAATTGAAGTGCTGGCCGATCGACTTATCATTACTACGCAGGCACCCGCCACAGCATTTGTGCTCACCAACCTCAGCATTACACCAGTAGTTCAGGCTCGTGATGTTAACGGCAATACCGATTTGGACTACGTAACCAGTATTACAGTGTCGAACGCGGCAGGTATACCCATGGATGCTTTGGGCGGAGGTAATACCGTAGCTCCCGTGGCGGGGGTAGCCACCTTCCCGGCTGCGTTTCAGTACCGCGATCGAGGGAATGGCACGCTTACACTCACATCGGGTTCACTGATCAATGCCGTCAGTACACCCGTTGCTGTTAGTTACGACAATAACAACCGTATTAACCCCGGTGCGCTGGTTGAACCGGCCACCATTTCATCACTCTCGACTTCTGCTCCAGGAACGGATGTATTTGATTTTGTAATCGTAGATGATAACGGCAGTGGGGGCGATGGTTCACCCACCCGCTTTACTACGCTCACCATTACCCAAGGCACTGGAAATGACATTGGCAACTGGACAGAAGCGCTGGCAGGCGCGACCTTAACGGTTGGGGCATCCACCTTAACGGGGGCCATCGCAAGCAACACGATCACTTTTTCCGGTCTGGCCAACTCCTTTGCTACCGATCCCGGCTTCATTGCCGACAATGGCGACAAGACTTACACACTGCGCGTCTGGCTAAGGACAGCTTTAGGCGGAACCTTGCGAACAACTATAGATAACCAGAATCTTGTTTTTGATTTCGCGGAGTCGGGCGTGGCCCTGGTAACGGTGGGTACACCCGCCAGCTCAGACTTTACGGCAGCAGGCACGCAGTTGCAGACCTCCGGCAATAACAACCAAGTATCTGTAGTTGCTAATGCTTTAGTCTTTACCAACCCTTCTGCCCCTCAAATCATAGGTTTGAATGTGACCTTTGCCTCACCCCTTAGAGTTGAGGCACGCGATGCGAACAGCAATGTAGACCTCGACTATACCGGAATAATTTCCTCCAGCACAACAACTGCAACAGCCGCTGATGGCCCGGTCGGAGGCGTATTTGCTGCCGGGGTTTACAACTTCCCGGCCAACTATCGCTACACCACAGATGCCGGGGGCGTAGTTGGTGGGGGAACAATCACACTAACCAGCGCTGGCCCGATTATCGGGACGTCTCCCACCATCACCATTCAGGCCTCCGCCTCATCGGCAATTGTAGAAGAGACCACTACGTTTAGCTATAGTTTGCGCATCCCCTACGTAACGGACGCCAATCAAACATTGAGCGGAACCAGCACTTCGTTAGCTGGTTACCGCCTGATTGACGGCAACCTGGCTGATGCCGATTTGGCTGGGACGATCATTAACAGCATTACGTTTTCGGTGGCTACTCAAATCAACGAAACAGGGCCGTTTAATCCGGGTTCCACCGCGATCAAGACCATTGGCCTTTTTACTTCGGGCGGTACTCTCATCAGCTCGCAATCCTACTCAGGGGCTGCTTCCGTAACTTTCAACTCGCTCACGATTACCGCAGCAGACGATAACTTTACCACGTTTGTTGTCAAGGCAGCCTACAACAACACCTACCCGGCTGTGGGCGACCGCGATGTTATTCGGCTGCAGATCACTGATGTGGACCTTGCCCCCACCTCCTCGAAACTGGCACCTACAGGCAGCGTGGTGGGCGGAGACTATACACTGGCAGACGGTAGCGTTACAGGAAGCACACCCACGCCTGCTACTACGGCTAACAAGATTAACGTTGTCGCGGACAGGCTTGCCTTCACTACACAGCCGGCCGCTTTGGTGGGACGACTAGAGCCGTATGGGTCGATAGCCAATCCCACAGTACCCGAAATTCAGGCACGCGATCAATTTACAATTGTTGACTTTGAGTTCAACAATTCAGGCTCGATTTCGGCATCAGCCTCACTTAGTCCTACCTCGATTAATTTTAATGAGGGTGTATTGTCGTTGGCGGGTTTGCAATATCTGAGTGCGGGCAATGGCACGCTGACGGTAAGTACAACGGGGCCTGTATTAAATTCCAGTGTTGCTCCGTCAGTTGGTTGCAATAATGTTGAGGTACTTGACGTGTATTCAACGGCCATTGCAGCGGGTACAGGAGGAGTTGAATCGGCTGCTAACCTCGGTGGAGGGTCTGTGAATAAGGTAATTTTTGGTGTCAGCTTCAATGTGCCTTACCAAGCGGGAGGGAATCCTAAATTGAACGGTTTCACGATTTCATTCGGTAACCCGGAAGGCCCAGGAGGAGTCGAAGCCAATCCTACAACGAGTGTAACCTCAATTTTGAAGAACATAAAAATCTTTGAAACGGCTGGGCCTAACTTCGCGCTGAGCCCGATTGACATTACTACGATTACCGGATCGATTGCGCCATCGGGAGGAGACAAGTTGGTAGTTAGTTTTGGCACGCCAAGAAACCTGAGCACGGGATTGCCCACTTCGTATTTCCTGGTTGTTGATATTGATCCTTCTGCAAACGGAAGTACCCCAAAACTACAGCCCTACATCATCGATGAGGGATATACGGAACCAATGAACAACGGCAATATTGTTACCAATCAGGGTAGTTCATATTCACAGAATAATTTGGGAGTACCCGGCACCATCAGTGCAGGTCCTACGTATTCGTTTGCCGCTTTGTTCCCTCCTATTCTCGCGCGCACGTATCCTACCAACGGCCAGTTGAATGTTTCCAAAAATCAACCAAACGTGATGCTGGCATTTAACGTGCCGGTATGGTCGCTTGACCAGAAGGTTCAATTACGAAACCTGCAAACCGGGGCTCCCGTTGCCACACTCAGTCTGGCAACTACCCCGCTGGGCGCCTACCCCGCATCAACAACAAGCACAGCCAACCTTACAGATTCCCTTTACTTCGACATTCCCCCCGGTACGCTGAAAGAAGACACCCTGTATTATATCACGGTTGAAAAGGGAGCATTGGGCAGACCGGAGCTAACCTTGGACCCAACCAACACCGGAATCATGGACCAGGCGGGCAATCGTTACCCGGGCTTCGACTACTCGGGCACATTCTTTTTCAAAGTAATCGACCCGACTCCACCTGAACTGCTGCCGGCATCGGCCAATGGTGAAGTGACACGGATATCTGATGTTTCCCAGGCTGGCGCAACAATCGTGGGCACATTCGACAAGCCGGGGCGTGCATTCTACATTGTGGTTGATCCTACTACGGCTCCGCCCGCACCCACGGTGGCGCAATTGAAAAACCCGGCTACATATGTGAACCCCGCTAAAGTAGCCTCGGGTAACTTTGTGATCAGCCAGGTTGACCCTATCCCCCAATCGGGAGCCATCAATGCATCGCAAGCTCCCGGTGGCCGGTTCACCGTAGGTGTTAATTACCGGGTGTACCTGTACTCGGAAAGCTATGAGGAAATCGGAGATGCGGCACTTCCTTTCCCACCGTCCGCCCCTACTTCGACTGCGATTGTGAATACGAACTACCATGGCGCGGCACCCAGCTTTGCGGTGGGAAGTCTTGGAGACCCGGCTACCTTTACGTTCCAACCTACGGCAATCCCGGCAAACGTAACCTACAACAACAACCCGGGACCTGCGGTGGCCATCAATATCTGTAGCAACAGTTTCCAACAATTGAATCTCCCGATTTGGATTCGTGAGGGATCTGCCCAGAATGACTTCAGAAGTCTGGGGGCTCCTACTGATGTCCTGACATTAAATCTAATTCTTCCCACTGGATTTGAGTTTGATGTAAGCCTGGATGCCAACAAACCCCGGTACGGCAGAGTGGTTCTGTCTGGAACAGACTTTTCCGGTGTTGGCAATACACCAATCACGGGCGAACCAGGCAACTTCCTCGGTGAACTTCAGTTTATCAACAATACGATTCTTGAAGTCTCATTCCGAAATTCAGGAAGCGCCAGCCTTGATCAAATCAGCATTACAGGCTTACGCGTGAAAGGAACGGGCTCCGTAAGCGGTAACATTCGCAGACTAGGAGGAAACGCCATACCGGCCATCGGAAACAACGTGGCCGTGGCCACCTTGATTGCTCAACCATTGTCTCCATCGAATGCTAATTTTACCAACAGTTATGCTATCGAGACGTTTGGACCGGCCTCGACTGTGACAAATATCCCGGACAACTTCAACGGCCCGGCTTTTCAGGTTACCCTTGTTCCAAAACCTGTCATTGGCGACTTTGGAATTACTACCTTTTCTGGCCCCGGGGTAAACGTCAACCAATTGGCACTAAAAGCTGTTACGCTTGACATCCCGTTCAATATATCGGCACAACGCACCAACCCTAATGGCTGCGTTGCCAACACCTCAGTTCAGTATACCGTGTACGATAGCAGGCGTGCGATTGGAGGTCTGTTGACAAACTATTGTTACACGGATACAAATTTTGGCTTAGGAGCAGCATCGTCCTCGGTTAATACAATTGCATACAACAACCTGCCTGCATTTTACCTGAGGCAAATTGAGACAAGCATTCCACGTTCAGCTCCAGCCAGCCAAAAAATCAATGAAACTGAGTGGATTACGTTTTTAACCACTCCAAACTTATTTGCGGTGCGAGGACCCGCTGTGCCCAATCCGGGGGACAATCCGGTACCTGGCCGGCAGTATTTCAACTATTCGTTTGACTCCAAGACTATGTTGGACGCCCGATTCTCAATTTCAGTCGATGGCGCACCGGCCGCTCCGAACCATCCATATGAGTATTTCAGGAAACGGACAACGGACTTTGGTCAAAATCAGGTGTACTACGAGGGAGGATCCCTTGGGCTCGTTGAATTCAAAGCTATCTACCAAAGTATAGCTAATTCAGCCGATGACAGTTTTACGCTATTCCAAAATGTGGAATTTTTTCTTCCCCCCGTTCCAATCGTTGAGGTTGACTTGACCAATGAGACCGTAACAGGCACGCGCAAATATTGCGAGCAGGGTGGACTGATCCGAATCAGTGGATATCCCAAACCGGCTGCAGGCGTTTCGCAAGGAATTTTTACTCTTTGGGATGGTGCCACACAGATTACTTCACTGCCAACAAACTCCTTTGTTGACAATGGAAACGGAACAGCGACCATTGATCCGGCTCTCTTCAGCAACTCCTATCGCCCGATTCGCATTCAATATGACTTTAATCAGTTCGCGTCTCCTTGCAGTGGTACGGCCAACTTGACGATTCAGGTAACGCCAAACCCGGAACCCCAATTCACCACGTCAATATTGTGCGAGGACGTGGCAGTAAACTTCACTAACCAGTCGTTTTTTGCGAATACACCGCCTCCAGGCTTGATCATTGACCGCTACCGCTGGGACTTTTCAGACCCCAACTCAGGTACGGCCAATACTTCCATCTTGCAAAATCCTCAGCATACATATGCTCAGGCGGGGTTGTATTCCAATGTTAGTTTGATGGTTCAGTCGAGCGACAATTGCTTTGCGGTGGCCCCTGCAACGCAAAACTTAAGAGTAGGTGCTACACCGGCCGTTGATTTCAGCTTCTTGGGAATAGATACTTCAGCGCCCATTGCTTTCCGTGACGATTCTCAAATTTCCACCGCTGCTACAGATGTAGATGATGGGTTCCAGCAGTTGACGTGGACGCTTGGGAATGGATCCCCTCCTAATGTCATCACGTATAGTCCTCACAAAAATGTGGTTGAACTCGATCCCGCGGATGATGACTTTAATTTCACTTACCCTCAACCTGGCGTCTTTCAGGTCAATTTGAATGTAAGAAGTAATAAGGGTTGTCAGGCCAACCTGTCAAAAGACATCGTTATCCTGCCGAGATACGTGACCAGTGCAACCAATAGCTACGTGAACGAAGGCACGTTTGAAGCCAATAGTGGAGGCTGGCAGGTTTATGGCACCCCGGCCCGGCCTTCGGCAACCCTACCCACCTGGGCGCACGGCACACCCGGTGGCGCGGTCATCAACACCGCCAGTTCCGGCACGAACGCATGGGTAACCAATAGGACTGGCAACTACAGTTCAAATGAGTTTTCTGCTCTTTACTCGCCCAATTTTGATACCCGATTGCTCGAGCGACCCATGGTGTCATTTAATACGTTTGTGCGATTGGCGCAGAATGATGGTGTTGTCTTACAGTACTCAACTGACGACAAGAACGTTGCCGATCCAACCAAGCAATGGCGTGTGCTCGGTGAAGTTAATCAGGGCATTGGCTGGTATAATCAATCAAACATTGGCTCCAAGCCCGGAGAGCAAGCCGTGGGTGATATCGGCTGGACCGGAATTAACAACACCTGGCAAGACTCCAAGTTCGCTTTGGTGGTGCAGGGAACATCGAACATCATTCAGCAACAAAATGTGGTGTTCCGATTTGCGTTGGCCAGCAATGGTAACGGTGAAGAGGAGGGCTTTGCTTTAGACAATTTCCGATTGGGCGAGCGAACCCGCACCATTTTGCTAGAGAGTTTCACCAACGTTGCGAACGATACAAAAATTGGAAACACCTTCGTTGAACAAATGGTCAATGACTCAATACGAAATTTCAACGCAACCAATGTCGGTTTAGAAGTTGTCAAATTTAACTACCATGTGGGCTTCCCGGGTATCGATCCGTTTAACCAGGATAACCCGGCCGACCCCAGTGCCCGGGCGCTGTATTACAACATCGACAAGACGCCTGCCAGCCGCCTGGATGGTGAGGGCAACCCTGACCCCAATCCCAATCAGCAACTTTTCAGTCAATGGGGAAGGCGTGAATTCAACAAACGGTCACTTCAATTGGCACAAGCCAACTTGGTGATTCGTCCGGCAAATCCCGGCCCAAATGGTTTTACAACCGGAGGTAAAGTGGCGTTCTTTATCGATGTTATACCTGCATCCAACTTGCCTGCCAACACGATTTTGTATACCGGCATTCTGGAAGAATCCGTGCCTAAAGCAAGTTTACTGGAAAGGCAAAATCTGGTGAAGTCAAATGAATCCGTTTTTGAATACGTGGTGAAAAAGATGCTACCCAGTGTTGTTGGCCTAAAAACCGGTGCATTGGTTGCCGGCCCTCCCAGCGCTCCCATTACATATCCGTTTGGGCCGTTTGAGTGGATACCCGATATGCCTTTTTACGGACCAACAACGGATGACCTCGCCATTGGTGTGTTCCTTCAGAATGAAGACACGAAGGAAATCTACCAGTCCGAGATTGTATTCGATCTGGATGATCCGGTTGTAACCGTGACCAGCCTTGAGGACCTGCTGCCCGAAGATGTGCTCGCTTACCCGAACCCGGCCAACGAGCAATTGACGGTGGAGTTGCCCGCCAGGTTTGACCAGCCCATCCGCCTGCGCATGGTCGATCAACTGGGTCGCGCACTGGAAGCCGGCAACATTCCAACCGGTGAAACGAAACAGACCATTGATACCAGCAACCTGGCGGCCGGCATGTACCTGCTGCAGTTAGAAGGTATCCAGGGTACACCGGTGCGCAAGAAGGTCATCATCGTGCACTAATTCATTTCAGTTCTTATGCTCATCCGCGCCCTGCCCTGTTCCCTATCGAACCCACTCGCAGGGCGCGGATTCTTTTTAAACCTAATCCCGTTGATCAGTCGATAGTCTGTTATGGAAATTTTTCTGAAAGCCGACACCTGGCTAGCGTTCCTCACGTTATGCTTCCTGGAAATCGTACTTGGCATTGACAATATTATATTCATTTCCATTATTTCGAACAAGCTACCCGTGCACCAACGCAAAAAAGCCCGCAACCTCGGGCTCATGCTGGCCATGGGTACGCGGATTCTTTTCCTCATGTTCATCACCTGGATCATTGGCTTCACGGAACCCTTGTTCACTATCCCGGCCAATTCGCTGATGGCGCAGGCGCAAGACGTCAGCGGGCGCGACCTCATCCTCGGCTTTGGCGGCTTGTTCCTGATCGCCAAATCCACGCTGGAGATTAACCACGAAATGGAAGGCGAGGAAGAAGACGATCAAAAGAAAGCCGTACAAGTAACATTGGCGGGTGCCATCGCGCAAATCATCCTGCTCGACATCATCTTCTCCTTCGATTCGATCCTGACGGCCGTAGGTATTGTGGACCGCGATAAGGTCATCATTATGGTCATGGCCGTAATTGTATCCGTTATCGTCATGATGTTCTTTGCCGGGCCCATCAGTAAATTCATTCAAAAGCACCCCAGCATGGAGGTGCTCGCCCTGGGGTTCCTGATCCTCATCGGCTTCATGCTCTTCCTCGAAGCCCTGCATTATGAAATCCCGAAAGGCTACATCTATTTTGCCGTATCTTTTTCGTTGATTATCGAACTCACGAACATCCGGGTTCGCAAAAAGCGCAAAAAGAAATCAGCCCCGGTCAAGTTGCACAAGGGGTACACGGAAGAAGAATTCAAGGAGGCTACGACTTGATTGAAGAAGTCAGATTTAAGATTTAAGATTTAAGATTTAAGATTTAAGATTTAAGATTTAAGATTTTTGGTTTAAGATTTTTGATTTGGTATTGAAAGCTTTGACCTCGACTAAATCTTAAATATCAAATCTGAAATCCTGCATGTGAAATTTAAAATTACCGTGGACAAACAATACCCAATCGGCAAATTCACCGCCCGTGACGTCTATTCGGCCGAAGAACTAGCCTCGTTCATCCAGCGTATTGAAACCCTGCCCCACCGGCTCGCTGCCGAAGTAAAAAAGCTGACGCCAGCGCAATGGGATACCCCGTACCGCGAAGGCGGCTGGACCATTCGCCAGGTTGTACACCATGTGGCCGATAGTCACACCCATGCCTACATCCGCACCAAGTGGGCTCTTACCGAGGATGCCCCGACCATCAAGGCGTATCTGGAGAAACCCTGGGCCGAAACTCCGGACACCCGGATGGAGGTGACCGTATCGCTCACCCTGCTGGACGCCCTGCACGCCAAATGGGTAACCCTTTTAAAAGCACTAACCGCAGCTGAGCGCAAGAGGACTTTTACGCACCCTCAAACCGGCAAGGTGGTTTCGCTGGAAACGCTGATGGGCATGTATGCCTGGCATGGCGACCATCATCTGGCTCATGTTAAACTAATTTCAGATTTTTGATCTGCTATTTTCAATTAATGTGCTGATCGGTGTCACGCAGCAAACCAAAAATTGAAAATTGAAAATCGAAAATCATAAATCTGAAATTGACTTACCGCGCTCCCTCCCTCCTCTTTCATCATCACCTGGAAACGATTTACCCGGCTCTGCTGAGGCATGTACCGCCCCGGCCGTTCAGGCGCGAACGCCTCAATACACCGGATGACGACTTCCTCGACCTCGACTGGTACGAAAACAACAACCCGCGTTTGGTTATCATCTCTCACGGCCTGGAGGGAAACTCCCAACGGCCGTACATCCTGGGAATGGTTCGGCACGCGTTAACCCAGGGCTTCGATGTACTGGCATGGAACTACCGCGGATGCAGCGGAGAGATCAACCGCCAACTGCGTTTCTATCACAGCGGGGCCACGGATGACCTTCGACTGGTGGTGAATCATGCGGCCAGTCGTTATACCCATATCAGCCTCATCGGCTTTAGCCTGGGCGGCAATCTCACGCTCAAGTTTATGGGCGAACCCGGCCTGGCACCTGCCGTGAAAAGAGCCGTTGCCTTTTCGGTGCCGCTTGATTTGTCGAGCAGTTGCGATGCCATCAGTCGGCCCGGGAACTGGCCCTATGCCCAACGGTTTCTTCGTCACCTTAAAGCCAAAGTGATAGCGAAAGCCATTCAGTTCCCTGAATTAGACATCCAAAAGCTGGCCGGCATCAAAACACTCCGCGACTTCGATGAACAGTACACGGGCCCGGTTCATGGCTTTGCCAGTGCCGAGGATTACTATACCCGTTGCAGCGCACTGGGGTTTCTGCCGAACATCACCCTGCCCACGCTACTCGTTAACGCCCGCAACGACTCGTTCCTGAGTCCCGCTTGCTACCCGCGCGCAACAAACGCTAACATCATGACGGAGTATCCCGACCGCGGTGGGCACTGTGGATTCGTGCAGTTCAACCGCAATGGCGTATATTGGTCCGAAGAGCGCGCTTTGCAGTTCCTGACCCATGATTGATCGCTATTCTCTCGCTGCCCCTCCCACCGACTGGAAATCGAAGGTCGATTGGAGTGGTTATGAGCCGGTGTACAATGCGGGGCCAGGCTGTTTATTGCCCGTGATTACCCACCACAGTCCGCGCGGTCTTTCGTTTTTTTATTGGGGCATGCCCCCGGCCTGGGTGAAGAATGATCATTTTGCCGAGCGTTCCATCAATATTCAAGCCGAGTCGATTGCCCCAAAACCGGTGTTGCGAAAAAATCTCCTGAGCAGCCGTTGCCTCGTGCTAGCCGATGGTTTCTATGCCTGGAAGAAGGTGAGTAAAAAGGGTCAGATCCCGTACCGGTTCACACTCAAATCGCGGCAGCCATTTTTTATGGCCGCGCTGTGGGAGGAATTTGAAGACGCGGGCGACATGCAGCACACGTTCCGGCTAATCACCACGCTGGCCAACGAAGAAGTGCAGAAAGTGACGGATCGTATGCCGGCCATTTTACAACCAGGCGATGAGCAGGTGTGGCTGAACGGGGAAGCCTCCGCGGAAGATCTCCTCTCGCGGTTAACACCCTACCCTGCTGCGTTGATGGATCACTACCCGGTAACTCCGCAGATACAACAGTTGAATTTCAACAGCCCGCTGGCCATCCGGCCCACAGCCCCGGCCGATCAGTTCGGAAATCTGAGGTTGTTTGATTAATGTCTCACCACCACGCGCCTATGGAGGCCGCGATCACCAAACCGGATGTAGTAAACGCCTGCGGGCCAGTTGCGGGAGTCCAGGATCGCCCGATTTTGATTGGGCGATACCTCCGCACTGAGCAACGTCCGACCAAGCGCATCAATCACTGCAATAATCCCTTTGCCATCCTCTACACCCCATTCCACCGTAATGGTCTCATCGGCAGGTGATGGGTAGACATTGAATGATATTACTTCTGAATCACCCGCCTTGAGCGCTATGACCGCTACGGCACACGGTAATCCTCCGGGCTCCTGATTCCGAAATACTTCCACTTCTGCGTAAACATGGCAACCATTCGGGTCGTTGTAGTTCACCGCATAAAGCCCAGGTTCGTAAACAACGAGTTGACTTGTACACCAGGTATAGTTATAACCCGGACCCGCAGTCAACACCACATACCCATTCTGACACAAATCTCCTGTCTGGGTGATATATCCTGTCCTGACTTGTCCTTATAAAATTTGGTTATAGTATAAATATCTGTCTTTCAGGGCTTTACTATTGTTTAGTGCTGAGAATTCCGCACTAAAGGTATACTTGCTCCCATGAAAATCAGGATAGTAACAACCCTATATAAAGCTAAGGCAGTTCAGATAGTTCGTTATCAAAATTATAAGCGGGTGGTATTGCGGCATATTGGTTCTGCCCATTTTGGCATAAGAAGCGCGAGGCGTAGCCGCATATCTTTATTGCAGGGAATAGTTTCAAAGAATGCGAGACAAGCGTTGCAACAGCTCCCTTATCGAGTGAGCCGGGGTTCTGATTGGCAGTAGAGATGGCTTCGTCACCTTCGGTTCCTCGCCATGACGCGCCCCCCGTGGCTTTGGCCGGATGTTCCGGCCATTCGTGCATCACGCCAGTGCCAAATCGGGCTTAATGTCTTGGGCAGCCGCGCGAATAAGATCGTCCACGTTGATTTTCTCACCGGCCACGGCCTGCTTGAGGGCTTCGAGTGCTTTCTTCTTCTCCCCTTTTTCCAGAAACGCATTGGCCTCGGCAATGGCGCGGTTGTAGTTCATGGGCTCCAGCACGGGCGGCACGTTGGTGTTGATGTGGCGCGTGGTGAGCAACTTGCTGATGGTATAGGCCCGCATGGCGGCATCCTGTGAGGGCCGACAAAGTTCCTGCGCATCTTTTGCGGGGAGATCGCGGTTGAGCCAGGCGGCTTCGTCTTGACGGGCGATGAACACGGGCATGCGCTGCTTGTGATTGTGCACGTATTCCAAAATGCTGTTGGCCCGCGTGGTGAGCACCGTGTAGCTGTAGTAGTACTGGCCGGTGCGCGGGTCTTTCCAGCGGCTGTAGAGGCCGGCCATAGAGCGAATCTGTTGATCGCGAAAGGTGATGAAGTAGGGAATTTTCACGGTGCCCTGCTCGTCCAACCAGCGCCATTCAAAAAAACCGGTGACCGGTATGAGGCAGCGCTGCCCATTTTTGAGGGCATCGCGGTACGAGGGCTTGTCGTGCATTTCTTCGGAAATGGCGTTGAGCGTTTGCGCGCGCAGTTGCAGGGCTTTGTCGGGGTCGTTCATAAAAAACGGGATGAGGCCCCAGCGAAAGAATTTAAATTGGTTGGGGTCGCCTGCCGTGAGGATAGGCATGGGCAGGTAGTCGAATCCGTTTTCGTAATAGCGGTACAGCCCTTGGTGGTGAAAGGCACTGATGGCTTTGAGATAATACTTCATCTCGGCCAGCTCGGGCTTGGTGAAGTGGGCGGGCAGGGCGTCTTTCTGTGAATATTGCGCAAGCACTTCGAAGAGTGCATCGGGGCGCCCAGGCGTGAGTTCGTTAAGGCGACCATCGCGGGCCAGCAGGGTTTGGAATTTCTCCGTCATCAAATCCAGTTCGCTGCGGATGCTGTCGAACGAGGCCTGGTAGTGGTCGAGCAGATCTTGTTCGGATTTGGCAAATGACTTATGAAAGCACATACCGCTGGGGGGTTGGATACTGGATGCTGGATGATTGATCCTGGATGTTGGATATTGGATTAGTGATACTTTTAATTTGAGTTTTGGCCTCACGCGTCCGGGACGTTGGGCTCCACCAGCTTTTTTAACTTCTCCAGCGACTCCTGCCAACCCAGGTAACACATCTCAGCCGGAATCACTTCGGGAATCCCCTCCTGTGTAATATGAAGTTCCGTGCCGCAGGACACCGCGGTGAACGTAACGGTGGTAATCATTTCACCCGGCAGATGGGGGTCATCAAATCGATCATTGTATTTGAGTCTCTTTCCCGGTTCAAACTCCAGATACGCTCCGCCAAAGGAGTGACTGTTGCCGGTGGAGAAATTCAAAAATGACATCTTAAAAGTTCCCTCTGGGCGGGCGTCAAGCGCATGTACCTGGCACACAAATCCGTACGGTGGAAGCCACGAAGCCAGGGCATCGGGGTGAATGAAGGCCTTGAACACGCGCTCAGGCGGAGCAGTAAAAACGCGGTGAAGTCTTACGGTAGACATGGGTGATTTTTTTGGCGTGGGGTTAACTTAGTTGCGTGATAATTTGCCCGTGAACATCCAAACATACGACATCACGCGCCATGACGTAAAGGTAAACTTGTCCACGAACAAAGGCCAATCAATACAAAAAGCCGAAGAGCCAAAGGGGTATTTTTTGGCGATACCCGATCTCAATATCATCGGGCACGACAAAAGCATGCGATAGCCCTGTAAGTTGTTTCATCGCTTTACCTTTTCCTCCAATTTCAAAATGGTATTTGGAAGACACGGTGAAGTCCGTTTGCGAAGAGTGTGTAACGGGTAACCCGGCATCGCGCGTATGGGTCAGAAAAAGTGTTTCGCGCAGATTGCCCGAGTTGGGTTTATCTTCGGCCAGAGCATGTATGAAATTGGTGTTATGAAGGTAGATTTTATCCGGCTTGTTCAGCAAACTGACACCACGCGCAGATGACCGCAACAGGCGAATAAGCTGTGCCTTGTCCAGCATATCCAGCATGTCCAGCACCTGGTTGCGGTTGGTTGCTAACGCTGCCGCAAGCTTTTGAATGTTAGGCTTGAACGGTGCAGCCGTGGAGATGATGTACAGCAGGGTTTTCAATTTTCCCAACGAAGTTTTCTCCAATGGACGTGCCTCCGGCAAATCATAATCAATAATGAGGTTAATCAATTGACTGATACGAGTAGGATAATCGGCCTCCGAAGTGAGGAAGAACGGAAACTGCCCCACGGATTGGTAATGTTTATAAAGCGCGAGCACGGGCGCATGGCGAGCCACAATATCGGCCGCAATCTGTTCATGCTTTTCGAGCAGATCGGGCAGCGTATGAGCCGGCCACTCCACTCCCTGGGTCAATGCCAGATACTCGCGAAACGAAAGCACGGGCAGCGAATACCGGGCCAGCCGCCTCGACAAATCAGCAGGCGATTGCTGAAGAGCAAGAATGGAGGAACCCGAAACAACAATTTGCAGATCGGGATGAAAGTCGTAGATGTTTTTTACTTCTGTCTGCCAGCCGGCATACTTGTGCGCCTCATCGATAAAGAGATAGCGACCACCCAGGCGGTAAAATTCGTTTGTGGTCTCGACCAGACTGTTTTTGCGAAAATACAAGTCATCCAGCGTTACATACAAAGACTGTTCTAACGGCAGGTGTTGCCGGATGTACTGCAGCATGAGGGTGGATTTGCCAACGCCTCGTGGCCCCTCGATGCTTATGCCACGGGACTGCCACTGAATTTACTTCGCCAAACTGCGGACAAACGGAAAAGCTGCGGACTCAACCAGTCTCCGGTAGCGATTGACCAATACGTCCATTATGTACCATTTAAAGTACAAAAATGATCAAAAAATGTTCTATTTACAGTACATTTTATCTAATGTCACTTTAAATTGTTGATTAGTAGCGTTTTACGATCCATAAAAATTTGCAGAAAGCCGATTATCCTACTGCGCCTCCAGCGCCAGCACGAGGTTGCGCGGCTGCATTTCGGGCGGGCCTGCCAGCAGTATCCATTTCCCGCTAACTCCAAGAATGGTAAACGCGAATTTCTCGATGCGTTCATCGGGATAAATGCTGACGACATAGAGTCGAACCGTGCGGTCGTTGGCATTCTCCTCCTGCGTGCTGGTGAAATAATAACCCTGCTTCTCTTGCAGACCGAACCCGCTGAGGTGGGCTACATTGCCGGACTGATGATGATTCAGGTTTTTACTTACGTCATCAAAAATGCACGGGGTGTGGGCAGTCTCTTCTTTGGTTTGTGGCTCATACCGATGGGATTTATAGTCGTACATTCCAAGCGTATGCCCTTGTGGTTAAGCCGCACGTTGATCATTGGTGGGGTGGGCTACGTGGCCAGCGCCTTTCTAAATTATGCGGGGCTCACATATTCCTGGATTGGCGCGTTAACGCTGCCGGCCACCATCGGAGGATTTTGGATAATCAGCTATTTGATCGTTTTCGGAATTCGGTCGGAGGTGTGACGGAGGCAATTCCCCCGGATTGTTTCTGATACTCAATTTTGGTGATGCGCCACACAAACTGGTGGGCGGGCGTTTTCACCACCACCTCATCTCCCACTTCTTTTTTTAACAGCGCTTGCGCCATGGGTGAATCCATGGAAATGTAGTTTTTGGCCCCAATCAGTTCTTCGCTGCCCACGATGCGGAAACGGTTCGTCTTGACTTTGTCTCCCGATTTGGATCGGGATTCGATAGAGACCCACGCCCCGAACATCACCTTACCTTCCTGATGCGGGTGGTAGGGCACCACCTTGAGGTTGTCGATGCACTTGCGCAGGTACAGGATGCGCTTGTCAATTTCACGCAGACGCTTCCTATTATAATGGTAATCGGCATTTTCGGAGCGATCGCCCAGGCTGGCGGCCCACGCCACTTTCTGGGTCGTGTCGGGTCGCTCCACCCGCCACAAGTGGTCCAGTTCAGCTTTTAGTTTCTCCAGTCCCTCCGGAGTGATCATCAGCGTTTTCATCTTCTATTCGGCCCTGCGTCAACATCGCATTTTTAGAATTCTGCTGCAAGGGCTATAGGGAATTCATCGAACGGTTCATCACAATTTTTGTTCAACTTCGGCCGGCCTGATAAATTCCTTACTTTTGCGCCCTTTAAATCGATGCGAGTATTGAGATCTGAGATTTTAGACCTAACAACTCTCCATACTCAATACTAACATCTCCAGACTTCTTATGATCAGCGTAAATAATCTTTCTCTCCAGTTCGGCAAGCGGGTACTCTTCGATGAGGTGAACCTGAAATTCGCCAGCGGCAACTGTTATGGTGTTATTGGAGCCAACGGGGCAGGCAAGAGTACATTTCTAAAAATTCTGGCGGGCGATATTGACCCTACCCGCGGCCAGGTGGTGCTGGAACCCAGCAAGCGCATGGCCGTGCTGCGCCAAAACCACTATGAATTTGATGACATGTCGGTGATCGATACCGTGATGATGGGCCACAAAAAATTGTGGGACGTGATGAAAGCGAAGGACGCCATTTACGAAAAGCCCGATTTTTCTGAGGCCGATGGTATTGAAGCGAGTCACCTCGAAGCCGAGTTTGCCGAGATGGGCGGCTGGAATGCGGTTAGCGATGCCGCTGCCCTGCTGAGTGGCCTGGGCATTGCCGAAGAAGAACACTACAAATTAATGCGCGAGCTGAGCGGTAATCACAAGGTGCGCGTGTTGCTGGCGCAAGCCATTTATGGCAATCCGGATATTCTCATTCTTGATGAACCCACCAACGATCTCGACCTGAACACCATTGCGTGGTTGGAAGACTTTCTGCTGGAGTTCAAGAACCTGGTGATCGTGGTATCGCACGACCGTCACTTTTTGGATACCGTTTGTACGCATATTGTTGATATCGACTTTGGAGGAATTAAACTGTTCACGGGAAATTATTCCTTCTGGTATCAAAGCAGTCAGTTGGCACTCCAGCAGCGCGCCAACCAGAATAAAAAGGCGGAAGAAAAGAAAAAAGAACTCATGGAGTTCATCCTGCGCTTCAGCGCCAACGTATCAAAATCAAAACAGGCCACCAGCCGCAGAAAGCTGCTGGACAAAATTTCAGTCGATGATATTCAACCGTCTAACCGCAAATACCCGGGCATCATTTTTGGCCAGAAGCGAACAGCCGGGGATCAGATTCTGGAGGTCAATCATCTGAGTTACTCGCTGGACAATGGCACCCGATTGCTTCATGATCTCAGTTTCTTTGTGAACAAGGGCGACAAGATTGCCTTCCTGAGCAAAGAGAGCTTAGCCGTGACCTCCCTCTTCCGGATTTTGATGGGCGAATTGAAAGCTGACCAGGGGGAATTCAAGTACGGGCAGACCATAACGAAAAGTTACCTGCCGCTGAACAACGAATCGTTTTTCACCAGCGATGATAACCTGATGGACTGGCTGCGCCAGTTTTGCGTTACCGATGAAGAAAAAGAGGAAGCCAACATCCGCGGATTTTTAGGCAAGATGCTATTCTCGGGTGAAGAGGTGTTTAAGAAGTGTTCGGTGTTAAGTGGCGGTGAAAAAATGCGCTGCATGATCAGCCGCATGATGCAGCCGGGGGCCAACCTGCTCATTGTGGATGAACCGACTAACCACCTGGACCTGGAATCGATTCAGTCGTTCAACAATGCACTCAAAGATTTTCCCGGCCAGATACTGTTTACCACGCACGACCATGAGTTTGCGCAAACGGTGGCCAACCGGATTATTGAAATCGGCCCGAACGGATTTATGGATAAACTCATGACGTATGATGAGTACGTGGAGAATGAGAAACTACAGGAGCAGAAGATGGCTCTATATCAGGAGAAGAAGAGAAGCAAGGGGTAAGAAGCCAGAAGCCAGAAGCCAGAATCTAGAATCTAGTATCCAGTATCTAGTATCTAGTATCCAGCATCTAGTAACCAGCCTCCGCGATCAAAAGAAAAGCTGGCTTATGGCATCGGTTGAACTGGCTTGTTTTGGTTTTAGGTTCAGGAACTTCGTGAATTGATCGGCCGATATGGAACCTTTCAGCTTATCAAAAAGTGTTTTTTGCTCCGCTTCGAACTTTGACTTGTACTCTGCGGGTTGGGTGTTAGCCAGCGGCATGATCGATGACTTTTTGGTAAGGAATTGCGAGATCAGCGGTGTAACAGCCGATACCTGGGCTGTCGATAAGCCCACCTTGCTCGTGAGCGTAGTCATGATACTTTGAGTTAGCTTCTTTACATCGAATCCTGCTGCCGCTTTATTCAGGTCGAGCTGAGCTGATGCAAGGGTTGAAAAACACATTAACAGGCCGGCAACGAGTAGCTTTTTCATATGGGGTAAATGGTATTGAGTTTTGAAAATAAGCAGTGAAAACCAAATCAACAATGCGAAACACCTACTGGTCACCCCAATCGGTAAAACAAACTGTGGCCTTTGCATGATGATTCCCCGGCTGTACGCAAAGAGGAAGCAGATCAGCACAATAACTGTTTTGACTCCGGCTTACCTGAACCGAATGCAAGTGCATAAAAATAGAAACGGGAACGAATCAATTGCTTGACCGTTCCCGTCTCGCTTAACCAAACAACCGTAGCCGCTGGCCAGCCCTGCCTGATCCTGCTACGTCTTGACGTCCGCCTCTCCTACCTTGCGGTATTCACGCGTTGACTTCGTGCGGTCATCAGCTTGCCCGTGAAGGCGCTCCTTGCTCGCACTATCCTCACCCCGCAGACTTTTTGTCGATTATTTTTTGTGGGAATTCACCCTTTGTTTTTCCGCGCAGCGGATAAATCCGTCAGTAATCAACTCTACTTTGTCACAACAATTTTGCTGAAAATCAGATAGATAGTTATCTTTGAGCATCAGCGAAAAAATGAAAGCGGGAACCGCTGATA
>JAJTGY010000061.1 GCA_021298015.1 Flammeovirgaceae bacterium
GCAAATACACAGAAAAATCCTTCTTCTTACCGAAGAACAAAAATATCTCGGCTCAATTTTTAGTTTTGGGTGTTAAAACGCGGAAGTCAGGTTTGGTGATCCAACCTCCTAATGCAAAACATTTGAACCTTAAGGTGCTCAACGTGGCCTATGGATGGGGTAAGTCAAAAAAATCGCCTCCGTTTCCGAAGGCGATTTCTAAAATCTAACATCTCAATACTCAAATCTGCTTCACACCATCTTCTCCGGCCTTACCCACTGATCAAACTGTTCGGATGTCAGCAGGCCTAACTCCACGGCTGCCTCGCGCAGCGTTTTGTTTTCCTTGTGGGCCTTCTTGGCAATCTTCGCAGCGTTTTCATAGCCGATGTGGGTATTCAACGAAGTGACGAGCATGAGCGAGTTTTCCATGTGCTGCTTGATGATGGGCAGGTTGGGTTCGATGCCCACCGCGCACTTGTCGTTGAAGCTCACGCACGCATCGCCAATCAGGCGCGCACTTTGCAGCACATTGGCCGCGATGACGGGTTTGAACACGTTAAGCTCGAAGTGGCCCATGCTGCCACCCACACTCACGGCCACATCGTTGCCAATCACTTGTGCACACACCATGGTCATGGCTTCGGGCTGGGTGGGGTTTACTTTACCGGGCATGATGCTCGAGCCGGGCTCGTTGTCGGGGATGACGATTTCGCCAATGCCGCTGCGCGGGCCGGAGCTGAGCATGCGGATGTCGTTGGCAATTTTCATGAGTGCCACGGCCGCACGCTTGAGTGCGCCACTCAACTCCACCATGGCATCGTGTGCGGCCAGCGCCTCAAACTTGTTGGGTGCAGTAACAAACGGATAGCCCGTGAGTGTGGCGATGTGTTTGGCCACCAGCACATCGTAGCCTTTGGGTGTGTTGAGGCCGGTGCCCACGGCTGTACCCCCGAGCGCGAGTTCGCGCACGGCTTCCAGCGCATTTTTGATGGCGCGCATGCTATTGTCTATTTGCTGCACGTAGCCGCTGAATTCCTGGCCGAGCGTGAGGGGAGTGGCATCCATGAAGTGGGTGCGGCCGGTCTTCACGATGCCTGCGTATTCCGTTGCTTTTTTGTGGAGCGTGTCGCGCAGCTTATGCATGCCCGGCAGCGTGATTTCCACCACCTGCTTGTAGCTGGCGATGTGCATGGCCGTGGGGTACGTGTCGTTGCTGCTCTGCGATTTGTTCACGTCATCGTTGGGGTGCAGCACCTTTTTCTCATCGGTGAGCTTGCCGCCACTCAGCACGTGGGCGCGGTAGGCAATCACCTCGTTGGCGTTCATGTTGCTTTGCGTGCCCGAGCCGGTCTGCCAGATCACGAGCGGAAACTGGTCATCCAGTTTGCCCGCGATGATTTCATCACACACTTTGGCAATCAGGTCTTTTTTGTCAGCAGCCAATACACCCAACTCAAAGTTGGTAATGGCGGCAGCTTTTTTAAGATAGCCGAAGGCGTAGATGATTTCTTTCGGCATGCTGGCCTCGGGGCCGATTTTAAAATTGTTGCGCGAGCGCTCCGTTTGTGCGCCCCAGTATTTGTCGGCCGGTACGTGCACCTCGCCCATGGTGTCTTTTTCGGTGCGGAAGCTCATATAAAATTTACGATTTCAGATTAATGATTTAAAAATTGAATGTGTCTACAAAAATAAGGTTTAGATACATGCAAAGAATGGAAAGTTTTCTAGTAGCCCTCACGAACCTTGCGTGTATGTTGAATTTTAAAACCTTAAAAAAGAAAAAATCCCGAGCAACCGCGCGTGACGCCCAACGGCAAAGGCGGTTACATGACGATGAAAAACAACCAAGAACTTGAAATTTCTCCAAATCGAAAAGAACAATTCCTGAGCTTATTCCGGAAGTAGTCGTTGCTTAGCCATTAGAAAACGCGTTTTTTCTCATCGTGCTTGCGGTAACTCCCGGTGGCTGACAAAAGTCATTTTTTACGGTGACAACCGACAGTCGCACCGCCATTTTAGCAGGCTACTTTCAAGCCTGAATTAACACCGCAATTTCATCATGAAAACCCCCGCCCCCTATATCAATACCGATGGTAACTCGGCTGTGGCCAACATTGCCTATGGCTTTTCGGAAGTGGCCGCCATTTACCCGATCACCCCCAGCAGCGACATGGGAGAAAAAGCTGACGCCTGGGGTGCCGAAGGGCGCAAAAATATTTTCGGGCAGGTCGTGGATGTGGTTCAAATGCAGTCGGAGGGTGGTGCCGCAGGCGCTATTCACGGTGCACTAACCGGTGGTGCCATGGCCACTACGTTTACAGCTTCGCAGGGGCTCATGCTCATGGTGCCCAACATGTTCAAAATTGCGGGCGAATTGCTGCCCACGGTCTTTCACGTGTCGGCCCGGTCCCTGGCCTGCCAAAGCCTTTCCATCTTTGGCGACCACAGCGATGTGATGGCTACCCGCGGCACGGGCTTCGCCATGTTGTGCTCATCCAGCGTACAGGAGGCGCAGGATATGGCCGTGATTGCCCACCTGGCCACGCTCGAATCTAAAATCCCGTTCCTCCATTTCTTTGACGGCTTCCGCACCTCGCATTCCATACAAAAAATCATACCGCTGAGCTATGAGGAGTTGCGCGGCATGCTCGACATGAAGTACGTGGAAGAGTTCCGGAAAATGGCGTTGCGCCCCGAAGCACCCGTTTGCAAGGTAGGCGCACAAAACCCGGACGTTTACTTTCAGGGCCGTGAGACGGTGAACCCGTTCTATGATGAGTGCCCGGATATCGTAAAGAAATACCTGAAACTGTTTGGTGAAAAAACCGGCCGCCACTACAAACTCTTTGAATACATGGGCGCCCCGGATGCCGAGCGGGTTATCATCGCGATGGGATCATCTACTCAAACGATTGAAGAAACACTCAACTACCTGCAGAAGAAAGGCGAAAAAGTGGGCGCGCTGCGGGTCCGCCTCTATCGGCCGTTCCAGTTGCAAGATTTTCTGGCTGAGCTGCCCAAAACGGTGAAGCGCATTGCGGTACTCGACCGCACCAAAGAACCAGGTGCGCTGGGCGATCCACTCTATTTAGATGTGGTAGCCGCTTTGGCAGCGGAGCGGCCGGGAATCCGCATCATTGGCGGCCGCTACGGTTTGTCATCCAAAGAATTCACGCCCTCCATGGTCAAGGCCGTCTACGACCACCTCGACAACAACGGGTGGCATGGTTTCACGGTGGGCATCAACGATGATGTGACCAAAAAATCAATCCCCGTAAAGGAAGAAATAGACACCGAACAACCGGGCATTGTGCGCTGCAAGTTCTGGGGCTACGGCTCAGACGGCACGGTGAGCGCCAACAAGAACGCCATCAAGATTATTGGCGACAGCACCGACCTGTTTGTACAGGGCTACTTCCAGTACGACTCGAATAAATCGGGCGGCTGGACCATCTCGCACCTGCGGTTTGGCAAGCAACCGATTCAATCTGAGTATTTATTGAACAAAGTTGACTTCGTAGCGCTGCACCGGCCGCAGTACATCGGGCAATACGATATTCTCGAGGGCATCACCGAAGGCGGCACATTCCTGATTAACTCCAGCCAAAAGCCGGAGAACATCTTCCGCCTCTTCACCAAGGACATGCAGGAGACGATCAAAAAGAAAAAAGTTAAGGTGTACGCCATCGATGCGTCAAAAATTGCCAAGAGTGTGGGCCTCGGTGGCCGCATCAGTTCGGTGATGCAAACCGCTTTCTTCAAAGTATCGGGTGTATTGCCGCAAACGGAAGCAATTGCGCTCATCAAAGAACACGTAAGAGAGCAGTTTGCGCGCAAGGGTCAGGAGATTGTGGAGATGAACCTGAAAGCGATTGACGCAGCCAGCGAAGCCGTGATTGACGTACCGATTCCAGACGTGGCCGAAAAGTTTGCCGAGATCCAACACGTGGTGCCCGCCAACTCGGGTGTGTTTGCCGACACGATTGTTGATCCGATCCTGCGCCTGAAGGGCGATACCATTCCGGTGTCCGCTATGCCAATCAACGGAGCCATACCCACCGGCACGAAGCGTCTCGAATACAAAGGTGTGCCGGGCAATCCTGCCATCTGGATCGATAAACTTCCGTTTGTTTCCGAACCCAACATTGCGGAGCCGTATCTCGAGTATCCCCCGAGCTGCTCGGGTTGTGGTGAGGTGCCCTACATTCACCTGGTAACGCAGTTGTATGGTGACCGCATGATCATTGCCAACGCCACCGGCTGCACCTCCATTTATGGAGGAACGTTCCCGCTTACCCCTTACACAAAAGATAAAAATGGCAAAGGACCAGCCTGGGCCAATTCACTGTTTGAAGACAATGCGGAATACGGTTTAGGCATGCGCCTGGCGGTAGATGCCAACCGCAGGCAATTGAAAACCAACGCACAAATACTGCATGCCAACCTACCTTCCGGGGATTTGAAAAATGCGTTGCAGAAAGCCCTTCAGCTCTTTGATGAGACGACCAACGAAGCAAAGGCCAATGCTGAAACCGTCAAACAATTGCTGGCAACGGCTAGTGGTCAGGTGAACCAGGAGATGGCGCCTGTGCTCGCCAAGTTGCTGGAGCTGCAAGATTACTTCATCGACAAGAGTATCTGGATCATCGGTGGTGATGGCTGGGCCTACGACATCGGCTTTGGCGGACTGGATCATGTGATGGCGGGCAACCGCAACGTTAACCTGCTGGTGCTCGATACCGAAGTGTATTCCAACACGGGCGGGCAGGCTTCAAAAGCAACTCCGCGGGGTGCAGTAGCGAAGTTTGCCAGCGATGGCAAAAAACTCAGTAAGAAAAACCTGGGCGTCATGATGGCCAGCTACGGCAATGCGTATGTGGCTTCGGTAAACATGGGTGTGGATCGTGAGAAAACGGCTCTCGCCTTTGTGGAAGCCGAGAAGCATAAAGGCCCATCCATCATCATTGCCTATTCGCCTTGCATCGCACACGGGTATGATATGCGCCTCACCAAAAAACAATCGGAAAAAGCAACTAAGAGTGGCTATTGGCCGATGTACCGGTTTAACCCGGATTTGCGCACACAAGGTCAGAACCCATTTACCTGGGATGGTGTACCGGTAGACATCGACTTCAACTCGTATTTGGAAGAAGAACTACGCTACAAGACACTCACGTTTTCCAATCCACGCGAAGCAGAACGTTTAGCGGAGTTGGCAGTGAAAGATAACGCCCAACGCTTTAAGGATGTTCAACATTTATCAGAAGCATAAATAGTTTACTATGGCTATCAACCTGAGTACCCACTATGGCGGCATCGCCCTCAAAAACCCAATCGTCATTGGCGCGAGCAACATTGTCACTGATCCAGAAAATCTGGTGAAGTTGGAAAAAGCCGGTGCAGCGGCTATCGTTTACAAATCGTTGTTTGAAGAACAATTACAACTCGAACAGTTTCAGCTCGAACAGCAGCAAGAAGCGTACAGCAACTGGGATGCCGAGCACGATACATTTTTCCCCCGCGTAAAGCACGCAGGCCCTGCCGAGCACATTTTGCGTCTGCGCGATGCAAAAAGGAAAATCAGCATACCGCTGATCGGCAGCCTCAACTGCACGCACGATGAAACTTGGGAACAGTTTGCCGTGGAAATGGCCGGCAGCGGCATTGATGGGCTGGAGCTGAATTTCTACAACAACAACACCTACTTCGACTTGGAGGCCAATGAAATTGAACGTAAGCAATTGCAAACGCTCAAGCGGGTACGGGCGGCTGTAAACATTCCTATTTTCGTGAAGTTAAGCCCCTACTACTCTAACCCATTGCGCATGATTGAGCTAATGGACCAGGCGCAAGCGGACGGTTTCGTGCTATTCAATCGGCTCTTCCAACCCGACATCGACATTGACAAAGAAGAACACCACTTCCCGTACAATTTCAGTTCAGAAGCTGACAACCGCCTCGCTTTGCGCTATGCCGGACTCTTGCATAAGAAGGTCAGTGGCAGCATCATCAGCAATACAGGTGTCCACAACGGTCGAGATGTAGTAAAAATGTTGTTGGCAGGTGCTGATGCAGTACAAGTTGTTAGCGCGGTTTACAAAAAAGGCATTCAGTATATCGAAACAATGCTCAGTGAATTAGAAGGATGGATGAAAAAGAAAGGATACGAGAGTCTGGATGATTTCCGGGGCAAGTTGTCTAAAGAGAATCTGGCTGACCCATTCGCTTACAAGCGAGCACAGTATGTCGACATACTGATGAAGTCAGAAATATTTATGCAGTATCACCCCAAGCGGGGAGAACTCGACCATGGACATGATGATTTATAAACCCTAACCCAATTATATTATTTATGGCAACCATCGGAATTTTTTACGGATCAACGGAAGGCAACACCGAACGTGTGGTGACGGCCATTCAGCAAAAACTTGGGGGCGAAGCAACAGCCGCGCTTCACAATGTAAACTCGGCTACAGCCGATGATATCGCACCCTATGCGAATGTGATTTTAGCCTGCCCTACATGGGAGATCGGCCAACTGCAAGAAGACTGGGAAAGTTTTGTGGATGAATTGGGTGATGTAGACTGGAATGAAAAAAAAGTAACCTATGTGGGTCTGGGCGATGCCGATGGGTACCCGGACACGTTCCTGGATGCACTCGGTATCATTCACGACCGCATCAAAGACAAAGGCGCTGCGTTTGTGGGCGCTTGGCCCACGGAGGGCTACAATTTCGAGGCATCCAAGGGCGTGGTCAACGGCAAGTTTCTAGGCCTGGCCATCGATGAGGACAATCAGAAAGACCAAACTGCGGCCCGCATTGACAAGTGGGTAGAGCAGCTAAAGGCCGAGTGGTAAGATATGGCAGCCATCCGTTTCAAAAAGCCAAGTTTCAAAATCAGCGATCTGCTGCGTACCTATCTGGTGCGCACGGGTCGTGAAACGGATGTGCCCATTACCTATACGGATTTGGTGCACCACACCAGTTCCATTACGCTGCACGACAAAAGTGGCAAGGATACGTTGTGGGAAACACTGATCTATAATCCGGCCGATCTGCAATACATTCACGATTGCCTGCGCAAAATCTATGCACAACTGAAAGTGGGAGGGGAGGTCGCCCTGATCGAACACTTATACATTGAGCGTGTGGATTACTGCCTGTATGCCAACACACACCCCCTGCGTGTGCGGATCGTCAATCGGCTCAACGATCTGTTTGATTATTTCTATGTGAAGAAAGCGGATGCATCCCGAATCTATGGCATGGAGCTGGAACACCTGCTATCCCCCAATAAGATCAATTACCTGGTGAAGGGCAACACGCTCATTGAAGAACATATTGCCGGCATCCCGGGTGATAGTTTTGTCAGGAGTTATTTACCTGCCAACGAATACAACCCGCTGCGCATCGCTAAAGAGTTTGTTAAATTCAATGAACGGAGTCTGGTACAGTTGCTGGGCGACATGCGGGGCGATAATTTCGTGGTTGAGATCATTCCCGATTTCGATGATTTGTATTTCCGGTTGCGCGCCATTGATTTTGATCAGCAGTGTTACGAAGGCAGCGTGAAGATCTACCTGCCGCAGTATTTCAAGGAGAACAATCCCATCATCAACCTGGGGTTCAAAACCATGTCGCCCGTGTTAGAGCACCAATACCAACGCGAAGAGCGTGCCCGCATGCTTACCCGCGTGAAGGCAGCTCAAGGTCAGATGGACGAGTTGCTCACCGCCATGGAGCAGGATGAGCTCTCAACCCCCGAGCATACCGCGCGGCTGCGCAAAGAGTTGGCTGCGCTTTATGGTGATGATGCTTTTTTGAAGTGCAACAGTATGGGTGCCCTGGTACGCACGAGCCTGGAGATGTTGGAGAAACATCCCGTCCGGCAGCGGCACTCCATTAATGTGTTAACTGAAGAATATGAATCCGCACGTTAACCGGCATTTGGGTACTGTGCAATCGCACCAGAACGGTAAGTGGCAGATTCGCCTGGCCGACCCCGAGGGTTGTGCCGTGTGCCACCGCGGCTTGTGTTGGGATTCCAACGATGAACGTATCGTAGAGGTATATACACACGAAGAGCGGTTGACTGCGGGCCAAAAGGTGTGGGTAGAAGTGAGCGACCGTAGTGGTTGGCGTGCCATCGCCTTGTTTTATGGGTTGCCCTCACTGTTGCTGATCACGCTATTGTTGGTCGCATTGGCGACTGGCGTGAATGAAGGCGTAGCGGGAGCGGGGGCGCTGCTGGCCCTCGTGCCGTATTATCTGGTGCTCTCCTTAACGCAGAAAAACTGGAAAAATAAAATCCACCTTTCGGTGCGAGCGATATGAATGATGTCGTCCTCTACACGGTTTTGAGTTTGACGGGCATTGGGTTGCTGGCGGCCGTGGTACTGTACTACGTATCGAAAAAATTTCATGTGACGGAAGATGAGCGCATTGCGCGTGTAGAGGCCGTATTGCCCAACACCAACTGTGGTGGTTGCGGGCAGCCAGGTTGTCACGCTTTCGCGGAAGCGGTGGTGAAGTCGGGCGACCTGAGTGTGCTGCACTGCCCGGTAGGGGGCAACCCCGTGATGAAACAGGTGGCGGAGGTGCTGGGGGTGAAAACCGTAGAGAAAGATCCATACATCGCGGTGGTCCGTTGCTCGGGTTCGTTTGAGTACCGCAAGAAAACCAATGTGTACGATGGAGCGCCCAGTTGCGCCATTGCCGCACAACTTTACAGTGGCGACACGGGCTGCGCCTATGGCTGCCTCGGCATGGGCGACTGCGTGGTGGCCTGCGACTTTGAAGCCATGTACATGGACGAGAAGACGGGCTTGCCGGTGATCATCGAAGACAAATGCACCGCTTGCAATGCGTGCGTAAAATCATGCCCAAAAGATATTCTGGAATTGTGGCCGAAAGGCAAGAAAAACCAGCGCATTTATGTGGCGTGTTTGAACGAAGAGAAAGGCAGCACGGCACGTAAAGAATGTGCGGTGGCTTGCAGCGGTTGTGCCAAGTGTGCGGAGGCATGCCGCTACGAGGCCATCACCATCGATCATAACCTCGCTGCCATCGACCCCGACAAGTGCAAGCTATGTGCGGAGTGCATTGACACCTGCGATGTGCGCAACATTATCGCCACCAATTTTTCTCCGGAGAAACTCCTGCAGGCCAGCGAGCACCGGCAAAAGCGCGAAGAACGCGAACGTAAGAAACGGGAGGAGGAAAAAGCAAAGGCTGCGACAGCTGCCACCAATCCCGAGACACCGGCATGAAAAAACGCGCCTTCCATAAAGAATTGAAAACGTTCCGGCTCGGAGGTGTGCATCCCCAGGACAATAAGTTATCGGCTACCGTACCACTCGCCCAGTTGCCGTTACCCAAACAGGTAACCATTCCGATCGTGCAACACATTGGCGCTCCAGCGAAAGTAGTGGTGCAGCGTGGCGACACCGTGAAAGTCGGGCAGGTGATTGCCCAGCACGAGGGATTCATTTCGTCCAACATCCACGCTTCGTGTTCGGGTCGTATCGGTATTATCGAAGATGTGATGGACAGCTCGGGCTTCAAACACCTGGCCGTGAACATTCGCGTAAAGGGTGATGATTGGCTGGAGACCATCGATCGAACTGACACACTGGTGGAGGAGATTTCCCTTTCGCGGGACGAGATTGTGGCACGCGTGATGGAAGCAGGCGTGGTGGGTATGGGCGGTGCCGGTTTTCCTTCGCATGCCAAGATCAAAGTGCCGGAAGGCAAGACCATTGATACGCTCATCATTAATGGAGTAGAATGCGAACCCTACCTCACAGCCGATCACCGCCTGATGTTGGAGAAGCCACGCGAGATTATTGTCGGTGTTCGCATCTTAATGAAGGCCTTGGGCGTGTCGCGCGCGATCATCGGCATCGAAGACAACAAGCACGATGCGATTGAATTGTTTGAAGAATGGCTGCGCGAGGGCAAACAAATCGAAGTACAACCATTGGAAGTACAATACCCGCAAGGCGGGGAGAAGCAGTTGATTCAGGCTGTGCTGGATCGCGAAGTGCCCTCCGGTGGCTTGCCAGCGGATGTGGGCGTGATTGTACACAACGTGGGCACCACGTTCGCCATTTACGAAGCGGTGCAAAAAAATAAGCCGTTGATCGAACGCGTGGTAACCGTGACCGGCAAAGATGTGAAGCAGCCGTCCAACTTATGGGTGCGCATCGGCACGCCTGTTATCGAGTTGATTACCGCAGCTGGCGGGTTACCGGAAAGTACAGGTAAAGTAGTTTCTGGTGGGCCGATGATGGGCAAAGCCATTGCCGATTTGGAGGTGCCGGTGGCAAAAGGTACATCCGGTATTTTGGTGATCGCGCAAGCAGAAACCAAACGCACAGAAGAGTACAATTGCGTGCATTGCGGCAAATGCATCGAAGCATGCCCGATGGGATTGGAGCCTTACCGCTTATTGCTGTTAAGCAAAGCGGGGCATTCCGAGAAATCGAAACGCGAAAACGTGCTCGATTGCATTGAGTGCGGCTCGTGCTCTTTTGTATGTCCCTCCAACCGACCCATTCTCGATTACATCCGACTTAGCAAAACGAAACTGAAGAAATTGAAATGAGCCAGTCGCTGTTAACCGTTGCGCCCTCGCCCCACATCCACACGGAACTCACCATTCCGCAGGTGATGCGCGGGGTGATCATCGCCATGGTGCCCGCGCTATTGGTCAGTGTGTATAACTTCGGACTGGGCGCGGTATACGTTACCGGTTTGTCGATTTTATTTTGTGCCGGTGCCGAGTGGGCTATTTGTAAATTCCTATTGAAGCGTGAGCCTACTATCACGGACGGCAGCGCGGTGATTACCGGTATGTTACTCGCCTTCAATGTGCCCAGTAACTTGCCATGGTACATCATTCTCATCGGCAGTTTGGTTTCAGTGGGCATTGGCAAAATGAGTTTTGGTGGGTTGGGCAACAATCCGTTTAACCCCGCATTAGTCGGTCGTGTGTTTTTGCTGTTGTCGTTTCCGGTGGAGATGACGAGCTGGCCGCAGGCCGTGGCTACCTGGTCACTGGATGGAACTACGGGTGCAACGCCACTGGGTATCCTCAAAGATGGCTTGCGGGCCGGGGAAACCGTGCCGGCACTCATGCAGCAAATGCCCTCGTACACCGATTTCTTTTTTGGCTTTCAGGGCGGATCGCTGGGCGAGATGTCGGCCTTTGCCTTGTTGATTGGATTGGGGTACATGCTGTATCGAAAAATCATCACGTGGCACATTCCGGTAACCATGATCGCCACCGTTTTTGTGATGACGGGCATCTTCTGGTTCATCGACCCGACCCGATTTGCCTCGCCTTTGTTTCATGTGCTGACGGGCGGTGTGATGCTGGGCGCGATTTTCATGGCGACTGATTATGTGACGTCACCTGTATCGCATAAAGGTATGATCCTGTTTGCGATCGGCTGTGGTGTGCTCACGGTTTTGATTCGTTTGTTTGGCGCCTATCCGGAAGGTGTCTCATTCGCGATTTTGATTATGAATGCTTTTGTGCCGCTGATCAACACGTATTTGAAGCCGGTGAGATATGGACGGAAGAAATAGTTGGTGGTTGTTAGTTTTTAGTTGTTGGTACGCCAGCGATCACCACAACCTGTAACCTTTAAAAAATGATGTACTAACTATACATGAGCACTAACAACCATTAACTAACAACTATCAACTAACAACTAAATGCCCAAACCTTCTACATTCCCGAACATGGTCATCACGCTGGTAGTCGTTACTGCGGTCTCGGCCGTGGCGCTGGGGTTTGTGTACCAGTGGACGAAGGAGCCGATTGCGCAAGCGCGCCTGGCCACGCAACTGAAGGCGATTGAGTCGGTCATGAGCGGCTATGATAACAATCCTGTGGAAGAAAAATTTTTTCTGCCCACGGCCAGCGGAGATAGCCTGGCGTGTTTTCCGGGGAAGAAAGGCGGTACATCTATAGGTGTGGCGATCAAAACCAAATCATCGAAAGGCTACAGTGGTGATATCTGGCTGATGGTGGGCCTGGACACTACGGGCACCATACGCAACATCGTGGTAATTGAACATAAAGAAACCCCTGGGCTGGGTTCCAAGATGACCAGTGAAAAATTTCTACATCAATTTTTGAATGCCAATCCCGCGGCTACCGACTTGCGCGTGAAAAAAGATGGCGGCACGATCGATGCCATCTCGGGGGCCACCATCAGTTCACGGGCATTTAGTGAAGCGGTAAAATTGGCAAGTGACAGTTATCAGGCGTATGGAAAAGACCATTAGTGCTAAAGAGAATTTTCTCAAGGGCCTCGTCCGCGAGAACCCTGTACTCGTGTTGCTCCTGGGCTGTTGCCCTACGCTGGGCGTTACCTCTTCGGCTACCAATGCCATTGGCATGGGACTGGCCACGTTGTTTGTGTTGGTGATGTCAAACTTCGTAATCTCGCTGGTGAAGAATGTGATACCTGATAAGGTCCGCATCCCCTCCTTCATCGTGATCATCGCTGCCTTTGTAACGGTGGTGCAACTGCTGATGGAAGCCTATACACCTGCTCTCTTTGAGCAGTTGGGATTGTTTATTCCGCTGATTGTGGTGAATTGCATTGTGTTGGGTCGCGCGGAGGCTTTTGCTTCGCGCTATTCGGTGGGCGCAAGCGTGGTGGATGGAGTAGGGATGGGCCTTGGCTTCACCCTGGCACTTTTGCTGTTGGGGTCTGCGCGTGAGGTCCTGGGTTCGCTCTCGTGGTTCGGCCTGAAGTTCAGCGAAAGCGATGGCATGCTCGTCTTCGTGCTCGCCCCTGGCGCGTTTATCACGCTTGGGTTTATCATCGCCATCATGAACGGATTGAAGAAGAATAAAGTCTGACCTATGGAATATGTCATCCTCCTCATCTCCACGGTTCTGATCAACAACATTGTGTTGGCCAAGTTCCTTGGCATTTGTCCGTTCCTCGGTGTGTCGAAGTCATCTTCCACCGCACTGGGCATGGGCGTAGCCGTCATTTTTGTGATGACGATTTCGACCGTATTCACCTGGCTTGTGTATACCTACCTGTTGCTGCCGCTGGATCTGGCCTATCTGCAAACCGTCACGTACATATTGGTGATCGCGTTTTTGGTGCAGGTGGTGGAGATTGTAATGAAGAAAGTGAGTCCCGAGTTGTACCAGGCGCTGGGTGTTTACCTGCCGCTGATCACCACCAACTGTACCATTCTGGGTGTGGCCATTTTGGTGGTGCAAAATGATTTCAACTTGTTGAAGAGTGTTGTTTTTGCTGTTGGCAATTCAGTTGGATTCACACTAGCCATAGTCATCTTCAGCAGCCTCCGCGAACAAATGGACATGGCCGAGGGCATGCCCGCGTGGATGAAGGGCACACCCGCTGCGCTGATCACAGCCGGCATTTTAGCGATGGCCTTTATGGGGTTTGCCGGGTTGGTGTAGCTACGATGGTCTGAAGGCAAGATCTCAAAAATCAAGTTATATTAACGCCATGAGAAAATGGCCCCCCTTGATGTTGTTGTGGATATGGGGATTATTTGCGTTGGTACTTTGCACCTGTCAGGACGAGGAGGTTGACATCCAAGCGGTTAACCGGATGGAAGCAGAAGGAATTTGGGAAACGAAGTCCTTGGCCGTACCTTTTAGCAACACCGTAAACCAACATACTCACAGGCTTACAGTAAGCGCGTCTCGGAATGATTCAATGGAGATTCGGGGGATTTTTCGATTGGTGGATATTTCCGCGGTTCAAAAGACCCCTGTCTACCCTGCCTTGAAAGCTATTCGAAATGGGACATCCGTTGTGGCGGCACGGCAGGAAATTCATAAGAGTAACGGAGTAAGAGTAGTTATGGAAGGGTCCGGTACATTGGCTATGGATTCTTTGTATTTGGAATTAAGTGTAACCCGTATCCTCGATTACTACCAGGATTCCGAGACGCAGAGTTTTCAGGTGGGCGCAAAAAGAATGTGTAAAGATTTAGAATGCCGGGACTATATCAACAGCCTGTTAATTGGAACCCACCAGGCAAAGGGCATTCGAAAGACCGGCACGTTTTCTCCCACATTTCCCTCCGGAGGAAATTGGATCTGGAGCACTGTTGAATTCAATGAGACCTACCAATTGAATCAAGAGCTTTTGCCATTCGAGGTGCGCCTTCAAACCCCTAATAGGCCATTCTTATATGCAAATTTGGAGGGCCCCGATGCCTTACTAATTCCCTTCCAGGATCCGTTTTCGGGTTCTAGCAAGGGATATTCGGGAAGGATTGAAGTTCTGCAAAATCGCATTTTATTCCGCATCACTGAAAGTTACCGTTGGAGCATACTAAAGGATTCTTTAGTGGCACAGTAGATTTGGGTGTTTCACAACCGCTAGCCTGGATGAAGGGCACACCCGCTGCGCTGATCACAGCCGGCATTTTAGCGATGGCCTTTATGGGGTTTGCCGGGTTGGTGTAGCCGTAGAAATCAGAGCCCTTGGACGTTTTCGTTGGGTGTTTTATATTTGACTATTGATAGTCAATAGTCAAATGTCTATTAAAGACAACGTCATTCAGCTTTTTCGGGAAGATCAGGAGCTTTCGGTCAAGGAGATTGTTGATAAGTTGCTGGTTTCCAAGCAGATGGTTCACATTGTACTGAACTAGTTGTTGTCGGAAGGAAAGGTAGAAAAGCTTGGCAGAGCTCCAAAAACCGTTTACCGATGGCGCTCAGCAGTAGCCCAACCCATTAAGTCAACCGAGCGGGTTGCTCCCAAAGAGGCCGCAGTTCTCAAAAAGCACTTTCTTCTCATTTCCGAAACGGGCGAACTGCATCAAGGCCTGGACGGTTTCGAAATATGGTGTCGGCAACGCAAACTTCCGCTCATTGAAACGATAGGGGGGTATATCAAGACGCTTGAGAAATATGCCACCTACTACAACGCACAGGGCTTCATCGATGGTATCGAAAAGATTAAATCAACCAAAGGTTACCGCGCCATTTACCTGGACGGGCAATTCTACCTCGACTTCTACGCCATTGAACGCATTGGGGAGACCCGATTGGGCACCTTGCTTCATAATGCCAAGCAAGGGCAGAGCAAATCGCTCATGAAAATGCTGGTGGAAGAAATTGGAGAACGCCCGCAAGAACTGGTTGAGCAACTTCACGTTGATGCGGCTGTAAGCTCCCCCGAAAATAGGACAGTTTTAGATTAGACGAAAGGCCTAACTTTAAACTGTTAAAAATGAAAAAGACATGATTCACGGAAGCCCAGATTTTCGGCATTCTCAAAGAGTACGATGCTGGCAAGAACATCCAGGACATTGCCCGAGATCACGGGGTGTCCAAGGCGACTATCTACAACTGGAAGGCCAGGTATGGGGGCATGGAGTTGAATGAACTTAAGCGGGTTAAAGAACTCGAGGAAGAGAACCGCAAGCTCAAGCAAATGTATGCCAATCTGGCTTTGGACAACAAAATGCTCAAAGACATACTGGGAAAAAAGTTCTAAGGCCTGCCGAGAAGCGCAGCCATGTGGATTACTTGAAACACGCGTTTCAAGTCAGCCTCGGTCGGGCCTGTGAAGTGATGAACATTTCACGTTCGGTTTACTACTATCAAAGCAAGAAGGACGATCGGCTGGTGATCGATAAGCTCCAAGGCTTTGCCGAGAAACGCCCTACAGAGGGGTTTTGGAAGATGTATTTCAGGATAAGAAAAGAAGGATTGCCATGGAACCACAAGCGCATCCACCGGGTATACAAACTATTAAAGCTAAACATGAAACGAAAGGGGAAGAGAAGATTGCCAGCACGCATACTCCGGCCATTAGAAGCGGTCAATCACATCAATACAAGCTGGTCTATGGACTTTATGAGCGACTCTCTTATATCAGGGCGCAAGTTTAGGGTGCTCAATTTGCTTGACGACTTTAACCGAGAGGCATTGGCTATTGAAGTGGATACCTCTCTTCGAGCTGAACGGGTGATTCGGGTGCTGGCGCAGATCATTCAGTGGCGAGGGAAGCCACAGCGGATCCGGGTTGACAACGGGCCGGAGTTCATTTCAAGCAAATTGGGCTTGTGGTGTGAGGAGCAGGCCATCCATCTTCAGTTCATCCAGCCAGGCAAACCATCACAGAATGCATACATTGAACGCTTTAATGGGAGTTTCAGAAAGGACATTCTTGATGCCTACGTATTTGAGTCATTAGCTCAAGTGATAATCCGTGCTGACGAATGGATGCACGATTACAATTATAACCGTCCGCATGATGCATTGAATGGTCGCAGTCCTGCGGACATGCTGGCTGTGGGTTTGTGGAAAACCCGAGACGGCTTTCCCACAAACCCACACCCGGAAACTACTATCACAATGAAAGAATTTTCTAATTTAGAGCTGTCCTAAAAATGGGGAGCTTACAAACCTGCAAGGTATCTGGCTGCGAAGTGTGCGCAGGAGAAAACGCTTCAATCGGGCGGAAAACAATTTTGAAGTATCTGAGCAAAAAATATTTATAAATGGCTGATGTGTTTTATTTTGCATTGTGATCAGCGCAGAGCTAGCCTACAATCATTTATCGCGTGAAGAACTTCTTCTCACCGTTGTAGAGCTCAAGCATGAACTGGATCAACTCAAGCGCCTGGTTTTTGGTTCACGTCACGAGCGGTTCGTTCCTGCCGTTGCCCACGAGCAGCTTGCCTTAGAGTTAGCTGTTGAAAAAGTGGAAACCCCGGCCGCCACATCTGTTGAAACCATTGCATATACCCGCAAGAAAAAAGAGGCCACCGAAAAAATACCGACCGGAAGGATGAAGCTCCCGGCTCATCTGCCGCGCGAACAAGTGATCCTTGTGCCACAGCAAGACGTAAGCGGCATGAAGAAGATCGGTGAAGAGATCACCGAGGAGCTTGAGCGCATCCCCGGCAAACTCTTTGTGCGGCAGTATGTGCGGCCCAAATATGCCAAACCACAGGGCGAAGGAGTAGTCATCGCTGATCTTCCGGCCCGCCCCATCGACAAAGGCATCGCTGGCCCGGGGTTACTGGCACAAATCGTGATCGATAAATACACCGACCACTTGCCCATACACCGCCAGTTGCAGCGCTTTGAGCGTGAAGGCATCAGGCTTTCCTCCTCCACGCTTACCGGCTGGATCAGCGGCACGTGCGCATTGCTTGAACCCTTGTATGATACATTGAAGAAGGAGATCCTGTCAACCCAATATCTGCAAGCCGATGAAACCCCGATCAAGGTACTGGACAGGGACAAAAAAGGCACAACGCATCGCGGGTACCATTGGGTGTATCACGCTCCCGAAGAACGATTGGTATTGTTTGACTATCGGGAAGGCCGTGGGCGGGAAGGCCCAACCGAAGTGCTCAAAGATTTTAGGGGCTACCTGCAAGCCGATGGCTATGCCGTATACGAGGACTTTGAAAAAAAGCGGGGCATCACGGTTTTAAATTGTATGGCCCACGCCAGAAGAAAGTTCGATGAAGCCAAAGCCAATGATCTTGCGCGGGCGGAGTATGCGTTAACTGAGATACACAAGCTTTATGCGATTGAGCGGCAACTAAGAAACGAAGGGCTGACAACAGCGCAGCGCTATAACCTGCGCCAGCAAAAATCACTGCCCCTGTTAAACGACCTGAAAAACTGGATGCTTGAGAATTACAAGTCGGTTTTACCGAAAAGCACCATTGGCCAGGCGCTGCACTACAGCCTGGAGCGTTTTGATAAACTGATGCTCTACTGCGCAGACGGAAAACTGGAAATCGACAACAACCTGATCGAAAATGCCATCAGGCCCGTTGCCATCGGGCGAAAAAATTATCTTTTTGCCGGATCACACCAGGGTGCGCGGAGGGCGGCAATGTTGTATTCTTTCTTGGGCACCTGCAAAATCAATGAAGTTAATCCCTTTGAATGGCTGCGAGCAACGCTCGCAAAAATCCCAACCTACCCCGTTAACCAACTAACAGACTTGCTACCCCGCAAGATGTAGTTTGTCGGGGGCTTACATTGCAAATAGCTGCTGTTGGTAGCTGTAGGGCATTGACCTAATTTTTTTATATTCTTAGTATTTTATAATAGAGTTTGGATTATCTCCCGAATCTTAATTGCTCCAGCAGTAATACCTCCTACATCATGTGATGTTTCATTCGGTAAGTAGTGCCATTGTTTATTGCTTTGTATTGCATCAAAATATAGACGTCCTTGCCCGTCAGCGTTAGTTTCATCATTTGTATTGATAAATATTAGATTAGTACTGTAGTTTAGGTCTGGAGTTATGGAATTTGAAAGCAAGGAAGATTTGTCAAGTTCGTTCAAAACAAAATCAGGAGGACTTTGTGAGCGGTTTTGACAGTAGTTACCTTGGCCATCCCACCCATGTATGTAGTCGGTTATTCGGAAACCACCAATGCCATCTGGCCAGTACGACTTTAATGTTTTGTCACCAAAGATTGCCTGATTTAAGTCTGCAGTTGGAGGTCCAGCTATTAGAATTGCATGATTAATATCGTTTTCTAAGTTAAAGCGAGTTAACCCATATGCTATTTGAAAAGAACCGCCACTTCCTCCATGTGCAATAATATTTTCGGTATTAGTTATTTCGTTAGTTTTCAGATAACGTAAGATTGCACCATAAGCTCGAACCGCAGTAGGGTAACCAGCACCTGCAGTTCCACTTCCCCAACCTTGAGACCCAAGCCATTTTATCTCAAAAGTTTCAAGTCCCAGATTAATTGCAAAATTTAATGTAGTGTTTGTTTCCAGACCAATGCCGTAATAATTTGTTCCAAAGCCACCAGTGGATAACACCAGTGCTCCTTTTGTTTGACTAGTTGGCTTAATAGCTCTAATCTCTACATTCCTTATAATGTTTAAATCTTCGGATCGTATTTCCAGTTTTATTATTGATGCTGGTCTATTAAGGTATGTAACGGAACTGCGACTAACTAGTTTAACTAGGTCAATTTCTGATGGACTTGGGTTTCCTTCATTAGAACAGCCTAAGAATGTGAGGCTAAACAATATGATAATTATCCTAATATGCATCCTCTATTATCTATTAAGTTTTGATTATGTCCTTTAGATGTTTTTTTAAGTAAAAGGGTTAATTCGGTTTTAGATTCATTAGAAGCCATCTCAAAAATACTTAGTCATGATTAAGAAGCAGGAGAATTGTACAAACGCAAGGTAATTTTCTGGCTTGACTTCGTAGCGGA
>JAJTGY010000019.1 GCA_021298015.1 Flammeovirgaceae bacterium
CCCTTGCTCTTAGCTAATGATATGCACTTCAGCACTCATTCGGGGCTTGCACCCTATAGCCAGTAAACATGCCTGACGCACAAGAAAAAAGACTGGAGCTAAAGCTCCAGTCTTTCTAAATTACACCCATTTACTAGGATCAAGGGGTCATTAACCTATTTGCATTTAATTCCGTAATCGGGATCGGCCAAACATACAGCTCTGCTGACGGAATTACTGGTCCCGGCTGACCCGCACCGCTTTTACCCGGTATTGTTTGAAGCAATCGCATAAAGTCATGAGATCTGAATCCCTCACCTAGTAGCTCGATATTACGCTCAGTCATTATGGCCGCAATCAATTGATCATTTGTGGCTGGTGATATTGTCACCGAGGTATCCGAACGCCTCCTGACCGCATTGACCAGCGCAATTGCCCGGCTATCTAAGTTAGAGGTCCGAGCGATTGCCTCGGCCAAATTCAACAAAATCTCAGAATAACGAATCACGGGTGCATAGTCCAAATGCTCAGGACCTCTAGGGAACTTTCTTAGGTAAGGTTTAGCTGGTGTACCCGCGAGAGATGTCATTGAACGTCTGGCATCCGTATTGGGCCAATTCACCAAATCACCATAAATGCCATTCGGGTTCAGCGAGTAATCTCCAATACCGAACGGCCCAGGATTGTAGTAGCTCCCTAGACCATTTTGGCCACCGGGAAGGTTGTTAACAGTAAAGGGCATTGAGAATATGCTTTCCACCGTAGTATAAGGGTCCGCAAAAACCCCGTTAAAGGTAGCGTTCAAGGCGTGCGAAACCCCAGTGGAGGCCGAGAATGGGGCTACCGCGGAAACTATTTTATTAGCTTCCGAAATTACATTGGCATACTGCCCCATGGCTAGGTAAACTCTGGTTTTTAAGGCGATTGCCGTGTTCCGGTGCGCCCGGGTCACCCTGAGTAACGGTGTACTATAGGTTAACGGCAAGTTCTGTTCTGCGAAATCCAAGTCTAGTAGTATTTGGTTATAAACCTCAGCCACAGTGCTTCTGGCCAAATCGTTATTTGCAGAACTCGTGTTGCCGGTCAAGCGCAACGGCAGCCCAGGGCGAGCGCCCGTACCGTCCGCATACGGCCGACAATACAATTGAACTAACGAGTAGTAACACAAGGCACGCAGGAATCTGGCTTCTGCTCTGTAAGCGGGCACCGTTACCGTATTGAAATCCGCGGGAAATGTAGGAACGACAAACTTGGAGGCGTTAGCATCAAGCCCCTCCAAAAACAAGTTTGCCCTATTAATCGCCCGATAGGCAGCCGACCAAAGATTATTAACTTCGTTTGTCGTGTTAGTCACGGAGTGGCGCCAGGTTTCAAGGCCAGTTACACCGTTGGTGGTCTCATTGAGGAAGTTGTCACCACGGATGTCAACATAGACAAAAAAACGCCCGGCCATGAATTGACCTGCTTTAACTCCGGTATAGATTCCATTGACCTGCTGTTCGATTCGAGACGGTGTATCGAATACTACCAGGTCCGAGAACTGAGTTTCTGGAACAGGGTCAAGCAAATCAGTCTGACACGAGCCAACGCCAATCACTATCATAAGTGCTGCGAAGTATCTCTTAAATATTATCATATTCATAAATTTATCGCGATTGAGAGAATTTATAGTCCAATATTTAAACCAAACGTGAACGTTCTAGCTTGACCAACGGAGTTTCGATCGATTCCAATACCCGTGGTGTTATTACCATTTGTCGAAACTTCGGGGTCAAACCCGCTATAGTTAGTGATTACAAAGGCGTTTTGTACCTGTGCATATACACGCAGCGAACTGATCCGCAGTTTCGACAGTACTTGGGGGCTTAAGTTATAACCCAGCATAACGTTACGAAGGCGGATGAAATCTCCTTTTTCTACATTTTCTGAAATTGGAAAGGCAGACCCATTGGAAATGTTATCCCCCAAAATCACCCTTGGTATTGAGCCATCGGTGTTTTCAGGTGTCCAACGATCTAATACGTCCAGATGATTGTTCCAAAAACGCATATCACGCAAACCAGCCTTCGTTCCGTTGTAGATATAGTTTCCACCAGAATATTGGAAGAAGATACCCAAGTCGAAATTACCGTATTTAAAGGTGTTGTCTAAACCACCGAAAAAGGTTGGCAGAGTCGGACCAATCACAACACCATCAGCCGGGAGAGCCGGTTGGCTTACCACTGCGCCAGTATTTAAATCGGTATAGCGGCTTGCCGTTGGCGCTGAAAAATCAAATTGGACTTGAGTTCCGTCAGCCTTGATGAATATTCTGCGGCCATTTGCTGGATTAACGCCACCAGACTGAATAACCAACAAACTACCAATGGATTCACCCACACGGGTGATGTTAGCTGTTTCAAGCCCAGACGTAGCAGTCCGAATATCACCACCAGCTAATGCAGTTACTTCATTTCTGAGTGTTGTGATATTCCCACTTACTGTCCAAGTAAATTTATTCGTTTTGATGGCCGTTGCCGAAATACTAAACTCAATCCCGCTATTGGTCATGCTGCCAATATTTTGATCGATTGAATTCCCTGGATCCCCTGGAATACCTTTTGACGGGGCTTGCGGCACTGGCAGAATCATGTCCTCAATATCGTTCTTGTAGTAAACAAACTCGCCTTGAATTCGGTCCTGTAATAGACCAAAACTGAAACCTACATCAGTTTTTATACTTGTTTCCCACTGTAAATCAGTGTTTCCAGGTTGATTGTATACCAGAGTGGCACCGGGTCCATACAATCCGGAGGCGAACAATTGAAGTGAGGCAAAGTCATTAAGCCCTTGTGTATTACCAACGGCACCATAGCTCGCTTTCAGGCGAAGGAAATTCAGCACATTACTTACCGATGAACTCTTGAAAAAAGCTTCCTCTGATAGGTTGTACCCAACCGCACCACCATAGAAGTTTCCATACTTTTTACCTTTAGCAAATGCGGAATAACCATCCCTTCTAAAATTGAAAGTCAAGAAGTAACGCTTATTAAAATCATAATTAAATCTCCCAAAATAGGATAGCAAATAGTTCTCACCCTGGATCATGCCTGCCGGATTTGGCGTAATCCAGTTACCCTGTATGGTTTCAAAGAATGGGTCACCAACGTTCTGGCGCGAGATGCCAAAACCAAGTTGATCGGTATACTGCTGTTCACCTCCGGCAAGCAACGATAGGTTGTGGTTTGCTGCGACCGTCTTATCATATTGTACCGTGTTCTGCCAGTTCCAACGCTTGAGCGTCCTCAACAAGCTTGATGCAAAACCATTTGTGCTGAAGCCATCACCATGAATGGGTGTCTGAAAACTGTTGTCCTTAACCGAAATTTCGTCAATCCCGTAAGTGCTCCGAAAATTAAGACCCTTCAATGGCTGCCAATTAACGTAGAGGCTGCCTTGGAATTGACTGGTTTCCGAGGAGAAACGATTTTTATCCAAGATAACAACCGGGTTAGTGAAGCCTACTTGCTGCAAATTGTTCAACCGGCCAACTTGATTATTTGACGCGATGTTGTAGCTGCCATCATTAAGGAAAGCGCCTACAATGGGTGCAGTTACAAAACCCAAACGGGCAATTCCAGACGTATTGAAGGAAGATCCGGGCAACGAGCCGGAATTTGGAGCTTCATTCAAAGAGTTTGCATAATTGAGGGTTGTCCCAACTTTTACCCAATCGTTCACTTTAGCATCAAGATTGAGGCGCACGTTGGTTCTTCCAAAGTTATTGTTCTTGATAAAACCCTCTTGATCAGTTCTGGCAACGGACACAAAATAGTTCATCGCGTTGGTGCCTCCAGAAATTCCAAGATTAACATTGTAGGCTCTCCCTGTGCGATAAATGAGATCGTACCAGTCCGTATCAATATCTCTTCCATTTGCATCTTGATTTCTAAAAAACTGCTGCGGCAACCCAGCATTCGTTGCCGCTTCATTCTTTATCAATAAATACTGGTCAGTGTTGAGCACATCGACAAGATTAAATGGCTCTGTTACCCCGTACCAAGTATCAAGAGTAACTTTAGGACGACCTTCTTTGCCCCTTTTTGTAGTAATCAGAATAACCCCTGCGCTTGCCCGAGATCCATAAATGGCAGCGGCAGAAGCGTCTTTCAGTACTTCCAAACTCTCAATGTCAGCCGGGTTAATGCTAGAAAGTGGGTTATTTGCGGCTTGAGTTTGTGACAAATCCCCCGAGAAGGTCGGAATACCATCTACAACCACAAGGGGAAAAGAGCTAAGAGAAATCGAGTTCACCCCACGTATACGAATCACGGGGGGATTGTTTAGCAAACCATTGGGAGTCGTCACGTTCACACCCGGAGCTCTACCCTGAAGGGCTTGGTCAAAACTCTGAACGGGCATGATGGCGATATCTTTTCCAGCCACCGAGGCAATTGAACCCGAAATGTCGCGCTTTGACTGAGTTCCATAACCCGTGACGACTACTTCGGTAAGTTGCGTCACATCGGATGACATGACAACATCCACAACAGTTCTGGAACCAATTGATTCTTCAATCGTTTGGAATCCAATGAATGAAAAAACTAACACTCCGCCCGAACTCGGAACCGATAGGGAATAGGTCCCATCCGCGGACGTAGTCGTTCCGGTAGTGGTGCCCTTGAGCAACACATTCACCCCGGGGAGCGTGGACCCATCCTCCGATGTGGTCACCTTCCCAGTAACAATGCGATCCTGGGACCAAGCATCAGCTGAATACCCCACGGAAAGCACTAACGCGATAAGCCGTAGAAACTTCGTCATAATTTAAGTTTAGTTTAAAATTAGGTTTAACTGGTTCGAAATTTACAAACAAAAATTTCACAAAAAAGGTAATCCAATAATTAAAAATACCGTTTAAGGAAATTTTAAGCCGCGCGTGCAAAGTCGGCTAATGAGTATCAGTTTTGCCAACCTACCGTATAAATATCTCAATCCTTCGGTTTTTCGCCCTGCTTTGGGCACTGGTATTTGGCAAAACAGGCCTTTTTGAGCCAAAACCGGCCACAAAAACACGGTTTTCCTGAATTCCATCGGCTAAAAGATGCTGCTTAACACTTCCCGCCCGCTTCAGCGACAACTCCTGATTATAGCTTTCCTGCCCCACATTGTCCGTGTGGCCCTGTATTTCGATAGCTATCTCCGGATTGTCCCGGAGGAATTGAGCAAGTTGGCTCAACTCAGTCTTCGATTTTTCCGAAAGCGCATAACTATTGGTCTCAAAGAAGACGTTGTTTAGCGTGGTGCCCGATTTAGAGGCAATAGGACTAAGCCAACAATCCTGACGGACATCCGGGTCGTTCGGGCCTACAGCAAAATGCAAACTCTCAAACAGATATCCTTTTTTGTGAACGTGCACCGCATAGTCACCGGCATCCGGTAACACAAAAAGATACTCACCCGTAACGGAGTCTGACTCATACTCGGCAATCACCTGTTGGGAAATCAGATCAGCGAGGGCAACCGTGGCACCCAAGGGTAGCTTGCTTGTCTTGTCGCGCACCAAACCACTTACCATTATCGAGCGCGCAGCAGGCCGAATATTCTCCGGCAAGGATGCCCGGAAAATACGCGAACCGTCTTTGCGTGTCGATCCACTCACGGTATAGAAAGCATCACGACCCGTTCGCGAGATGAAAAAAGCAAACTGCTCAGCGTGGTCATTCAGCGGATATCCCAGGTTCACCGGCTCACTCCAGGGTTTTTGAAACTGGCGGTTGGCGAAATACAAATCCTGGCCACCAAATCCGGGTCGCCCATTCGAAGCAAAATACAGAATCAAGCCGCTGGCATGCAGTTGGGGTGAAATCTCATCGTATGGCGTGTTAACATTGCGCCCGGCATTGCGCGCGGGTTGCCAGATGTTGTTTTGATCTTTGGACGACACCCAAATGTCATACCCACCATAACCACCCTTACGATCCGATACAAAATAAAGTTCACGCCCATCGGACGAAAGTGACGGCTGAACTTCCCACCCGGCCGAATTAATAGCGCTGCCCAAATTATAGGCATCTGACCAGTCGTTACCGACTTTAAAACTTTCAAACAAGTCGCACCCGGAAGGCCCACAACGGGCGAATACGATGTGACGGCCATCGGCTGAAATGGAGCAGGTGCCTTCGCGGTAGCTGGTATTGATGGTTGGTGAAAGTGGCTCTGGCTTCTGCCAACGACCTTTCACTTTTTGTGATATGACCAGATTTTCGTCATCCTGATTTCCGCGTCCGGTTCGCATGGTAAACACCAATGTATTTTCATCGACCGATAGCACCGGAAAATACTGCATCGGGAAACAGTTGACCGTGTCTGACAAAGAGCGTGCGTTTATGGTGGCCGGGTTCGTCATGTTCTCCAGGGCAAAGCGGCATTGACTCACCCAGACCTTCATCTGTTGGGCCTGACTGGCATTTCCCGGGTGAGTCAGGAACGACTCACCCATCGACAGCGAACGTTGATAGTCACCCTTGCGCAGATACAAACGCGCAAGTTCATACTCATAGACAGGCCATTTGTTGGCCTGGGCAAGAGCCCTTCCGGCCTCCAGATTTTGAATTGCTCCTTCGCTGTTTTCCTTGCGGTCCAGCACCTGAGCTAACCGAAAATAGGCTTCCTCAAAATTCTTATCGACTTTGATGGCCTCGCGCAACATCGACTCTGCCTGCTCGTACTGGCCGCGCACGCGGTAATTGTCGGCTTGCAGATACAGTTCGATGGCACGTTTTGACTTGGTGCTCAACGCTTGCGACCACGCAGAAAAACTCACCAGCAAGAGGAGAATGCAATATTTTGTTCTCATTCTACAATAGCCGAAACCGGCAACTCCGGAAAATCAAATCTAAGCATTGCATTGATCAATTTGAAGGATTCAAATGATGGTAGATCCTCGACCGCAATATCGCGCGCGATAAGCCCGCCCCGATCCGATAACTCCTGCCGCATGGTACCTTTGAGCAAGGGCTCACGAGGTGTTGCCCACCGCCCATCTCGTTGCTTAAACGCCAGGTTTGCATAACTCGTATCGGTAATTAATCCATTTTTTACGATCACAACATCATCAGCGGCCCCACGCCTCGCGTAAAGTTCCTCTAGCGCGGCCCGATCTGAAAATTTGTATGCATACGATACCGAGTTATCGTACACCAGGCGTAGGGCGCTGATTTTTTTTGGCTCATAGAGCGTTAGTTCAGTAGCAAAATCACTCCCATTGTAGTTTACACGAAGCCGGAACAGCCCATCGCCCCGGAGGTGCACTCCCCGTACAACCTCGGCCAGGCTAAAACCAGGCAGCCGGCCAAACAGATGCTGGCACGAACGCGCCACGCGTTCTTCATGATAACGCAGGTTGAGGGGACTACCTGCCCGAACCGGGATGGTTTCAAACAACGGGAACATACACTTTGACTAACGTTTCCTGATATTCCCGACTACAATCGCTACCCAATGTGATTCCACCCCCGCTTCGGTAAAAAAAACCGTCACTCGCCTTTTCAATATAACGGATCAACACCGCACTATCGATGTCATGGCCATCAAAAAAGCCCATAACCCCACAATAATACCCTCTGGGCTCTGACTCTGCTTCCCGAATGATCTCGCATGTTTTGCGCTTGGGCGCTCCGGAAACAGACCCGGCCGGAAGCAGCTTATGAAAGATATCGCCTACGTGATCTCTCCATCCAGCGTTCATTTCGCCACTTATTTCTGAACTGGTCTGCCAAACCTCGCCTGACTGTGTTTTGATCTTCTCCAGGTAACGAAACCGGTCTACGCGAACCCGCTGCGCCACCTGACCGATGTCGTTACGCATGAGGTCAACAATGGTAACGTGTTCGGCCAGTTCTTTTGTGTCGTTCAATAGTCTGTTTTCCGCATCGTCCAGCGATGCATCAATTGTTCCCTTCATTGGGTAAGTAAAAATCCTATCCCCGCGTGTGCGCACAAAGCACTCGGGTGAAAAAACTACGAAGTTTCGTTTTCGGTCCAAAAGTTTATAAGGCGCACTACTGGCATGGAAGATTTGTTCTAGCGATCCCTCAAGTGAAACCTTGTGCCTGACGGTGTAATTGGTCAGGTAGGAGTCTCCCCGCGAAAGCGAATGGTACACCCGTTGGTAGCCATCATCATATTGATCCTTCGGAAAAGGCTCATCTATGGCAATACGGACTGCAGTCAGTGCCTTACGAGGCTTAATCTCATGGAAGGCGAACTGAATTCCTTCGGCTTCCAGTTCATCAATCAGGATAACACGGGGACGTTGTAGCTCGAAATCCAGTAAGAAGAAGAACGGAGTTCTTGAACGGCCAAACTGATTCATTGCCGCCCGCCAGTCCTTCATGGGATGTCCATGTATTTATGGATCTGGAGAGAAATCTTCCACCGCGGATGTTGTTTAACATAAGCCACAATCTGCGGAAGCATTTCCTTTTCGCGCGACCATTCCGGTTGCAAATAGAGTTCGCAATGGGGCGAAACAAGGGCGGCATGTTCTTCCGCCCATTGAAAATCAGTTTTGTGAAAAATGACCACCTTCAGTTCATTGGCGTGTTGGGCAAACGAAGAATGAGGCGCCTTAAACTTTTTGGGTGAGAAACACACCCAATCCCACTGCCCCGTCAGCGGATATGCCCCGGACGATTCGATGTGTGTTCGAAGTCCCCGTCCTCTCAGTTCTCTCGTCAGCCGGTCAAGGTTGTGCATGGTGGGTTCGCCTCCGGTAACCAACACTATGGGGCTACCACTTGCTTGCGCGCGCTCACCCAATGTGGCTATGGAAACGCGAGGGTGAGCATTAACATCCCACGAATCTTTGACATCGCACCACACACATTTCACTTCGCAGCCGCCCAGCCGGATGAAATAAGCCGCGTGGCCCTGAAAGGCACCTTCACCCTGAATGGTGTAAAAATCTTCCATGACGGGGAGCGTCATGTCAATCGTCTTCGCCTCATCCTCCACGTGCACGTTCACCGCCATACCAAAATGGATTATGGATTTCGAATTTCGGTAGCCCGAAGCGTATTCAGCAAGAGGGAAGCGATGGTCATGGGGCCTACACCGCCTGGCACGGGCGTTATAAACGAAGCTTTAGCCGCCACGGGTGCAAAATCAACGTCACCCTTCAAGGCAAATCCATTCTTATACTGAGGGCCCTCCACGCGGGTCGTGCCAACATCAATCACCACAACGCCATCCTTTACCATATCGGCCGTAATGAGACCCGGTTTACCCACAGCACTGATCAGGATATCAGCCTTTTGAGTAAAACTTCGGATGTCCTGGGTATACTTATGACAAATCGTAACAGTGGCTCTCCCTTCCTCCACCAGCATCATGCTGAGTGGTGCACCCACCAGGCGACTGGCACCAATGACCACACAATTCTTACCTTCGGTTGGTATCTGATATCGTTTCAACAACTCCATAACACCAAAAGGAGTAGCTGGCAACAGCAAAGGGTACTTCGATACGATGCTGCCAAAGTTCCGATTGGTGAACCCATCTACATCTTTATCCGGGCGGATTTTTTCGGTGATGTGCTCCACGGAGATGTGTGGCGGTAGCGGCAACTGGACAATAAATCCATCCACATCTTCATCGCGGTTCACCTGGTCGATGTGCTTCATCAGCTTATCCTCGCTAATGGTATCGGCAAAACGCATCATGGTGTAATGGAACCCCACTTCCTTACAGGCCTTCACTTTATGGTCGACATACGTCTGGCTGGCGCCATCGTCACCGACCAGGATAATAGCCAGGTGCGGAATTTTCTTGCCGGCCTGCTTACGGGTAAGCACCTTGGCTGAAATTTCAGCCTTGATCTCGGTGGCAATCTTGCGCCCGTCAATTACCGTGTACGATGTGGCCGCTGCTGTCATGGTTTAGTCGATTTTTAACACTGCCATAAAGGCTTCCTGCGGAACTTCTACCGTTCCGATCTGGCGCATGCGCTTCTTTCCTTTCTTCTGCTTCTCCAGCAATTTTCGCTTACGCGAGATATCACCACCGTAGCACTTCGCCAAAACATTCTTCCGAATCGCGCTCAACGTTTCGCGGGCTACAATCTTTTGGCCGATGGCTGCCTGGATGGCCACTTCGAACATATGGCGTGGAATCAACTCCTTTAATTTCTCACATAACTTTCGACCCCACTCCTGTGCCTTACCGCGGTGAACAATGGCAGAGAGGGCATCCACCTTGTCGCCATTCAGCATCACATCCAGTTTCACCATATCGCTTTCGCGGAACCCGATGAGGTGGTAATCCAACGAGGCATACCCGCGTGAAATGGTCTTCAGCTTATCAAAGAAGTCAAACACGATTTCAGCCAGCGGCATTTCAAACGTCAGTTCAACACGGTCGGTGGTCAGGTAATTCTGATTGATGATAATGCCGCGCTTGTCCATGCACAACTTGATGATGGCTCCAATAAACTCGGCTTTCGAAATAATCTGCGCGCGGATGAAGGGCTCTTCGATCCGCTCGGTAGCGGTGGGGTCGGGCATTTCCGATGGCGCGTTAATCTCCATTACCTCTCCGTTGGTGAGGTAGGCCTTAAACTGAACGGAGGGTACCGTGGTAATCACGGTCATCCCAAATTCACGCTCTAACCGTTCTTGAATGATTTCCATGTGCAACATGCCCAGGAAACCGCAGCGGAATCCGAAGCCTAGTGCAGCCGAAGTTTCCGGCTCCCATACCAGCGAAGCATCGTTCAGCTGAAGCTTTTCCATCGAAGCGCGCAACTCCTCAAACTCCGATGTTTCCACGGGGTAGATGCCCGCAAAGACCATGGGCTTAACGTTTTCAAAACCGTGAATGGCCTGGCCCGGCTTTTCCGGGTGGGTGATGGTATCACCCACCTTAACTTCTTTTGCTTCTTTAATTCCGGAAATGAGGTAGCCGACATTACCCGCGCTGATCTCCTGGCGGGGCTGTTTCTCCAACTTCAGTACGCCAATTTCATCTGCATTATACTGCTGGTCGGTGCTGACGAACTTGACTTTGTCGCCTTTGCGAATAGTACCGTTGAAAACCCGGAAGTACACTTCAATCCCCCGAAAAGAATTGAACACCGAATCGAAGATCATCGCCTGCAGCGGAGCATTGGGATCGCCTTTTGGCGAAGGAATGCGTTTCACCACCGCTTTGAGGATATCCTCGATGCCAATTCCCTCTTTTGCGCTGGCGCGGATGATGTCTTCCGGCTTGCATCCAATCAGATCAACAATCTCGTCTGTTACTTCCTCCGGCATGGCGTGCGGGAGGTCAATTTTATTCATCACCGGGATGATTTCCAGATTGTGTTCCAGGGCCAGATACAGATTGGAGATCGTTTGGGCTTCGATGCCCTGACTGGCATCTACCACCAGCAAAGCGCCTTCGCAGGCTGCAATCGAGCGGGAAACCTCGTAGGAGAAGTCGACATGGCCAGGCGTGTCAATCAGGTTGAGGGTGTATTCCCGGCCGTCTTCTTTGTACTGCATCTGGATGGCGTGGGCCTTGATCGTAATGCCCTTTTCACGCTCCAGGTCCATATTATCGAGTACCTGCGCCTGCATTTGGCGGTTGGTGAGGGTACCGGTGAACTCCAAAAGACGGTCGGCCAGGGTGCTCTTGCCGTGGTCAATATGAGCGATAATGCAGAAATTTCGAATGTGGTCCATGCCCTTCATCTCCAAACCTAAATTTTAGACCGCAAAAGTAGGGATTTTAGGGGGTTCTCAGGGCCAAAACTTCTCAAGTATTATCACCCAATGGCAGGGATAAGGTAGCCTTAAACTGACCGGGGGGATCGGCCAATTCTAATGTATGGCCCTGGAGTGCACTAAGCCGGTCACAAATCCACAGGCCCATGCCCAAGCCCGAACTGAGCGCTTTTGACTTCTTGAACTCCTGGCGAAGTTCATGAAGCGGGGGCAATGGTGCGTTGATTTGATTTGTTATCGAGACGTACACAGTGCTGGCTTGTCGCCCGAGTTCAATAACTACCTCGGATGCCGGAGTGGAATGGCGGATCGCATTCTCAGTCAGATTCGCCAGCACAGTCTCAGTCTTGTCAAAATCGAAAGAAACCTGCGGCACATCCTCTTCCAGGAGCGTTACTTTGAGTTTTGTTTGACGTTCGGCCGCCAGGTATTTTAACCGCTTCACCGCTCCATACAGCGCCTCAGGCAACGATTGGCTATGCGTACGCACCACCAGGGTTTCCGTTTTCAATTGACTCACTAACAAAAAATCCTGAATGGTCTGGTTCAGCTTCTCTACTTCTGCCAGTTGATTGGACAGGAGCTCCTGGAGGCGTGGCTCCCTCGCTTCGGCCAAGGCCACCGAGAGCTCGGCATTCATCACGGCCAGCGGTGTCTTAAGTTCGTGTGCCGCGGACGCAAAAAAATTGGTTTGTGTGCGCAGCGTTTGCTCCAGCCGGCCGAGCATAGCGTTGATCGTGCGAGCTAACGTGGCGTATTCATCGCGTGCATGGGGTACGGGCACTTTATCAAAACTACGCGTGGCTTCAATTTTTTCGGCCACCGTTATAATCTGTTTGATTGGCCGCAGGGCTATACCCGCCACTACATAAATCAGTACCGCAGCCAGCACAATGGCCAGCACATTGGCACCCACCAAATAGCTGGTTACCGTTCGCAACTCATCTTGCAGCCGCGCATTGCTTCGTGCTAATTCAAGGGTTAACACACCAGCCCCTTCGGCCCGTTGCAGCAAGGTATACGCCAACGTATCCTGGTCGCGCAAAAACTCGGGAGATTCAAACAAAAGCTCAACAAAACCGGTAGCCTCATCCTGCCAATAGAGGCTTGCCTGATACCCCACCGGGGGGAGCGGCATTAAGAAGGGCTCCAGGCGGACCTGCTCCGCTATTTTTTCCGCCTCGGCCAATAGCTCGACCTGGTCTGCCTGCCGTAGTGATTTGTCCACCCGGTTGAACAAAAAGAAATTGACAGGCAAAAGAGTAACCAGAAAAACGGCCAGAAAAATGAGCGTAATTTTCCAACGTATGCCCATTCAGCTGCAAACTAAATGACCTTCGATAACGTATCCGATACCAACGCGCGTCTGAATGAATTCTTCGATGCCGAGCTTCTTGCGCAACTGTGATATGTGTACTTCGATCACATTACTACCCATATCAAAATGTACTTCCCACACGCGTTCGGCTAACTCCGTTTTTGAGATCACGCGGTTGGCATCGCTCATAAGTGTTTCGAGCAAATGAAACTCGCGTTTGGTGAGGCTCACTTCTTGCTCGGCAACCCACACCTTGCGGGCGATGAGGTCAAGCCGAACATGGTCAATTTTATACTGGATATAGGTTTTGGTTGCCCCTTTTCGCGTCACGGCCCGGATACGTGCCAGAAGTTCACCGAAATCAAAAGGCTTTTTAATGTAGTCTACTGCGCCTTTGTCGAGCCCGGCAATAACGTTTTCGGTTGTGCTCAACGCACTTAGGATGATAACCGGTGTTTTGACGTTGAATTTTTTCAGGTTTTCCAGCACTTCAAAACCGGTCTGACCCGGAAGCATGATATCTAGCAAAATCAAATCAAAAGTATGCACGGCAGCTAATTCCAGCGCTTCGCTTCCGCTGGCAGCCCCTTGCACCTGATAGCCTTGCTGCTGCAAGCCCTTACGAACGAAATCGTGCAGTTTCGGTTCGTCTTCTACGAGCAGTATGTTCATGGAGAAATCAATAAGAATTCTTTCCCTGCAATCGTCATCTTTGTTGGCGTCACGATCTCGTAGTTGCCCTCGTACACCTCACCCGGCTTTTTGATGCGTTGTTTGCCCTCAAACTCAATGGGCACTGAGGGGCGAAAGTATTTCTTCAACTGCGACTCGGTCTTTTTGTTCACTTCCAGAAAATACTTGTCATCCACAACAATGCCATAGATGGTTCCGGAGGTTGAGGTTTTACTTCGTGTGATTTTACCCGAGTTCTTTACATCTGCATATTCGTGCTTACCGTCCGGGTCACCAAAGTAGTGGTCGGTTATCTTAAGCGTATCACTTCGGCTGATGATCGCTTGTACTGATGCAAACTTTGACAAAAAAATCTTAATAGTGCTGGGTAATGAAAGTATGTAGGGATTGAAGTAAACCAATATGGGCTCCTTACGTTTCTCCCATTCCATGATTTGCGCTGCATGCTCGGACGGAAACTGAAACTGCCTCGTGGTACCTGTGCCTGTTCGCAGACGCATGCCGATACAAACTGTGTTTTGGTCGAAGTAAAAGGACTCAATGGTGCCCTCTATTTTCATCAATAAGTTTGCAAAGTAGGCCTTTTTGAAGTCCGCTATTGGGTAAACCTCACCCTCCAATAACTCAATCGGTCCTATGATAGCCGACACAACGTCTCCTTTTGTTATGTCTTTAAGCTGTCGGGAAACCGGGAAACCGGCATTGGTGACCAAAATGCTACCGTCATTCAAATACAAGATCTTATTGATATCGGGTTGAGCTACCGTAGCGGTAACTTTCTGGTCCAAGAGTAGGGATCGCCTCGAGCGTGCATTCGGGTCTAAAAAGTGGACAAAGTCCTTTCTGGGTTTCCATTCTTGGACATACTTCTGTCCGTTGGAATTCAGGTAAATCAACGAGTCGGCCATGTAATTCAGGAAAGAAGCCAACCCGCCCAGGGACTTAAACTCGTGTGAAAAACCCTTGGATACCCCGGAAACCTGCGAACCTACCGGAAAATTAGCCATGACTTCTTTGGCCGATCGAGAATCGAACTTGATAAACCGGTTCACTTTGCCATCTCGAACCTGCATAACGTCATAGGCTACACCGCTGGCAATATACCGGTCTATAACGCCTTGGAATTCGCTCTCCTTACTTCGGGCCTTTTGTGCACTGGCCAAGCCCGGCAAGGCCAGCAAAAAAACAATCAGATACCTCATATGCCTTTCTTTTTCACAAGTATCCTGATGGCGTATGAGTACTACATGAAGAATGACTTAATTTTTCTTCAGGCCTGTTCAGCCGTTCAACTTACGTCTGAGCGCTGACTTGATAGCTTCATCGGTCGGTTCCTTGACTTCGAGCATAAGCTCGAATAACACCTCTTGTGGAAAGCCAAGCCGCGCAGCCACCTGCGAACAATACCGAATCTCATCCCGGTACAGGCGTTGATCAATTTTCATCAACTGCACCAGACTATACAGGTAGTCAAATTTCTCTTCCTTTGTTAGCGTGGGCGAAATGACCATTTGGTGATGGCGCTCAAACAATGGCTCTACCGCGGCCTGGGCTAAACCATTAGCCCGACCGAGGGTAAAAATATAATCACGCTCGCGATCGGAAACTTCATGATCAACCGAAGCGAGATTAATGAGCAGTTTCAGATGCGCGATTGCGTGGGTATCCATACCTACTTGATGAGTTCAGCATCCACCAATATGAAATTGCCGTGCTCCAGATCGGAATCGTTCAGCTTCAACTTGCCCTTTACCCGAATGTATTGATCCGGTTCGAACTTACCGGGCTTCGACTTGAACCACACTTCTGCGATGGACTCGGGACCAGCCCCCCCGCAAAAAAAACACTGGCTGAAGGGATACTTCGACAAAATGATGTAGGCATTGCCTTCGATATCAATCGGTAAATAGTGGCCTTCCAGCTCAAATTCTTTGCCCACCGCATCCTTTAAGGCTTGCGGAAAGGCCGGGTACAAAAAGTACTCGCCTGCTTTTTCATTGTATTTGGCCTCAAACTTTGTTTTGGCAAAAGTGGCCCAGCCTTCGGTTTGGGCAAAAACCGGTGAGACCACACAGAAAAACAGGAAAACCAGGAAAACGCGCATGGAACCAAAGATAAAGGAACAAATAAAGCAATCGGAAGTTAACCGGCCAACACCTTATGAATGTCGGTTCGGTAAGCCTGAATAGCCGGAACCAGGGAACACACGATACCCAACAGCAAACTCCCCGCCAAAATCCAAAGTTCGGATGTGTAAAACACGTAGGCCGAAAAGCCCGTCTGGCTGCCCTCCTTCACCCACCAGGTGAAAAGAACCAGAACTCCGTGGCCCATGGCCAACCCCAATACACTTCCCATCAGTGTCATCGCAATGCCTTCCGCGAGCATCGTGATAAAAAGGCGGGACCGGCTGGCGCCCATTGATCGCATGATCGCCAGGTCGTATTGCCGCTCTTTCAACGAGTTATACAACGCCAGGAAAATACTCAGCGCTGAAATAAAGATCAGAACGTAGGCGAAACCCATCAGTACATCCGCACCTACACCGAGAATGGAGAAAAGACGAGCCGTTTCGAAGGCAGGCGAAGCCGCCTGCATGTTCGTTTGCGCATTAATATACCGAGGCAGCTGAATCGCAGCCATCGGGTTGCGAAACTCCACCAGCAGGGAGGTAATTTCCTTTACGCTGTCACCCGCATTAACAGTGGGTACTATGGGGGAAGGATTTTGAACCGGCTGCTCATCATGCTCATGCTCGTCCTCCTCGTGTTCTTCATGCACGGCCCATACGGTTCCCACATTCGTGAACAACAGGTTATCAATCACGCTATTGGTTTTCCTGAGCACACCGGTACAGATCATTTGTTGGTCCTCGTGAGCATGCCCTTCTGCGCCAAGCCCATGCTGGCTCACCAATTTATCACCCACTTTTACGCGGGCAAAGGCAGCCACATTCGCGCCTGCCACCACTTCCATGTCTTTCTCCCACCATTTACCCTCCTGCAGGTCGGCTTCATACAAATCGGTGTATGCGCGATTGGTGCCCACAATCCGATAGCCCTGGTAGCTATCGCCCAAGGCCAGGGGAATCACGCTTTTTACAAGTCGATTTTTCGCGAGTTGCTCCGCTTCATTCAGTTTGATATTGCCCGTGGGGAAATCCACATGAAAAATCGAGCACAGAATGAGTTGGAGAGGACTGCCTTTGGCACCCACCACCAAATCAATGCCGCGCACATTGTCTTTGATCTTCTCTTGAAACTGTTGGTTGAAAACCAATAGCACGGTGATCACCGCAATACCCAACCCCAGCAACAGTACGTTCAAAAAGGTGTTCAGCGGCTTCGCTTTCAGGTAACTCCAAACCAATGTGATCAGGTTCATCATGCCGGTAATACCATTTGTCGGGTGATCTTGGCTTTCAAACGCTGATCGTGCGTAGCTACCACTAAAGTAGCCCTTTGCTCGCTGGCCACCGATAGCAATAAGTCGCTGACTCGTTCACAGTTTTTATCATCCAGCGCACTGGTGGGCTCATCGGCAAAAATCACATCGGGCTTGTTGATTACTGCGCGCGCAATAGCCACGCGTTGTGCCTGGCCCTGGCTGAGTTCACGTACCCGCGCACTTTTGCGGTTCAGCAGGCCGAGGCGATCCAATACCTCGTTCACGCGTTCTTCACTTTGCGGCAACTCAGCCAGAAAAGGCGCCATGAGTAAATTCTGACGAACACTTAGCGCCTGCAGAAGATGGTTTCGCTGAAAAACAAACCCCAGGTGCTTACCCCGAAAATGGTCGAGTGCGGATTCCGACAACTGCGTGATATCCGTGTCATGGATGCGAATCGCTCCCTGTTGCGAGCGGAGCAATCCGCCCAGCAAATGCAAAAGAGTTGTTTTACCACTGCCGGACTCACCTAATAAAAGACAGTGTTCCCCGCCCGCGAGTTTAAAGTCAGCAAACCGGATGGCTTTTGCGCCCGGATACGCGTACTCAACTGATTTTATCTCGACCATGGATAATGCAAAGTAGAACCTCTGGGGAAAAACAACAAGTGCCGGACTTCAACATCCGGCACTTGTCAGCTAAAACTGCCTTTGTTTAATTTTTGTTCAGCGGCTGATAATCTTTAAACGGATTGATGACCACTTTTTCCATCAGGGTGCGGTAGGCCGGCCATTGGGTGGTATAGAATCCATTAACCTTATTCACAATTTCAGTCACTTTTTCCTGTGCGTGCTGAAATACTCTGCGGTCGGTGTCGCTGATGGGTTCGCGTGAACGCGCAATGTATTGCTGGGCAGTACCCACATACGAATAGCGGCTCGGATCAGGGCTTCGCACAATGCCCTGGCGCTTGTCCTCTTTACCCAGAATGTAGTCAAACATGGCATTAATGGAGTCCTTCATTGCTTTCGATTTGTCGAGCGCTTCCTTGAGATCCGTGCGTTTGGAATCCTTCATGCGCTTCTCAAAATCTTCAATCAACTCCTTCGATTCGCGTAAACGGTCGCAGGCCTGGGCCGTTATCTTGGTCATCTTCTGCAGATCTTTGCTCATGGCATAGCGAGCCTCCAGCACACTGGCGGGGGCATCGATACGCGGGTCCGCCTTTACGGTAACCAGGGTGCTGTCTTTTACGCCACCAAACGTGAGGCGCACCTTATAAGTGCCGGGCAACACGGTGGGACCAAAGCCGCCAAAACCTCCGCGACCGCCACCTCCGGTAGTCCGCTCGCGTGCGGGTGCCCGCTCGCCTTGCTCATTGAGAGCCCAGATCATACGACTCACTCCGTTGTCTTCCGGTGCTTTTTGCCGAATCGTGTTCACCAGTTCATTTCTGGCATTGAAGATTTCCACTTTTATGGAGTCGTATTTTACAGCCGGCTTCTTCTCCTCAGGCTTCGGCTCTGGCTTTACATCGGCCTTGCCTTTACTGTCCTTTCCGGGAGCAGGTTTTTCGGTCGGCTTTTCATCTTTTTTGGCCGCTGGCTTATTGATTACGTACGTCAGTCGTGCACCCATCGGGCGGTTCTGACCTTCATAAATTGCATCGGCATTAAACCGGGGGCCTGAAGGTTGTTGCAGCGAAGCCAGGTACGCATCCGGAGCTGAGAACAACCCGGCCGTGGCGGTTAAGGCACCGGTGCCGGCTTTAGCCATATCGCGCAACGGTCGGATATCATCCAGCACCCAGATGGCACGACCAAACGTGCCGATCACCAGATCGTGTTCACGCGGATGGATAACCAAATCCATCACGGGCACACCGGCCGGAAAACTGTTTGTCCAACGCGTCCAGTTCTTTCCTTCATCAATACTCACAAACAATCCGTTTTCGGTGCCGAGGAACATGAGGCGGGGCTCCACCGGATCCTGTACAACTGCCAGGGTGTAATTGCTCTCGCCCACTTGTGCCGGGGCCACAAGGCTTTCCCAGGTCTTACCATAGTCTTTCGTGCGGAACAAGTACGGTTTGTAATCAAACTGACGGTAGTTGTTAACCACCACAAAGGCTTCACCCGCGTTGTATTTGCTTGCCTGAATCTGGGGCACCCAGGCATTCTTAGGCATACCGATGATCATCGGGGTCGCATTAGTCCACGTCTTGCCACCGTCCTGCGTTACCTGAACGTTGCCGTCATCCGTGCCCACCCAAATGACGCCCTCTTTTACCGGGCTGGGCGCGATAGCCAAAATGGTACAGTGATTTTCAGCACCCGTTGCATCCATGGTCAGACCCCCGCTTTCAAACTGCTTTTGTTTGTCCGGGTTATTCGTAGTTAAGTCGGGCGAAATAATCTCCCAGGTATCGCCCTTGTTCGTTGATTTGTGAACGAACTGGCTTCCGTAGTAGATGGTGGCATTATTGTGTGGATCTTGCGCCAGGCCCGCATTCCAATTGTAACGCAATTTGAAGTCCGCGTTGGGGTGCGTGGGGCGAATGAACTTGGTGTAACCGGTTTCGAGATCAAAGCGCCCGAGGTTACCACCCTGTGACATCGCGTATCCGTACCGGCTGTTATCCGGGTCGGGCGCCACATCAAAACCATCGCCAAAGAATACTTCCTGCCAGTACGAGTTACGGATGCCGGAACTGCGCCACACATAGGCTGGGCCAACGTAGGAACCATTGTCTTGCAATCCGCCATACACGTTATAGGGTTGATCCATATCTACATTGATGTGATAGAACTGCCCAACCGGTATATTTTCGGAATACATCCATGTTTTGCCCATATCGCGGGTGATGTTAACACCACCGTCATTACCATCAATCATGAATGACGGATCCTCGGGATGAATCCACCAGGCGTGGTGATCGGGGTGAACACCGGAATAGGGCAACAAGCTGCGAAACGAGCGCCCCCCATCTTCGCTTACGTTAACAACCGAAAAGATGGAGTACACGCGGTTTTCATTTTTTGAGTCCACATAGAGTTCATGATAGTAGAATGGACGATCTCCGATTTCCTCCTTGTCATTAACCTTTGTCCACTTCTCCCCACCGTCAGTGGATTTGTACAATCCATTCTTCTTCGCCTCAACCAGCGCATACACGACTTCGGGTTTACTGCGGGCGATGGCCAGGCCAAAGCGCCCCAGCTCACCTTCCGGCAAACCATCCTTGTCGGTAATTTTCTTCCAGGTTTTGCCACCATCGTAGGTGATGTGCAGCCCTGATCCCGGCCCACCGGATTTAAACGTCCATGGTTGCCTGCGGTGTTCCCACATGGCAGCGATCAATTTGTTCGGGTTGGAGGGATCCATCACCAGGTCGGCACAACCGGTACGTTCATTTACAAAAAGTACGCGCTCCCAGGTGGCTCCGCCATCTGTAGTTTTATACACGCCACGCTCCGGGTGATCGCCCCACGGTGAGCCAATGGCACCCACGTAAACGGTATTCGGATTTTTTGGGTCGATGATGATACGGTGAATGTGCCGGGTTTTTTCGAGCCCGATTTTTTTCCAGGTCTTACCGGCATCCAGCGACTTATAGAGACCATCGCCTCCGTTGAGGCTGTTTCGGGGATTACCTTCGCCTGTGCCAACCCATACAACCGAAGGGTTGTCCTGCTGGATGGCGATCGCCCCGATTCCCTGGGTGGTCTCTTTGTCGAAAATCGGCTCCCAGGAAACTCCGCCACTGGTTGTCTTCCAAACACCTCCGGAGGCCGCGCCCGCGTAAATGATGTCAGGGTTGCTGACCACGGCATCTATGGCCGTAATGCGACCGCTCATGGCAGCCGGGCCAATGCTGCGCGGCTTCATGCCTTTGAGCAGCTCCATATCCAGTTTTTGTGCCACCGCAGCAACTGAAACCAGAGCCAGTGCACACAGTAGAAAATATTGTTTCTTCATTGACTTGATTTTAAGCCGTCAAAGGTAAAAAGGTGGCGATGCCGGACGACAGGGCTTTTTGCCATATGCCCTTTTGAGCGGATGATTTGCCGCGGGCTGTTACGGACGGTAAGCCAGATAATCCCGTCACTTTTCTCGCCCGGAATATTGGCGTGGTCACGGACACCATCCCGTCAGGAAACTACGGCTTGATCGTTAACCCGCTTGCTACCGGAATACAACTCGTATTTCAACAAACGACAGTCGAGTTTGGCTGAGAAAAACTCGATTCTGCGCTGGGGCTTCAGGCCTACTTTCTTAGCAAGGTCGAGGTTGCCGGTGAACACGTAGCCGGTGTATCCCGCGCACTTTTGTTTCATGAAGTCCCCCACTCGCTCGTACGTTTTCTCCAACTCCTGAAGCTCGCCTAATCGCTCACCATATTCGGGGTTAAAGAAAATAATGGCTGGGGGTTGCGGCAGGCTGGTCTCGGCAAAGTCGCATACCTCAAACTCGATGAACTCTTCAACTCCCGCCTGCCGGGCATTGAATCGTGCCTGCTTAATCGATCCTTCTGAAATATCGGAGGCTATAATGCGGTGAGGCAACTTGGGTAATACACGCTGGCTCAGTTTTTCACGTACCGCCCGATAATCCTCCTCACGGTAGCCCTTGATGTGCCTAAACGCATATTGATCGCGATACAGGCCAGGCGCACGGCCGGTAGCCATCAGCGCGGCTTCAATAGCCAACGTGCCCGAGCCGCACATGGGATTCACAAAGGGCATGTCGCCTTTCCACTGGGCCGCCATCAACGTGGCCGAAGCCAGGGCCTCCATCATGGGCGCACGTCCGGGATGAAGGCGATAGCCGTGTTTGGCCAGCGTCTCGCCCGAGGTATCAAGAAAGACTTCGGGTATATCCTCTTTCCAATACAAATTCACCACGGCACCTTTCAAGTCGGGGCCTGAGTCGGGACGCTGACCGGTTTTTGCACGCAACCGATCGACCACCGCGTCTTTCACCTTCATGTTGATAAACATGGAGTTGTTCACGGTTGGATGCGTAACGGAACCCGTGACGGTGAGATACGTGGATGGCTCAATAACTGACTCCCACGAAATACCTTTCAACTGATCATACACCTGACCCGGGTGTTCGGCTTTAAATGCTTTGAGGCTGTACAGCACCTGGCTGGCGCACCGGAGTTCCAGGTTCAGCCGGATGCAATCCGTAAGCGTACCCGTGGTCTCCACGCCATTGCTGAACGTGCGCGTTACCGGAAACGCCAGCGCCCGCAGTTCTTCTTCAAGAAAAGGAGAAAGCCTCTTTAAGCAGGTAACAACAATTTTGTGCGGGGTGGTCCAGAGGTTCACAGGTAACGGATTTCTTTGAGATCGTACGCGATGGTTTGGCCGGTTTGCAAAATGAGCAAACGCCCGGCTTCATCCACTCCGGTAATCATACCGGTAAATTTTACACCTGCGGATTCGAACTCGTGCGAGGTGTTCTTCAAATACAGTTGGTTCAGATAGTGAGCCTTGAGCAATGCCAGGGAGTGCCGAAGATGATCGTAGCGGACTTCCAGATTCAGCAGCAAGGCGTTCAACATTTCTTCCAATGAAAATGTATGCCCGGTAATCTGCAGGAGCGAACTGGCGTGCGGCAAGGAAAAATGCTGTTGATTAACATTCAGCCCAATGCCGATAACGGCATTCGTCCACCGATCACCGATAATTTGATTCTCGATGAGTATGCCGGCCACTTTCTTTTCATTGATCAAAATATCGTTGGGCCATTTGACGACACTCGGTAAGTCCCACTGCGCAAGCGTGTCGGTAATGGCGAGGGCCACGGCCATCGTGAGGTAAAACTGTTGGCGCGGATGAAGGAACACCGGTTTGAGCAATACGGAAAGGGTGAGGTTTTTGCCCGGTTCGGCAACCCAAACGTTACCCCGTTGGCCACGCCCCGAGGTTTGCCGCGGTGTAATCACGACAGCCCCCTCGGGCAGCTCGCCCTGCCCCAGCAAGTTGGCGAGATAGGTGTTGGTGGAGTGACATTCTGGCACATCCACACGGTATTTACCGAGGAAAAGCGGTTTGGCAGGGATTTTATGCAACCTTTATTTGGTTAAATTTGCAGGCTTGCAAGGTAACGGATAAACACGATTAATGGCTAAACGCAAAACGCTGGATCATGCTGAGAAACTGAGTGCCAGCATCGTTAAGGGAATGCAAGAGAAAAAGGCCAGCCACATTGTGGTGATGGACCTGAGAAAAGTAAAAAATGCGGTGGCCGACTTTTTCGTCATTTGTTCGGGTAACTCGGATAAACAACTGGATGCCATTGCCGAATCCATTGATGAAGAGGTATACAAAGCCTTGAAAGAAAGCCCGTGGCATACGGAAGGCAAACACAATAAAGAGTGGATGTTGCTCGACTACAGCAATGTAGTGGCGCACGTATTTCGCAAAGACCGCAGGGAGTTTTACGCTCTGGAAAAATTATGGGGCGATGCCGACATCCGGGAAATTGAGGATTAAACCAAACGCCACGGCACACGTTATTCAAAAGTGAAAGAAAACATGGACAGAGAAAGAAAAGATAAAAATCCGCCCAAAGGCGTACGACAGAACTACCAAATGTGGATCATTCTGGCTTTGGTGGCGGTCATTTTGGGCGTCAGCTACTTTAGCCGAATCAGCGAGGTACCCGAAATTCAGGTGAGCCGGTTCACCGACATGGTGGAACGAAAGGACATCAAGAAGATCGTACTGATTAAGAATGAAGAGCAGATTGAAATCACACTGAAGGCCGAGGCTTTACAAAACAGCATCTATAAAAATGATCTGGAAAAGCGCCCTCTGGGTCTTACCGATGCAGGGCCTCATTATCGGATGAAGATTGGTTCCATCGATAAATTTTACGAACAATATGACCAGATCACCAAGAACATCCCGCGCGAGCAAAAAGTAGACATTCAGGTTGACAACCGCAGCGACTATACGGGCTTGTTTTGGAATGTGGCCTTCCTGTTTCTGCTGGTGTTTGGCTTCTGGATTTTGATGAGGCGCATGACGGGCGGAGGCGGCCCGGGAGGTCAGATTTTCAACATCGGCAAATCGAAGGCTGCGCTTTTCGATGCCGAGAACAAAGTGAAGATCACATTTGAGGATGTGGCCGGGCTGGATGAAGCCAAGGAAGAGATTAAAGAGATTGTCGAGTTTTTGAAGAACCCCGCCAAGTTCACCAAACTCGGTGGCAAAATCCCAAAAGGGGCATTACTGGTTGGCCCTCCGGGTACTGGCAAAACTCTGCTTGCTAAAGCCGTGGCCGGAGAAGCCGGTGTGCCCTTTTTCTCGCTCTCGGGTTCCGACTTTGTCGAAATGTTTGTGGGCGTGGGTGCCGCCCGTGTGCGCGACTTGTTTAAGCAAGCCAAAGAGAAGGCCCCATGTATTATTTTCATTGATGAAATTGATGCCATTGGTCGCTCACGTGGACGTGGATCAATGCCAGGCGCAAACGATGAACGGGAGAATACCCTGAACTCGCTATTGGTGGAAATGGATGGTTTTGCTACCGATAGCGGGGTGATTATACTGGCAGCCACCAATCGCCCCGATGTGCTCGACAGTGCGCTGATGCGCCCCGGCAGATTCGACCGGCAGATTAGTATAGATAAGCCCGATATCGCGGGGCGTGAACATATCTTCCGCGTGCACTTAAAGCCGATTAAACTGGCAAAGGACGTGGATACCAAAAAACTGGCTGCCCAGACACCCGGTTTTGCCGGTGCTGAAATCGCGAACGTGTGCAATGAAGCCGCGCTGATCGCAGCCCGCAGAGATAAAAAAGAAGTGGAGATGCAGGATTTCCATGATGCCATCGACCGTGTCATTGGCGGATTGGAAAAGAAAACCAAGATCATCTCGCCAGAAGAAAAACGTATTGTAGCCTACCACGAGGCAGGCCATGCGGTGGCCGGCTGGTTTCTGGAGCATGCCGATCCGTTGGTGAAAGTTAGCATTGTGCCGCGTGGTGTGGCGGCTTTAGGATATGCCCAATACCTACCCAAGGAGCAATTCCTCTACCAGACCGAGCAACTAATGGATGAAATGAGCATGACCTTTGGAGGTCGGGCTGCCGAAGAAATTGTGTTCGGCAAAATCTCCACCGGGGCACTCAGTGACCTGGAGCGTATTACCAAGATGGCGTACAGCATGGTGACCATCTATGGTATGAACGACAAGATTGGCAACATTTCGTTCTTCGATTCCAAACAGTCGGAGTATAACTTTAACAAGCCCTACTCCGAGGCAACGGCAGAGCGCATCGACCAGGAGGTGAAGAAGATTGTAGATACGGCTTATGATCGGACAAAGCAACTTTTGATCCTCCATCGGGAGCATCTGGAGATTATTGCCAAAGAACTTCTGGAAAAAGAAATTCTCTTCCAGTCCGACCTGGAGCGCTTGATTGGCAAACGCCCCTTCAGTCATCAGACTACGTATGAGAAGTTTACGAGTGCCAATGGTGCCGCGGCAAAGCCGGAGGAGAAACCGGCCGAACCGGTAGCTGAAAGTCCGGCTGGAAGCAAAGCCTGAAGATTTTTCAATTAACAATACGAGCCGGTGCATGTCACCGGCTTTTTCTTTTTTGTAACATTGTGCATGACCGAATCTGCGGTACAACTCGGGCCGAGCCAAAAGATATTCTTCGCCTCTGATTTCCACCTGGGCGTACCTACGGCTGACGACAGCCTGGCGCGCGAAAGGCGAATATGCCGTTGGCTGGATTCGATCCGGCATGAAGCGCACTCCATTTACCTGTTGGGCGATATTTTTGATTTCTGGTTTGAATACCGGCACGCCATACCCCGCGGATTCATCCGGCTGCAAGGCAAACTGGCCGAGTTGCGCGATGCGGGCATACCGATCTTCTTCTTCACCGGCAACCACGACATGTGGCTGTTCGACTATTTCACGCAAGAGCTGGGCATACCGGTCTTTCGGGAGGCCCGTGTGTTGCGGTCAGGTTCGATGCGGCTGATGATTGGCCATGGTGACGGACTTGGCCCGGGTGATTACAGCTACAAGTTTTTGAAGCGGTTTTTCAACAGCTCGATCTGCCAGTGGCTGTTTGCCCGTCTCCATCCGAATTTCGGCATTGCCATCGCCAAGTATTGGAGCCGCCAGAGCCGCATCAGCAACACCAAAAAAGAGGAAAAATTTGAAGGCGAAGAGCGCGAGTTTTTGCTGACGTATTGTAAAGAAGTTGAGTCGAAGGAGCATTTTGATTTTTACATTTTCGGCCACCGGCATCTGCCCCTGGATTTGGCCGTGGGGGCAAACAGCCGTTACATTAATCTGGGCGAATGGGTGCACTTCAACACCTTTGCTGAGTTTGACGGGCAAAAAGTCGTGTTGAAAAAATTCGAAGGATGAGGGTTTGCATCTTGCTGCTGATGTGGCTCGCATCCTTCTCCGTGGCCGGGCAGGAAGTTCGGACGCGATCCATCAAGTTGCGCCAGGTGGTAACCGTATCCGTGGACCGTTTGGGTAATTTCTATGCCATCTCACAAACGGGCAGACTCAGCAAATACTCGCCAGATGGAAAGTTGCTGGCTGCGAAACAGCTCACCGAACATGAACCCCCCACGTTGATAGAACCCTGGAACCCACTTCGTGTCTTTTTCTACCACCGCAAAACACAGCAAGTGGCCTGGTTTGATTACAACCTGGACGAGTTGTCGATCCTCACGCTTGATCCCGTGTGGGCGGTAGAACCCATCCTGGCGTGCCCCACACCTGACAACAATCTTTGGATATTGGATGGCGGAGATTATTCCTTGAAGAGAATATCCTTGAAAGGCAATGCCATCGTGCTGGATGCCCCGTTGGACACCACCGATTTTGCACCTCAACCGCACGTGGTGCAAATGCGCGAATACCAAAACATGATGTTCATCCTGGATAAAAAGTCAGGGATATCCGTATTCAATAATGTGGGTCAAAAAATTTTCTTCCTTCCCGCTTCGGGTATTTCTTTCTTCAGTTTTATGGGTGAGGAATTGTATTACTTACGGCAAGGTGAAATCGTTTTTGTTGATCTCTACACCCAGGAAAAACGGACGCTCAAGGCGCCACCCCCTGTCTCGGCTGCCGTAGTCACCGATGAGCGAATTTTCTACGTTCGGCCGCGCAAACTTGAAATTGTGCCCCACACGCCCCCGCAGAACTAGACACTGTGTTCATTTTTGAACATCTTTGTCCAATGCGATACAGTACCGATCAGTTTTCAGACATTCTGTAATTGGCGTCTGACGGCCTGTTAAATTCGGCAATCAGCCGTCTGACGCCTGTTAACATGCCTGTTTGTTGTGATCGCGATAGGGTAATTCAAAAGAAAAGAGTACTGGCACATTTTTTTCTTCAGAAACAGCAACTTAAACCCAACCAAGGTGAACGAAGCAGGAAAAATTCTAATGATTGATGATGACGAAGATGTGTTACTGGCGGCCAAAATGCTTCTGAAAAAAGCGAACCACCAGGTAATCATCGAAAAGAACCCCAATAAAATTCCATTCCTGCTCAATAACGACAGTTATGATGTGATCCTGCTGGATATGAATTTCAGCAAGGACACCACCAGCGGCAAGGAAGGCTTTGAATGGCTGAAACAAATCAAAGACCGCGACCCCGATGCGGTGGTTATTATGATCACAGCCTTTGGTGACGTGGAGATGGCTGTGCGCGCATTAAAAGAGGGTGCTACTGATTTTATTTTGAAACCCTGGCAAAACGAAAAACTACTGGCCACCATTTCTACGGCCATCAAACTGAAAAAGTCGTATAACGAAGTAGACAAACTTCGCAAAGCCAAACAGTTACTTGAAGAGCAAATCAGCCAGCCATTTCGTGACATCATTGGGGAGAGTGTCGCTATTCAAGAGGTGTTCACCCTGATTGACAAAGTGGCTAAAACGGACGCCAACGTTTTGATCCTGGGCGAAAATGGTACCGGCAAAGAACTTGTGGCGCGAGCTCTTCATCAAAAGTCGCTGCGAAAGGATAACTCGTTTGTGGCCGTAGACATGGGCGCTATTACCGAGACGCTTTTCGAAAGCGAACTGTTTGGGCATAAGAAGGGGGCCTTTACCGATGCCCGGGAAGACCGGCCCGGCCGTTTTGAGCTGGCCCACGGAGGCACTCTCTTCCTGGATGAAATCGGAAACCTGAGTCTGAGTCTGCAAAGTAAACTGCTCAGCGCCTTGCAATCGCGGCAGGTGACCCGGGTTGGATCGAACCAGGCCATTGAAGTCAACATCCGGCTGGTGTGCGCCACCAATATGAACCTGGACCAAATGGTGAAGGAAGGAAAGTTCCGGCAGGACCTGCTCTACCGCATCAACACGGTGGAAATCAAAATGCCTCCGCTGGCTGAACGCATGGAGGATATTCCGCTGTTGGCCAATCACTTCCTCAGTTACTACGCCAAAAAATACCGCAAGGATGTGGTAAGCCTTTCCAGCGAGGCCATGTTGAAACTGAAAAAATACGCCTGGCCCGGTAACATTCGGGAATTACAACATGCCCTGGAGCGGGCCGTTATTATGGCTGACTCCCCCACCCTGCAGGCCAGTGATTTTCTGTTTAACCGGAGCCACGAACTGCTGCCCGCTGCTGACACCCTAAATCTGGATGAGGTGGAGAAAGCAGCTGTGATGAAAGCCATGCAACTGCACAACGGCAATATTTCAAAGGCGGCCGAGGAATTAGGCCTAACCCGTGCATCGCTTTACAGACGCATGGAAAAATATGGCATTTGACAGGCACTCTCCGTTGGTGCAGCGCCTGGCCATACTGTTGGTCACCATGCTGGTCTGCGCCTGGGTGAGCCGCTATAACAACATCACGCTTTTTTTGCTGCTGTTAGGCGCGATTGTATTCCAAGCCTATCAACTGGTGCAATTGGTGGAGAAGCCAACCCGGTCTGAACCACCACCCGCATCACCCACAACCGATGTACAGCCGGGTTTCCGGTTTGACGAGACGACCTTTAGTCTGGTTCCGGCCGATCGGCCCGATTCGCTACCGACACTTAATCAACGCATCCAGGAAGCCTTACAGCGGGCACGAAACACGCGTATTGAGAAAGACTCCGACTTTCAGTTTTTCAAAAACATTGTACAGCACGTAGGTATCGGGTTGATTGTTTTTAAGGAGACCGGCCAAATACAGATCATCAACACTGCTGCACGAAGGCTTTTGAAAATCCAGAAGGCCGACCATTTGGATGAACTGGTTCCCATCAGCCGGGAGCTAATCGACACGTTCCAAAAATTGAAAACAGGCGGACGCGAACTGGTGCGGGTGAAACTGAGCGATGAGGTGAGTCAGCTATCGGTGTACGCCATCGAACTGACCGTGCGCGGTGAGGCGGTGAAGCTGATTTCGATGAGTAACATCCAAAGCGAACTCGAGCAGAAGGAAATGGAAGCCTGGCAAAACCTCGTGCGCGTGCTCACCCATGAAATTATGAACTCGGTTACGCCCATCTCTTCGCTGGCCGGCATTGTCGAGGAGGAGCTTCGAAGTTACTTAGGTAGCGCAAAAAGTCTGTCGGCTGAGCAACTGGGTGATATGCATCTTTCCGTTCAAACCATCAGTAAGCGCAGCGAGGGCCTGATTCACTTCGTAAAAGAATTTCGAAGTCTGACACAAGTGCCCAAACCGCGGCTCGACCATGTGGCCGTTCGCCCGCTGTTATATGAAATTACGCTCCTGCATAAGAAAGAATGTGCGGAGGCTGACATTGAGGTGCTGATCAACTTGCAAACCGAGCAACTGGCGCTCCAGGCCGACAAAAATCTGATCGGGCAGGTGCTGATCAATCTCTTTCGAAACGCGGTTCAGTCGTTCGAACAACCCACAAACCGGAAAATAATGCTTACAGGCTTTTTGATGGAAGACCGACCGGCCATTTCGGTCAAGGATACCGGAAGCGGCATTGAACCCGAGGCACTGGAAAAGGTTTTTATCCCCTTTTACTCCACCAAAAAAACGGGTTCCGGCATTGGGCTCAGTTTGTCGCGCCAAATCATGCGGCAACACAACGGCAGCATTTCGGTAAAGTCAGCCGTAGGTGCCGGTACCGAATTTATTCTCCGATTTTAGTTAGTTTTGAGTTGCTATGCAGGACATTCAGAAAAAAATCGCAGCTATTCTGATCGATAAACTCGGAATTCCGGAATCGGAAATCACCCCCGATGCCAGTTTTGTGAAAGATTTGGGCATTGACTCGCTCGACTACGCAGAGTTGGTCATGGAATTTGAGCAAACGTTTGACATCAAAATTCCGGATGACGATGCCGAGAAAATGCAGACCATTGGGCAGGCTGCCAACTACATTAAGGAAAAACTCAATAAGTAGTTATCGCTGCAACTCAAACCAACTGCAGAAACGTTTCATGCGGGCGGTAATGGCGGGTTCCAGCGCCAACGGAGAGTGCTGGCCCAACCGGGTGTAATGCCATCCCTTTCGTTGTTCATCCCAGAAAACAACAAACTGGTCAGTCGATATCATGACCACGTCCATCTCATAAATTTCTTCCCCTTCTTTATCCAGCAAACCCGTGTACTGCAACAAGACGTGATCCTGCTTCACCAATTCTCCCTTATTGCACTCTACGCTGCTCAGGCGCATCAGAAGCCTGGATTCGGTGTTCCAGGCTTTAAACTTAAATTTACGTGGTGTGAACTCCATGATCTCAGATGGGCGAAAATAAGAAGGTATTTTTTGTCATCAATAAATTTTCCGGCTCGGGGTACAGCCCTCAGGTGGAGGGGTTGATCACGGATTATTGTGCCGCACAAGGTTGGCAGGCTACGTTGGAGTTTACAAAAGGAAGAGGGCATGCCGTAGAACTTGCTCAGCGTGCGGTGGCCGAAGCCTTTGACGTGGTGGTCGCCATGGGTGGCGATGGTACGGTGAACGAAGTAGCGCAGGCCGCCCTGCATCAAAACATCTCGATGGCGATTTTACCCAAAGGGTCGGGCAATGGCCTGGCCCGACATCTCGGTATTCCGCTATCGCTAAAAAAAGCATTGACGATACTGGCCAGCCGCAACACCATTCAAATGGACGCGCTGAGCGTGAATGACCGGATTTCGGTTAATGTATCGGGTATCGGATTCGATGGTCACATCGCGAATCTGTTCGATCGGGGCTCCAGCCGTGGGTTGACCGGATATGCAAGGCTTGTCCTTCGCGAATACTTCCGCTATCCGGAAGCAAAAGCCATTTTGACAATAGACGGAAAACAATCGGAGTCGACCTCTTGGGTGATTGCCTTTGCCAATTCCTCTCAGTTTGGCAATAATGCACGGATCGCGCCCCAGGCCTCCGTTTGTGATGGCGTAATGGACGTAGGCGTAGTGCGCCACATTACGCTTGCCAAACTGCCCCGCGTGGTGTGGCAATTGTTCCGCGGCCAACTTCACAAATCCAACGAGGTCAGCGTTCGAAAGGCCCGGGAAGCAACCGTGCGGTTCGAGCAGCCGCGGACATTTCATATTGATGGCGAAGCCAGCGGAGCGACCAGCGAATTGGTCGTCAGAATTTTACCGGGCGCCATCCGCCTCCTCGTTCCCGAGGGAAACAAGCGGAAGCTATGAGGCTCCTCAACTTCCCATGCGGATGTTACTCATGAGAGTCGAACCAGAATCAGATCACTTGTTGTGATGGTGGTCTCACCGGGAATCGAACCCAGATCAAGAGTTTAGGAAACTCCTATTCTATCCGTTGAACTATGAGACCAAAAGAGTGCGGCAAAGCTACTAAAATCCGTAGTCGTAGTTTTCTGTTTTCAGGAAATTGGGGTAGAGCTGCATGTGTCTTTCGCGAATGGTGCGATACAGCAGCTTTTTTAGTTCCGGGATATGCTGCCGGCTAACGGCCGAAATAAATACTACCTCGCGGGCACCCCATTGGTGGTAGTGGGCCATCCGTTCTTGCCAATCAATGGCACCTTGCTCGGCCTCGGCCTTGTCAATTTTGTTCAGCACCAGAATCACCGGCACTTCGCCAGCACCGATCTCCTGCAAGGTTTTGTGTACGACTTCAATCTGACTCTCGTGATAGGGATGCGACACATCAACCACGTGCAGCAGCAAATCCGCTTCACGCACCTCATCCAGCGTGGATTTGAAGGATTCAATCAGGTGGTGGGGAAGCTTGCGGATGAAACCAACCGTATCGGAAAGCAAAAAGGGAACATCGCCCAGCACCACCTTTCGCACGGTCGCATCCACCGTAGCAAACAGTTTATCTTCCGCCTTCACTTCACTCTTCGCCAACAAATTCATCAACGTGGACTTCCCCACATTGGTGTAGCCCACCAGAGCTACGCGTACCATGGCCGCACGGCCTTTTCGCTGGGTCGCCCGTTGCCGGTCGATGATTCCCAATTCCTCTTTCAGCAATTTGATCTGATGCCGGATACTTCTGCGGTCGGTTTCAATTTCCTTTTCCCCGGCACCACCGCGGGTGCCGGTGCCCCCTCGCTGCCGCTCCAGGTGAGTCCATAACCGCGTGAGGCGAGGCAATAAATATTGATTTCGGGCCAGCGCCACCTGGGTTCGGGCCTGGGCTGTTTGGGCCCGCATAAGGAAGATATCCAGAATGAGCAAGCTGCGGTCGTAAACGCGCACTTGAACCTCTCGTTCGGGGGGATTAAACTCCTTTTCCAAATTGCGCAGTTGACTGGCGGACAGGTCATCGTCAAAAATCACGTGCCCAATGGCCGGGTTTGCCAGTACCTCAGCCCGAATCTCCGCCAGTTTCCCCTTACCAACAAAGGTGCGGTTATCCGGGTGCGGCAGTTTCTGAATAAATTCCTGGTCTGCCTCAATACCCGCGGTCTCAGCCAGAAATGCCAATTCCGCCAAATGCTCCGCCACCAGGTCCTCCGTTTGCCGGCCGGTAATCAACGCCACCAAAATCGCCTTTTTGCCCACCGCTGATTAGAAATGAAGTGCAAACTTAACTGATCTGAGGGGATGTAGGGAGGGTTACTTTTTGTTAGTTTTGGTGAATTTATGATGAATTTTAACCTTAGCGAGGCCGGCATAGCCCGATAGTTGGCGCATGAAAATTGCAATTGTCCTGAACACCTCCTGGAATATATTCAATTTCCGGATGGGGCTCATTAAAGCCCTCCGGCAGGATGGACATGAAATTCACACCATTGCCCCGTTAGACGATTACACCTCATTTTTGGTTGAAGCGGGCTGTGTACACCATGCCGTAAAAATGGATAGCCGGGGTGCAAACCCCTTAAAGGATCTGGCCCTGACTATCGAGCTTTTCGGCATTTACCGCAGGTTAAGGCCCGATGTAATCCTGCATTTCACCATCAAACCGAACGTTTACGGTACGCTGGCGGCATCCCTTCTGCGAATTCCAACCATCAACAACGTATGCGGCCTGGGTACCATTTTTCTGAAAAAGGGAGTCACCAGCCGGGTGGCCAAATGGCTTTACCGCGCCTCGTTTCGATTTGCAACCAAGGTGTTCTTTCAGAATTCAGATGACCGGGCCATTTTTCTGGACGAAAGGCTAATTGCCCCGGGCATCGCTGACCTGGTACCTGGGTCGGGTATTGACCTTACCCGTTTTCAACCAGTCGAATTCAAGCGCAATAAGACTTTCACCTTTTTACTGGTTTCCCGTTTGATTGCCGATAAAGGAATACTCGAATTTGTGGAGGCGATTCGTCAACTGCGGAGTGAGGGGATTGATGCACGGTTTCAGGTACTCGGTGCTAAAGACCCGAATCGTAAGCGAGGTATTGCCACCGAAGTAATTGAGTCCTGGATTACCAACAATACCATTGAGTATTTGGGAACCACCAAAGATGTTCGCCCCGTGATGGAACAGGCCGACTGCGTAGTACTTCCCTCCTACCGGGAAGGCACTCCCCGAACCCTGCTGGAGGCCGCCAGCCTCGGCAAGCCCATTATAACCACCGATGTTCCGGGTTGCCACCACGTGGTTCAACATGAGTATAACGGACTGCTGTGCACGGTTAAGAGCCCGGAGGACCTGGCCTCCAAGATGAGACAGATGGCCGCCAGCCCGGATGAGACATTGCTCACCTTTGGCCGCAACGGCCGCAAAAAAATGGAAGCAGAATTCGATGAAACGCGCGTTATCCAGAAGTACCGCGAAGGCCTGCGAGCCCTGGCCTGATGCTTTATAATTCAGCGTAAATAGCCTTACTTGCAGATATGAAAATGGCCATCAGGCGGCTCATCGCATTAGCCTTACTTCCCGTGGTTGCCGCCTCCTGCGGTTCATATAAGCAAAACATTATGTTGAAGCCATCTGAAAAGAGGCAGCCCATTTCGTACCTAGCTAAAGCAGATGAACTGGAGCGCGACTATGTGATTCAGAAAAATGATTGGCTGGAGATGCAGGTGTACACCAACCGGGGCGAAAAGTTGATCGACCCCATGCCGGAACTCACCACACACAATGCCGTAACAACAGATGACCGGCTCAATCCGCAGTATCGGGTTGATCACAACGGTATTTGCAAACTGCCCATGATTGGTGAAATCCAATTGGACGGGCTTACCCTTAGGCAGGCCGAAGAGGTAGTACAAAAAAATTACGGCCAGTATTTTAAGGAACCGTTTGTACTGCTCAAGTTCACCAACAAACGGGTAGTCGTATTGGGCGCTCTGGGCGGCCATGTCATTCCGCTGAATAGCCAGAACATGACGCTGTCCGAAATACTCGCACTGGCGAAAGGCCCCACAAACGATACCAAGGTGCAAAACATCCGCGTGGCCCGGCAGGACACCGTTTATCAGGTTGATCTCAGCACGATTGATGGCTTTGCCTCGGGAAACATGCTGATGAAGCCGGGAGATGTAGTGTATGCTGAACCTATCCGAAGACCATTTACTGAAGCCACCCGCGACAACGCCAGTTTTCTGACCGTACTGATCAGTTTGCTTACATTAATTGTTGTGTTGAATCAATAAGGCATGAGGCACGTTTCATCAAACACGTCCAGGCCTCCTTCCGACCAACTGGATTGGAATAAACTTTCCAGTATTTTTCGTAACCAACGCTGGCGGATGTTGGCTCTTTTGGCCCTTTGCTTGTTGACTGCGTATCTCTACCTGCGATACACCAAGGATTTATATCAGGCCGAATCAGAATTGAAACTTGATGTGAAGCGCGATGCCACCGAGCTCGGTATCAAGGAGTTCGTTGAAGATCAGAACATCAATTTGATATCCGGGGAAATCGAACAGATTAAGTCTAAGCTTTTTTTGAATCGCGTGCTGGATTCGTTAGACCTCGGGATTAGCTACCTCAGCGTGGGTAATGTATTGAATAACGAGTTGTACCGCAGGTCTCCATTCCGTGTAGAGTATACCTTCGAACATGGCCGGCTTCTGAACATACCTTTCCTGCTTACGGTAGAAAACGAGGACCAGTTTGAGTTGCAGATCGGAGAGGACGGCAAACGCCTTGAAGGTTCATTTGATAAACCCCTGAGTATCGAGAGCGGCACGTTAACCGTGTTTCGTCTCAGGGCTTTTGATCAGATGGACTATTCATTTGTAATCAATAGCCGCGAGAGACTGATAGAGTATCTCAGGCAACAAATGAACGTTGAACCGCTCAATATCAATGCGAACACCATTCGGATAACCTTTCAGGATCACAACGCGCTGAAAGCAGCTACGATCGTCAATAAGATTGACTCGATTTACATCTCCTATAGCAACGAACAAAAGAATCTGGCAAACAAGCAGAAAATTGACTGGCTGAACAATGAGCTTGTGCAGGTCGAAGACAAAATGGAGGCATACGAAAACTATTTTGAAGCATTTACACTGCAAAACAAAAGCAATGACCTGAATGCCGACCTCAAGCGGGTGATTGCTCAAATCAATCGACTCGACTCGCAACGCTTCGATATCGGCAGACGTATCACCGAGTTAGACATTCTTCAACAAAACCTGGCCAATGGCACAATGGCTGTCTCCCCGCTGCAACGCAGCCTGCTGCCCGACTACACAGAGAAAAAACTTGACGAGCTGGAAAGAATGGTGCGCGATCAGGAACGTATAGGTCTGGCCTACAACGAAAACACGCTAGCCTATAAACAAAAGCAGCAAGAGTTTGATCAGTTGCGCGACAATGTGATTCGTCAGGTTAACGAGCTAAAAAAGAACTATCGCAATCAACTGGCCGACCTGGCCCAGCGAAACATCAAATTGGAAAATGCTTTTGCTGTGATGCCCGATAAAAATACGCAATTCAGCAAAAACCAGCGGTACTATAAGTTGTATGAGGAATTTTACCTCACCATGATGCAGGCCAAAGCCGAGTTTGAAATCGCGCAGGCCGGCAGCACGCCAGATTTTAAGATTCTGTCCTCTGCGGTGGTCCCTACTCAGCCCATTTCGCCCCGCAGATTCATGGTAATGGGTATTGGATTAGTAGCCGGTCTGGTCCTTAACTTCTTTTTCGTTGGCCTGGTGTACGTGTTCAATAACAAGATAAACAGCCTGAGGGAGATTGAGCAAGCCACTGATGTTCCCGTGCTGGGTACAATTCCGGTCAGCAAAAAAATAAGAAAAGGCGAATTGCATGTCGTGAGCAATCCAAAGTCAATGGTCAGTGAATCCATCCGCTCACTGCGCACTAACCTGGACTTCTTTTCTACCGGCCGAGACCGAAAATTCATCACCATCTCATCCTCAATTTCGGGCGAAGGGAAATCATTCCTCGCCATGAATTTAGGGGCTGTGCTGGCGATGTCGCACAAGCGTGTAGCGCTTCTGGATCTGGACATGCGGAAGAGCAAAACCGATCAGTCGATCAAGCCCGAAGACCCCGCCAAAGGGATGAGTACGATTTTAATCCGTAAATTCAAGTGGCAGGATTGCCTATTGAAAACCTCGCTACCCAACCTTGACTTCATACCCTCCGGGCCACATCCTCCTAACCCATCTGAACTGTTATTGAATGGAGAGTTCTCGGCTTTGCTCGATGAATTGAAGGAGCAGTATGACTACATCGTGATGGACACTCCACCTATTGGGCTGGTGACGGATGGCATGATGGCCATGCGAAGATCGGACGTGTCAATTTTTGTTTTCCGCGCGAATTATTCGCAACGCGAATTCATACATAATCTGAAGCGAACCGTAGCCATCAACAAACTTGAACACGTTTCGGTAGTGCTCAATGCGGTACCCTTAGAGCAAAAGAACTACGGATATGGGTATTATGAAGATCAGGAGGCGACCCGGACGGGCTGGAAGAAATGGTTTCGCGCCTGATCAATTTGTTTTCACCGGGTTCCCGCGTCACTCAACTTCCCTATCCGGTTGACTTTCATTCTCACCTAATACCCGGCCTGGACGATGGCGTGAAAACCGTTGATGACTCCATAGGCATTTTGAGCTTCTTTGAACAACTCGGTATCAAGCGCTGCATCACCACACCACATATCATGGCAGATACCTACCCCAATACACCCGATGGTATCCGCTCAGGTATGGCAACCCTAAAGCCCCGGTTGCAGCCAACCCAGGGATTTGATGCAGCAGCCGAATACTATCTGGATGAGAAGTTCGTGCAAATGCTCGATCAGCCCGGTTCGCTGTTGACATTTGACGACCGGTACCTGCTTTTTGAAACGAATTTTGTCAGTGAGCCGCTAAACCTCAACGAAGTTATCTTTAAAATGACCGTGGCCGGGTATCGGCCCGTGCTGGCGCATCCCGAACGTTACGCTTACTTGACTGTTCAAAAAGCCGAAGATGTCCGCAATCGCGGAGTTCTGCTACAACTCAATCTTCTCTCACTTATCGGATATTATGGGCGCCCGGCCGAAACCATGGCACGACAACTGATCGACCGGGGGTTGATTGATGCCGTGGGGACTGACACGCACAGCATGGCACAAGCCCAACTGCTAGTGGAGGTTATGCAAACCCGTTCCTTTGCCAAAGCGATGGAACTGCCCTTGTTGAACTATTCACTTGCCGTAGCATGATTGCCGTAACCGGAGCAAATGGCCTTTTAGGGCGTCATCTGATTGAAGCGTTGCGGACACAACAACGCGTTCGGGCCATCGTTCGCAAGCGAGTATCACTTGCTGACTTCGAAGGTGAAGTGGTTGAAGCTGATGTAATGGACCCGCTCTCCATGGTAGATGCCTTCGCAGGTTGCTCCGTTGTTATTCATGCGGCTGCTCGTGTCTCGTACGATCCGCGGGCGAAGCAGGAGATATTGGACACCAATGTTTTGGGCACACGCTATGCGGTGGATGCTGCCCTTCGAAGCGGAGTTAAGAAATTCATTCATATCAGTTCCGTAGCGGCCCTGCCAAAGCCGCGGGGCGTGGAAAACATCTCCGAAAAAACGTTTCTTCAGGATCCCGAGTTTTCGAGCGATTATGCAAAATCGAAATACCTGGCTGAACTTGAAGTTTTCCGCGGCCAGGAAGAAGGCCTCGTAGTCTCGTTGGTCAATCCATCGCTTATACTCGCGCCCGTTGGAACAGCTAGAAGCAGCGGACAAGTATTCCATTATGTGTGGAACGAAAAACCATTTTTCACAGAGGGATGGGTGAACTACGTGGATGTTCGTGACGTAGTCGAATTGGTGAGTCGCCTGGTTCAGCATGACTTTCCCGGTGAACGAATTATCGCCAACGGGGGCACCATATCCTATCGCGAACTTTTTGCGCAGATAGCAGCAAAACTGAATCGAAAGGCACCGTATATCGAAGTAAAACCATGGATGATTCCTTTTGCCGTTGCTGCTGAAAACCTGATGGCCGCGGCTGGTGATCGTGAACGAATGCTTACGCGGCAATCCATGCAAAACTCGTTTAGCCGGGTTCGCTTCGATGCCACGCGCTCAATCAAAAAAGTTGGACTTACCTATCATACGCTGGACGAAACTCTTGCGTATTGCTGCGGCTCGTTTACAGGTACGTTTACAACAAACAAACGACTTGTGCAAGGTTGACATCGGCTATTCTTTGTCCCAATTTTGCTGCACAAACGAGCTGTAAGCTCGGGCAACCAAACCCCACGGAATGGCCCACGAATTTCGGAAACGCGAAGAGCATGCGGAGTTGGTTAAGCGTTTTGAAGAAAGTTTGAAACTGCAGACTGCAGTTTTTTTTGAACTCGAACAATACGAAATCATCATCGATTACTATCTGGACCGCACCAAACCGGCCAAAGCCCTGAAGGCGGTTGACAAGGCGATGGATCAGTTTCCGTATTCATCCGAATTGCTTCCGCTCAAGGCAAATATTTTATCTCAACTCGAGCAGTACGAAGAGGCGCTTGACATCCTGTCTACCAGCCGAAATCTTCAGCCGCAGGACGTGGACATTTTGCTTTCCATTGGATCAATCTATTCCCTTCAAGGCAAACATCAGGATGCAATCGCTATTTATGAAGAGGCATTGACCATGACGGAGGATGAACAAGATGAAATCTTTTATCACCTCGGGCTGGCTCACCAAAGTCTGGATGATTTCGACAAAGCGATCGGTTACTACAAGAAATCCATTGAGTCCAACATTCGCCACGAGGGGGCTCTTTACGAACTTGCGTATTGCCTGGACATCGTAGGGCAGCTTGAAGCAAGCTTATCCTACTACCGCAAGTTCATTGATGAAGATCCATTCTCGGCTGCAGCCTGGTATAATCTGGGCATTGTCTGCAATAAACTGGAAAAGTATGATGAAGCGTTGGAAGCCTACGAATATGGCATAGCCTTGGACGAAACCTTTGCTTCGGCTCATTATAACATGGGCAATACGTACATGAATCTGGAGCAATTCACCAAGGCACTCGATGCTTTTCGAAAAACGATTGAATTAGAAGGGCCCAGTCCGGAAGTATATTGTTGCATGGGGGCGGCTTATGAAGGCCTCAGTCAGTTTGAGTTAGGTCTGAAGTATTTTCAAAAATCCGCCAAACTCGATCCCCTGTATGACGAGGCGTGGTATGGCGCTGGCAACTGCCTTGAAAAACAAGAGAACTGGTATCAGGCGTTGCACTTTTACAACAAATGCATCAAGCTGAATCCGCATAATGCCGAATATTGGAAGGCAGCCGCTCATGCTGAATTTAAAATCGGAAATACGATCAGCAGCATCAGCGCTTACGAAGAGGCGAGCCATCTGAGTCCGGAGGATAAGGAGATTTGGCTGAATTGGTCGTTTATTTACTACGAGCAAGGTGAACATGCGAAGGCCGTAGAAGTACTGGCGCAAGGAATGGAGGAACGCCCCGATGAATCGGAATTCCTCTACCGCATGGCCGTATACCTCATTGAAGCCGGACATTTGAAAGAGGCATTCAATTATCTGGAAAATGGGTTAATTTTGGATTTTCAGGGCCATACGGTACTGTTCGATTTCTTTCAGAACAACGAAACCCAAAAGGCTCTTTACAAGATCATAGAACAGTTTAGAAAAGATCACCATTCATGAACTACTCACTCAAGAACTTGCCTGAACGCACCCGTAAACCCAGGCAAGTGGGCTTCACCATGGCCATGGATAAAGGGTTAAGCGTGCGCGAAGCGGAAGATTTCGTCAGCAATTGTGCTGACCATGTGGATATCATTAAGTTGGGCTGGGCCACCTCGTTTGTAACTCCCCGATTGAAAGAAAAACTGGCCGTGTATAAAGAAGCGGGAATCCCCTGCTATTTTGGAGGAACCTTATTTGAAGCCTTCATCATCCGCGATCAGTTTGATGACTATCGGAAGGTTTTGGACCAGTTTGGCCTTCAATATGCCGAAGTAAGCGATGGTTCCATTGACCTTGATCACGACAAGAAATGCGAGTACATCGCCAAGTTGGCCGGGCAGGTGACGGTGCTTTCTGAAGTGGGTTCGAAAGATGCCGATAAGATTATACCGCCCTACATGTGGATTGACCTGATGCAGAAGGAACTCGAAGCCGGAGCGTGGAAAGTAATTGGCGAAGCCCGCGAAAGTGGTAATGTAGGTCTCTTTCGTTCTACCGGTGAAGTTCGCTCTGGGTTGGTTCAGGAAATCCTAACCAAAATTCCGTTTGAAAAGATTATTTGGGAAGCACCCCAAAAAGCACAACAGGTTTGGTTCATCAAGTTGCTGGGGGCCAACGTCAACCTGGGCAACATTGCACCAAATGAGATAATTCCGCTGGAGACGATTCGCTTAGGGTTGCGAGGTGATACGTTCCTGCACTTTCTGGGCATTGAGCGTAAGAAAGATGTGAGTGCCCCTCCCTTCCATGCGGATTAACCAAAAGATGAGATCTTTAAAAGATTACGGGTTATTGTATTTGAAAGGCCTGAGCATGGGAGGGGCGGATGTCATCCCGGGCGTATCGGGTGGTACCATTGCCTTCATCACGGGTATCTATGACGAATTGCTTCACTCGATAAAATCGATCGATGCCGAGACCATTCGGCTGGTGTTCACCTTTCGAATCGCAGAAGCCTGGAAAAAAGTCAATGGAAATTTCCTGATTGTATTAATCGCGGGCCTGGCCACGGCCTGGATCAGTCTGGCCCGGGCTATGAAATATCTGCTGGACAATTATCAGATTGGTACCTGGTCATTCTTCTTCGGCCTCATTGTTATTTCCACATATCAAGTGCTGCGTCAGGTTCGGCAGCGAACCGCCAAGGCCTTTTTTGCATTTGCCGTAGGCGGGGTTGTGGCTTATTTCATTACACTTCTTTCGCCCACCTCCACCCCCGATGCGCTATGGTTCATTTTCATTGCGGGTGCCATTGCCATTTGTGCCATGATTCTGCCCGGTATTTCCGGTGCCTTTATTCTTCTGCTGATGGGCAAGTACGAGTTCATTCTTACTAAAATATTGATCGAGTTCAACATTCCGGTGGCCGCTACCTTCGCAGCCGGCTGCCTGGTGGGGTTATGGGCGTTTTCGCACGCACTCACCTGGGTGCTGGATCATTACCACGACCTAACAGTAGCCATGCTGGCAGGCTTTATGGTTGGATTCCTGAACAAGATCTGGCCTTGGCGCGAGGCAACGGCCTACCATTTGAACAGCCAGGGGCAGCAAGTGGTGTCATTCGATCGGAGCGTATGGCCATGGGACTATTTGGCCAAGACCGGGCACAATCCACAAATTTTGTACGCCATTTTATTCGCAGCATTGGGCGTACTGCTGGTGGTCGGAATCGAAAAGGTAGCTGCGTTGATGAAAACGAAATAATATCATGGAAAAGAAATTTGGTTTGATTGGTCAAACCGTAAGTCACTCCTTTTCAAAAGCCTATTTTGATGAGAAATTTTTTCGGGAGGGATTGCGGGATTACCATTACGATCTTTACCCCCTGAATTCCATTGACGAGCTTCGAAAGCTGGTGAACGAAATGCCCGAGTTGTGCGGTTTGAACGTAACCGTTCCGTACAAAGAGCAGGTTATGAAATTTCTTGACGAAATAGATACGGTCGCAAAAAAAATCGGAGCTGTAAATGTCATTCGGGTTTCGGGCGGCCGGCTCAAGGGCTTCAATACCGATTGTGATGCATTTCGTGAAACACTCGAGAAGTGGTATACACCAAAGGAAAAAACGCACGCTCTGATTCTCGGGACGGGTGGGTCATCCAAGGCGGTGCGCGAGGCATTGACCCAATTGGGTATTCCTTACCACCTGGTATCCCGCGAAAAGGTTAAGGATGGCTTTACCTATGATGACTTGGAGAAGAAACCCGCCATCATGCACGACTACCATCTGATCATCAATACCACCCCGCTCGGCATGTCGCCCAATACGAGCACATTTCCGCCCATTCCATACGATAAACTTACCCACGATCACTACGTATACGATCTGATTTACAATCCGGCCCGCACCGTGTTCCTGCAAAAGGCAGAGATGCGCAATGCCGTTATCAAAAACGGACTTGAAATGCTTCACGTGCAAGCCGAAAAATCGTGGGCTATTTGGAACAACTGACGGATTGCTTCCGTTAGTGGACATGCATGCCCTTCCGCCTAACCACAGAATACAACCCAACCGGTGATCAGCCAAAAGCGATTAAGGAACTCGTTAGCGGCCTTCACAATGGCGAACCCTTTCAAACGCTGTTGGGTGTAACCGGCAGCGGCAAGACATTTACCGTTGCCAACGTAGTAGCCCAGGTGGATCGCCCCACGCTGGTGCTCAGTCACAACAAAACACTGGCCGCGCAATTGTATGGAGAGTTCAAGCAGTTTTTTCCGGACAATGCCGTTGAGTATTTCATTTCGTATTACGACTACTACCAACCGGAAGCCTACATCCCCACCTCGAATCTGTACATTGAGAAAGACCTATCGATCAATGAAGAAATCGAAAAACTACGGCTAAGTGCTACCTCATCGCTACTCTCCGGGCGCAGAGACGTTTTAGTCGTAGCCTCCGTTTCCTGTATTTATGGAATTGGAAACCCCGAAGAATTTGGCAAGAACCGAATTACACTGCGCGCGGGCGAAACGATTGCCCGCAATAGACTTCTTTTCGCCCTGGTGGACATTTTGTACAGCCGGACGGAAGTTGACTTCAAACGCGGAACGTTTCGTGTAAAGGGCGATACGGTAGATGTCTTTCTGGCCTATACCGATTATGCTATTCGGATCTACTTTTTCGGAGATGAGATTGAAGCTCTTCACATCATCGATCCCGTCACGGGTAAGAAAATATCAGATGAGAAAGTTGTGGTGATTTTCCCGGCCAATCTGTTTGTTACCGGCAAAGATCTGCTGCACCTGGCTATCCGCGAAATTCAGGATGACTTGGTGGCGCAGGTGAGTATGTTTGAACAAGAGAAGAAACACCTGGAAGCCAAACGACTAAAAGAGCGCACCGAATTTGATCTGGAAATGATGCGGGAACTTGGCTACTGCAGTGGCATTGAAAACTATTCGCGTTACTTTGACAGGCGATCGGTTGGGGCAAGACCGTTCTGCCTGATTGATTACTTTCCGGATGATTACCTGCTCGTTGTGGATGAGAGCCACGTCACCGTACCGCAGATTCGGGCGATGTGGGGAGGTGACCGTTCGCGAAAAGTAAACCTGGTAGACTACGGCTTCCGCCTGCCCTCGGCATTGGATAACCGCCCCCTCACGTTCAATGAATTCGAAGCCCTGCTCAACCAGGTGATCTTTGTAAGCGCCACGCCAAGTGATTACGAACTGCGGAAATCGGAGGGCGTTGTAGTGGAGCAACTCATCCGGCCAACCGGGCTGCTGGACCCGCAGATTGATGTGCGGCCCAGCAAGAATCAAATTGACGACTTACTGGAGGAAATTGATGAGCGCGTAAAGAAAAAAGAGCGTGTGCTGGTGACCACGTTGACGAAACGAATGGCCGAAGAGCTCACGAAATTTTTGGAGCGTGCAGCCGTCAAATGCCGCTATATCCATTCCGAAGTGGACACCCTGGATCGCGTTGAAATCCTGCGGGAACTTCGTCTTGGGGTTTTCGATGTACTGGTGGGCGTAAACTTGCTTCGCGAGGGGCTGGATTTGCCGGAGGTTTCGCTGGTGGCCATCCTGGATGCCGATAAAGAGGGTTTCCTCCGCAACCAACGGTCACTGGTTCAAACCATTGGTCGTGCCGCCCGAAATGTCAACGGCCGGGTTATCATGTACGCGGATACCATCACGGAATCCATGCAGCTGGCGATCGATGAAACCAACCGCAGGCGGGTGGTGCAACAGGAATACAACGAGGCCCACGGCATCATACCCCGTACCGTCTTGAAATCGAAAGATGAGATTTTTAAGCAAACCAAGGTAGCGGACTCCAAAAAGAGCGTCCAACGCTATTACATTGAAGAGGAGGAGAAGTCGCTGGCGGCTGACCCCGTCACGGCCTACATGAGTAAAGAAGAGTTGGAAAAAATGGCAGACCGCACACGCAAGGCTATGGAAAAGGCGGCACGTGAACTCGAATTTATGGAGGCCGCCCGCCTGCGCGATGAGTTTCACGCCATTCAAAAATTGATCGAGAGTAAAATGTCAGGGGGTAGCTAGTAACTGCTTCAACACTCTCCGGACAAATTCTTCCCGTTGTTCATAGCTGCCGGTTACCCGGTCGAAGGAAATCCCCCGGCTGTTCAACTCACGTTCGAACAGGTGTAGCATATTCGCCCGTTGCGGGCGACTTCCCTGATCGCGCAGACCATCGGCAATCCAGGGCACATCCACATCAAAAAGGAAATAGTGATCATAACGCACTTGTTGCTCCAGCCTCACAAGCTCTTCGGGCACCTGACCAAGGTAGTGCCGCGAGTAGATCTGCGTAGTGATCAGGTCGGTGTCACAAATCAAAAGACGGTTTGCCCTTTTCAGTTTCTCAAAAACCCGGGCGGTCTGGGCCCGGCCGATCTGAAGGATTTCGTCCACTGAAAAGGCATTGGAGGTAACCAATTCCCGGGCCACTTCCGGAACCCATTCGGTGCGAAACTCAGATGCCAGCCGGGCCGCCAAAGTTGATTTACCTGTGCTCTCCGGGCCATAAAAACACACGATCTTAATTCCATCCATCATACCACGGCATCGGGCACCTTGTAACGTTTGAATTCCTGGCGCCAGGTAAAAAATCCGTAGGCCGCCAGGAAGCAGAAGGCGAAATACAACAAACTGTACAACTTGATATCGCGCACAAAATAGAGGTAGGTGGCCACCACGTCAACCGCGATCCACATCAACCAACACTCCACTTTCTTTTGAATCATATAGTACGTGGCCACAACACTCAATACGGTGATAAACGAATCCACAAAGGGAGAAGCGCTAGGTTGCGTGAAAATTTCCGGCAACCAATGATGCAGGCGTTGGGCCAGGAAACCCAGTACAGCTGTTCCCGCCAGGGTAGTGCCGACTACAATCCACCCGTCACGTGCTTTCAACCAGCTGATCTTCAATTCGCTTTTGGTATCTTCCTCAACCGGCTTCGGGTGAGTCCACCGCCACCAGCCCATGATGTTGGTAACAAAGAAGAAAATCTGAAGAAACATATCGGGGTAGAGGCGGACCTGATAAAACAAAAAGAAGGAAAGGCTTACGTTGACTAACCCGGTTGGCCAACTCCAGACGTTAGCCCGGGCGGAAAGCCACACGGCAACAATTCCCGTCAACCACCCGAGGGACTCGAGGTAACTAAGCTTATAGCCCAGCAGATTCAGAAAAATGTTCTCGTGATCCAGCCAAAACATCACTTGAGCTTGATGCACACGTTCTTGGCTTCGGTAAAGAAGCGGAGCGCCTCCCAACCTCCTTCACGACCAACACCACTTTGCTTCATGCCACCGAAGGGTGTGCGCAGATCGCGCAACAACCAACAATTCACCCACACGATACCGCACTTGATTTGTCCGGCCACCCGGTGTGCCCGTTTCAGGTTTTCCGTCCAAACCGTGGCGGCCAGGCCATAGGGCGTGCTGTTGGCCATCTCAACTGCGTCCTCTTCGCTGTCGAAGGGTACTAACGTCACGACCGGGCCAAAAATTTCCTCCTGGTTAGTTCGGCAGGTGTGTGAAAGCCCGGTAATCACAGTAGGCTCAACAAAAAATCCTTTCGGGTGTGTAGCCAGTTTCACGCGTTTACCTCCGGTGAGAATTTTGCCTCCCTCCTGCCTCGCCAATTCGATATAGGAAAGCACTTTCTCCAAATGTCCCTCCGATACCAAAGCGCCAAGGCGCGTCTGATCGCTCATCGGATCGCCCACGATCATTTCCTGTGTTTGGCGGACAAACTCCGCTGCAAACCGATCAAAAAGAGAACGTTCAACAAAAATCCGTGATCCACACAAGCATATCTCGCCTTGATTGGTAAAAGCGGCAGCTACCGATGTTTTGACGGCCATTTCAAAATCGCAATCGGCAAAAACCAGATTGGGATTCTTTCCGCCTAACTCCAGCGACAACTTCTTAAACATGGGGGCTGCTATTGCCGCAATTTTTTTTCCCGTCACCGTACCGCCTGTAAACGAGATTGCCGTAATGTCAGGGTGCTCAACTATGGCCTGTCCCGCCCGACTACCCACACCATGAACAATGTTTAAAACACCAGGCGGTAATCCGGCTTCAGCACACAATTTCGAGAACAGGTAGGCCGTCATCGGTGTGAGCTCCGATGGTTTTGCCACTACCGTACAACCAGCCGCTAATGCGGGCGCAATTTTCCACGTGAACAAATACAGGGGTAGGTTCCACGGAGAGATGCAACCCACAACGCCTACAGGTGTGCGAAGAGTATAGTTTATGGCCTCGCTGTCGGTAGCGTGCGCTTCGCTTGCAAAATGAATAATGCCCGTGGCAAAAAAGCGAAGATTAGCCGAGGCCCGCGGGATGTCCATAACACGAGCCAGTTTCACTGGTTTGCCCTGGTCCCGACTCTCTGCGCGTGACAATATCTCCAAATCGCGATCAATCAAGTCCGCCACTTTTAACAACAAATTGGCACGCTGCTGAACGGGCATTGCCGACCAGGCGGGAAAGGCTACCTGAGCCGCTTGAACAGCTGCGGCCACATCGCGTTCGTCCGAATCGGGCACGCGGCTATAAGCCTCACCGCGCGCGGGGTCGACATTGTCGAAAAAAAGCTTGCCGGTGGGGCCTACCCAATCACCGTCTATATAGTTAAGAATGTCTGCCATTACCGTTTAATTCATCGAAGAAAAGTAATCAAAAGATGCCACCAGGGGCAACCCGGCAGATCAGAGCGACCCGGTGCGCCCACCATCCACCGGAAGGTTAATGCCGTTGATGTATCCGGCTGCGGGCGATGCCAAAAAGGCCACAGCTGCGGCCACTTCAGCAGCTTCTGCAATTCTTCCTGCAGGAATCTCTCGTTCCATTTCACGCTGGGCGTCTGCCAGTGATTTGCCGGACTTTTCCGCATTGTTGCGAATAAGGGCCTGCAATCGACCGGTCATCGTGGCACCCGGTAAAACGTTGTTGACGGTAATGCCATCGGCTGCCAATTCGACCGAGAGTGTTTTGGCCCAATTTGCCACAGCACCCCGAATGGTATTGGATACGCCCAGGTTGCGAAGTGGAATTTTGACTGAAGTCGAAATGATGTTGATAACCCGCCCGTACTTTTCCTCCTTCATGCCGGGCACCACGGCCTGTGTGATCATTTGATTACAAATCAGGTGGGCCGAGAAGGCCCGCAAGAATTCTTCAGGCGATGCCGTTAATGCAGGACCGGGCGAAGGTCCCCCTGTATTATTAACCAGTATATGAACCCTATGATTCTGCATAAAATCCCCGATGCGCAGTCTGACCTCATGGGTAGAGTTAAAGTCGGCCACTACATAATTGTGGCGTTGCCCCGGCTTGGATGGCAGTTCAGCCACGGTCTGTTCCAGTTTCTGCTGATCGCGGGCCACCAGCGTAACATGCGCCCCCAGTTGGGCGAGTTCAATTGCCGAAGCCTTGCCAATGCCCTGGGTGCTGCCGCACACCATGGCCCGTTTACCGGTCAAATCCAGATTCATATAAATTGTGTGCGAATTTGGTACCTTACTTTCGATTTAATGTACAAATATGGCAATCCGCAGACCGTTCAACCTACATCAGTGGATAAAAGATAACCGGCACCTTCTGAAACCTCCGGTGAGTAATAAAAATCTTTACGCTGATGCCGGTGATTACATCGTCATGATCGTGGCCGGCCCAAATGCCCGGAAAGACTACCATTACAACGAAACCGAAGAGTTGTACTATCAACTGGAAGGCAACATTACAGTCAAAATTCAGGAGGATGGCAAAGCCGTGGAGATTCCGATCAATGAAGGAGACATGTTTCTGCTCCCTGCGCGGGTTCCGCACTCTCCTATCCGCACACCCAACTCCATCGGGCTTGTCATTGAGTGCAAACGGGCATCGGCTGAAGATGATGGTTTGATGTGGTTTTGCGAAAAATGTAACCATAAACTGCACGAGTACAAGTTCCATCTGCACAACATTGAGACGGATTTTATTCCCCGCTTCCGCGAATTTTATGGATCGACTCAACTGCGCACATGTAAGAAATGCGGAACCGTGATGGAGGCTGATCCACGGTTTGTGTAGCCATGCGAATACAGGAACTTCAGCGTTTGCTTGAAGATACCCACAACCGCTTTGTTGAAGCGCTGGGCGAGCACACCTTGGATGGCGATCGCCCCAGAATTGCCGGCAAATGGTCGCCCGCTCAGCAGGCTGACCACCTTTACCGAAGTATTCGCCCGGTGAACCTGGCTTTTGCGATGCCTGAATTCTTGTTGCGCCTGCTGTTTGGTCGTGCTAACCGACCATCCCGTTCCTATGATGAGGTAGTCGAAAAGTACAAGCGCAAACTGGCGGAAGGTGGCCGCGCCTCGGGCGTCTTCCTACCTGGGTCACCACCACTATCAACCAGCGGATCTCGTATTCGACACGTTGCCCGCCAATTGACCAACCGCGTGGGGCGCTGCTCGGAGGAAAAGCTTGACCGCCTTCTGCTGCCGCACCCGCTCCTGGGTAAACTGACGTTACGCGAAATGATTTATTTTACCGCCTACCATGCTGAACATCACCGCCTTCAATTGAGTTAATCACGTAATCAGCTACACGGAATGTCCTCTTTTCAGAACTCCCTCCGCTATGCCAGACAGCAAGACCGGCTCGACCCGCTGCGCTCGTTTCGGTCCCAATTCCATCTGCCCAAAAGCAACGGGAAAAGCTGTATATACCTTTGCGGCAACTCGCTTGGGCTTCAACCCCGACTTACGCAGGACTTTGTCCAGCAAGAGCTTTCCGATTGGGCCAAGTTGGGTGTCGAGGGTCACTTTCATGCTCATCGGCCCTGGCTACATTACCACAAGTTCAGCAAGAAGTCGCTGGCCCGGCTGGTGGGTGCCCGGCCCACCGAGGTGGTCTCGATGAATCAACTGACCGTTAATCTGCATTTGTTGCTGGCCTCCTTCTACCAGCCAACCCCGGGGCGATACAAGATTTTAACAGAGGCGCATGCCTTCTCGTCCGATCAATATGCAGTGGAGTCTCAATTGAAATGGCACGGAATAAATCCTGGATTGGGCTGGGTGGAGTTAAAGCCCCGGCCAGGCGAACATACGCTGCGCACAGCAGACATTCTGGACGCCATCCAAGATCACGGAGACTCACTGGCCGTGGTCTTGTTGGGTGCCGTTCAATATTATTCAGGGCAGTTTTTTGATGTTAAGGCGATCACACATGCCGCCCACCAGGTGGGTGCATTTGCCGGTTTTGATCTCGCCCATGCCATTGGAAATGTTCCGCTTGCTCTCCATGATCATAACGTTGACTTTGCGGTCTGGTGCAGTTACAAGTATCTCAACTCAGGCCCCGGAGGCATGGCCGGTGCTTTTGTTCACGACCGGCACGGATCGAACGCCAACCTGCCGCGGCTCGCGGGCTGGTGGGGCCATAACGAGAAGGAACGTTTTCAGATGAAGAAAGGATTCGTTCCCATGCCAGGCGCGGACGGCTGGCAGGTTTCCAATTTCCCGGTACTCAGCGGGGCAGCTCACCTGGCTTCACTCAGGATTTTTGACCAGGCCGGAATCAAGGCATTGCGAAAAAAAAGTACCAAACTCACCGGGTATCTGGAGTTTCTATTGCAGAGCCTGCCACAAGCCGATTCATTTTTCTCGATCATTACCCCTGCCGAGGAAGAGCAGCGGGGCTGCCAGCTTTCGATCTTAATGAAGCAAAATGGAAAAAAGGTGTTTGACCGGTTAACCCGCAAGGGCGTTATGGCAGACTGGCGAGAGCCGGATGTCATTCGGGTGGCCCCTGTACCCTTGTACAATTCCTTCGAAGATGTTTTTCGGTTTGTTGAGTTATTTAGGACAGCGATTTCCCGATAACGGCCATGCGTTTTGTAGAAAACTCGATATACCATATTTACAATCGTAGTTTTAATAGGATGACAGTCTTTCAAAAACCGCGGCACTATGAGTTTTTCCTACATAAATTAGTAACACTGAATTCAATCACTGATGTTTTGGCATATTGTATCATGCCTGACCATTTTCACGTGATGGTTTACGTCCGACAAGATGGCCAAGCCACCCGTCAGACCGCTCAAAGCGGTCAGACGGGTATGCAAGCGTTAAGCAGGAGAATAGGCACGGTACTAAGTTCCTACACACGGGGTCTGAATAAGGAGTCTAATCGAAAAGGCTCGCTTTTTCAACCCAAAACAAAATCGAAGGAACTTGAAAGGCTTGAGGATTGTGTTTCGTGCTTCCATTATATACATAGAAATCCTGTAAAGGGCGGGCTAGTCAACGACCCTCGGGAGTGGCCATACTCATCATTCACTGAATTTTACAACAACAAAGTGAAAGTATGCAACCTTTCTGTTGCCCGAGAGCTGCTTGATTTGCCACGGGACCCGATAGTTTTCATTTCACAATATGAGCTTTCAAAAGATTACACCGTTGAACTCGAATAAACACGTGGCCATCGTGGGTGCCGGATTGGTGGGTTCTTTACTGGCCATTTATCTCCGCAAACGTGGCTACCGCATCAGCGTTTTCGAGCGCAGGCCGGATATGCGCAGCAACCGGCTGGACAGTGGACGCTCCATCAATCTGGCATTAAGCAATCGCGGCATTCGTGCCCTTCACGAAGTGGGGTTGGAGGATTTGCTGCGCCAAAACGCGATACCTATGCACGGCCGCATGATGCATGACGTTCGCGGTCAACTCACGTATCAACCCTACGGAACGGATGGACAGTACATCAACTCGGTTTCGCGTGGCGGCCTGAACAAGGTACTGATGACAGAAGCGGAAAGCCAGGGCGCACAATTGTATTTCGAGCATCGTTGCTTACAGGTTGATTTAAGCAACACCGCGCTGACATTTCAGCATGAACCCACAAACACCCAGGCGTTTGATTACATCATCGGGGCAGATGGTGCATTCTCGGCCGCGCGCGGCATGATGCAATTCTCCGACCGATATGATTTCTCGCAAGACTACATTGAGCATGGTTACAAGGAGCTAACACTGCCCGCGGGTGACGGGCAGGTTTTTCAAATGGAAAAGAATGCCCTGCATATATGGCCACGCGAACGATACATGTTGATTGCTTTGCCTAACCCGGACGCCACCTTCACGTGCACCTTGTTCTTTCCTTTTGAAGGAGATCCATCCTTTGCCACCCTGGCTACATCCCGGGCCGTATCGGAATTCTTCAAAAATCAGTTTACCGATATAGCCGACCGTATGCCTCACCTTCAGGATGAGTTTTTCGCGAATCCCACGGGATCGTTGGTTACCATGCGTTGCTATCCGTGGGTGCGAAACCGAACACTGCTGATTGGTGATGCCGCCCACGCCATTGTTCCGTTCTTTGGCCAGGGCATGAATGCGGGCTTTGAGGACTGCCGCGTGCTGAATGATCTGTTGACGCAATACAACGATCGTTGGGAAGATGTATTGCCAGCCTTCCAGCAGCAGCGAAAACCAGACGCGGATGCTATTGCACAACTTGCCCTCGATAACTTTGTTGAAATGCGCGATCTGGTGGCTGATGCCGATTTCCTGCTTCGAAAGAAAATTGAGGCGCGCTTGCATCAGCTGTACCCCAGCCGATGGATACCGCTATACTCGATGGTCACGTTCCACGACAATATCCGGTATTCGGATGCCTATGCAATCGGCCAACGACAGAAGAAAATCATGGATCGCGTAATGGCCACCCCCGGCATTGCCCAGACGTGGGAGTCTGTCAACTTTGAATCAATTGTAAATCAGCTCAACTAAAACTATTCGGCTATGTGGGCTTTGTACTCCTCATAGCGATCCAAGACCGCCTTCACATACCGCACCGGTTCATCGCACCGGCAGTAACCGGCTTGCACCACCGGATCCCGATAATATTGCGGAATCGCCTTACGCGTCATAAACGCTTCTACCTGATCGTCCCACACGGTAGGGTTATAGCCATACTTTTTCGCCAGGTTGCGGGCATCCAGCACGTGACCCAGGCCGGCATTGTAGGAGGCCAGCACGAATTTCACGCGCTGCTCCTCATCATCAATTGTCTTTTTCCAGTTATCATCCAGAAATTTCAACAGGCGCACACCCGTGCGTATGTTTTCATCCACATTCGTAAGATCTTTAGCTTTGAAAAACTCGCCCGTCTCCGGCATCACCTGCATCAGCCCGATGGCTCCCGCCCAGGACTCAACCTGAGGATCAAAGTTTGATTCCTGAAAAGCAATTGCCGCAAGCAAACGCCAATCCCAGCCGATGATGGCGGCCTGCTCTTTGAATTTGGAATCGAACGGTGAAAGATTGTTGGCCGTTAAGGTCGAGTAGTCACTGGCAAACCGCTGCATGGTCGATCGCGGGCTTTCAAAATACTTGCGGTATAAGATTGGTTGAATGCCATTCTGCCTGCTTTGAATTAACCACGTATCGATTTGTGTTAACAACACAGGCGCATTCAAACGAACAGCCCAGGCGATCTGCTGGGGCGTACTCAATACGGTGCTGATATCCAGATTGGGATAGTACAGTTGATTAACCTGGGCTAACGTTTGGTCCGTGACCGTGTACTTGATCTCCCCTGTAGCGACCTTACGGATAAGCGACTCGGTTTGCGCATCAGCGCTGTCTTCAACAATTTGAATACCCCCTCCGATTTCGCGGGAGAGATTCTGCAGACGCTCGGCAAAAGAAGAATTTTTTAATACATGCACTTCCTTGCCGGCCAGTTCCACCGGGTTGCGAAGCAGGGATTTTTCCCACATGGAGGTCGGTTGCATCCGCCAGTTGGCGGGCTTCTTCTGTACCAGCACTTGCGAAGTAGTAAAATGGGGTGTGGTAAACGCCACAACCTTCTTTCGTTCCTCCGTCACGGTCAACGGGAACGCGACAATATCGCCTTCGCCCTTGTTGAGCCGGATAATAGCCTCTTCTATCCCGGAAATCACTTTGACTTTTAGCTCGATCTTCAGGTGTTTAGCCAGTCGCTGCAGCATTTCATACTCATAGCCCATCGTTCGTCCCTTGTAAATAAAGAACGAAACCGAGTTGTTATCGACCAGGGCGGTGATGGAGCCACGGGCCCGGATTTTCTCAAAATCAAGGTCAACCGGCTGAGGAATACCCGATTCCGGGCTGTTTTGACTGTTTTTTCGGCATTGCACGAGCACCACAGCCAGCAGGCAAACAACTGCGAAAACAAAAAACGGCCTGCGCATAGTTGGAAGGTACGCAGAAGACGGGGGAATAAAAAAAGGGGCCGAAGCCCCTATTTTTACTCGTTAAAATCGACTCAGTTAAATGAATAACGAACACCAAATTGAATGCGAAATACATCGCTTCCAGTAAGTGTTTGCTGGAAAGATTTACCATCCAACTGACCGGGTGCAGACTCACCCAAAAGAACGTTTCCATTATTGCGTAAGCGGAAAACGGGCACGCCATTGGCGTCAACACTTCGGAAAATGATAGGACTTGAACTGATCAACTGTTGCCCCACACCCCAGCTTTTGTTCAATAAGTTTCCAACATTCAAAATATCTATCCTGAATTGCAACGTGTTTTTGCTTTTTCCGATATTCTTAACAATATCCTGCGACATGCTGAAGTCGGCCCGAAAGATCATGGGCAGAAAAACGCCACCACGTTCAGCATGTTTACCCCTGTTTTTGCTGAGATATTCATCTTGGTTGATGTAAGCATCCCATGCGGCCTGCTGATCGGCAACGGTAAAGGTACGTCCACTCGCTGTAAACTGTTCAAAATTCATCTCACCTGTATTATTCGGGATATAAATGAGGTCATTTGATGTACCTCCGTCTCCATTCATATCGCCTGAGTATACATACGATGCATTACCCGGGTTGAATCCCTCCCAGAACAACGAAAAGGTGGTGCCGGCTTTGTTGGTATACGAAGTTGCCGCAAACACACGGTGGCCAGACGAAAAGTTCGAGAATGCAACGGACGGACGGTTAGGATTACCGCTGTGCTGGTTATTATTCCATGATCCAAAGGCAATTGAACCGGGATCAACGGTGTTGCGCGCCACTCCGTAATTGTAGCCGGCTTTAGCATAAAAACCATTCGACATTGGCCGCTCGATGGAAGCTGAAATATTGTAGGAATAGCCGACATTCTGGTTTTTTAGGACAACCGCATTATCAATTTTGGAGACAATCCGATTATCCGAGCCACCTGGGAATCGCTCGCGATTATCGGGTCCGGCAAAAGCTTGTGTCGGTTCAACCTGGTTAACATTCGTGTAATACAAACCATTTACATCACGGCTGTAAATGAGATCAAGCGTGGCAACCAGTCCCAATGGAAGCTTTTGATCGACTGCGATATTGGAGCGCCAAATTTGCGGAAACTTGAAATTAGGATCGGTTAATGCTAACTCATACGCGGAAGCCGGGGCACCTGTTACGTTAGCCGGCTTGTAGAAATTCGGATTTGCATTGAAAGTACGAGCGGTTGTATTATCAAGCCTTTCGAAACCAGTTAGAATGCCATTGTTACCGACCTGATTGGAAATCCATACGTAGGCAGGGCGACTTGTAAATATGCCCGTACCTCCTCGAAGCTGGGTAGAACGATCTCCCTTCACGTCATAATTGACACCAATGCGGGGTGACCACAACAAATTCGGGTCGGGGAGTTTATCAGTGGAATATTTTACATCGTTACGGTTCTCGTCTTTAAATGTAAACCCTTCAACTTCCTGATTTCGCAACGCGGTGTTACCAAAGAACGGAACATCAATTCGTAAACCGAGTGTCAGGTTCAAACGGTCATTGATCTTCCACTCATCCTGCCCGTAAAGACCCGCGTAGAAGACCTCAAGGGGCTGAATTGGTTTTTCCTGCCCGGGTATGTTAGACCAACGTAATTGAAATCTACGAATGGTAGGATTGTTGGCTGGATTTGCATCGGTATCCGAATAAAAGTCCGACAAACTGTTGTAAACGTATACGCTTTGTGAACCTGGGAAGAAAACATTTTCAGACTCATAGCGTTCAGCACTCAACCCAAACGTAAGCGTGTGCTCACTTTTATACAAAGTGAAATTGTTCTGAAGCTGAAACGTCTTGTATCTCAGTTCATTATTTGGCGTAAAAGGCTCAAATCCAAAGGTGGTGTAAACAGTATTATTGTTCAAAATGTCAACCATTGGAAAAAGGTCTCCGCGTGAGTCACGACTTTCATCTTGGAATGTATAGCCAATTATGAGGTTGTTCGCCATGTTTGAGCCAATTCGTGAATTCCATTCCCCGACAATTGAACGAATGTTTTCAAGTATCTTGTAATTTGAGTTTTGAAAGTTCAAACCATCAAGATTTGACCTGCGTGTGCCGAAACCCAATGATGATGAGTTTGACAGCAAAACATCGGTATCAGAATCCAAATGATTATACCGGATGCTTATTTTGTTGCGATCATTTAGGTTGTAATCCAGTTTGATCAGGTATTTCGTTGCTCTCGTTTCATGATCATAACCCTGATAAGGCCCTGTTGCATATCCGTAATTCGTTTGCAGGTAGTTGCTCAAAGTGTTGAGGTCGGACGCTAACACCCGAGTGACATTTCCGGCAACCGGTTCACCGCCATTATTCGCTCTGAAAGTAGTTCCAGGCTCAACCAGCGACTCCTTTTCAAAATTCGCAAAAATGAACAATTTGTCCTTGATGATGGGCGCTCCCAAGCGTGCTCCATACTGCGAATAGTTGAATTTACCTTGGGAAAAGGTCAAATCCTTCGCCTTTGCACCCACCATGTTGTCGTTTCGGAACAAATACCAAACCGAACCTTCAACCGTGTTCGTTCCGCTGCGCGTAACGGTGTTTACACCTGCGCCCGTAAAATTTCCCTGCCGCACATCATAGGGTGCGATATTAACCTGAATCTGTTCTATAGCATCCAGGGAAATCGGGGAAACACCGGTCCGATCACCCGGCTGCCCACCCAATCCAAACGAGTTGTTGAAATATGAACCGTCTACGGTAATATTGTTTAGTCGGTTATCCTGGCCAGCAAACGAATTGCCGCTTGCTTGGGGCGTCAAACGCGTAAAGTCACCAATTCTTCTTGAAATAGTTGGCAATTTGGCAAGGTTATCTCTGCCAATTGACGTTGCGGCTCCGGTCCGGTCAGAACTGAACACACCTGTACGATCAGCTGTAACTAAAACTTCACCTAACTGAGTCCCCTCCTCTTTCAACGCGATGGTAAGGTTAGTAGCAACACCCAGCACGAGCATCACATCGTTGATCTCTTGCGTTTCATAACCGACAAAAGAAACAGTTACCTTGTAGGGGCCCCCAATACGCATTCCGGGAATAGTAAAGCGCCCATCGTTTAACGTTGCTGTTCCATACGTGGTACCTGAAGGCGTGTGGATGGCAACGACATTAGCACCTGGTAGGCCAACGCCTTTTTGATCAGCGATTTTACCAGTTAGGGATGAGTTGGTTACCCCTTGGGCAAAAACCCAGGTAACAGCCAACAACCCAAGGCAAAAGGTTAGTAGATATTTCCTCATAAGTTTTGGTGTTTAGTTTCTTTTAAAATGACCGGCAAAAATATCCCTTTTGGGCATCCCGCCTTTCATCCTGATTTTAAATATTTCGCACATTTTGTTAACAAATAGGAAACTTTGCCGCAGATCAAAAATGAGTTGGAGGGTGGCCCCAAAACCCTTTATTTCCATCATAATTAATCTCTTAACCTATTTCATGAAAAAGACACTTCTAGCCTTTTGGCTTATTATCACCGTGATGAACTCGTTTGCACAGGTGGACCTATCCTACTACATGCCGCCCGGGGTCCAATACAACCCCGCCATACCCACCCCTGCCAAATTGCTGGGCTTTGAGGTGGGCGAATGGCATGTCAGCCACGATCAGGTCGTGGCCTACATGAAAGCGATGGATGCGACCTCCGACCGCATCACGTTGCAGCAAACCGGCCTGACACATGAGGCCCGCCCACTCCTGCTGCTAACTATTACTTCGCCAAAAAACCATGGGAATATTGAATCCATTCGCCAACAACACCTGCAACTGGGTGATGGCAACCGGGCCAGTCAACTCGACACGAAAACAATGCCGGCTGTGTTTTACCTCGGATGCTCCATCCACGGCAATGAAGCCAGCGGAGTGAATGCCGGCTTGCTCATGGTCTACCACCTGGCCGCTGCCCAGGGCCCTGAAATCGAAAAATATCTTGACCAAACCATCATCCTGTTTGATCCCGCCTTTAACCCAGACGGTATTCATCGCTTCTCGGGTTGGGTGAATTCACGCAAGAGCAAATTGATTTCGGCCGACCCTAACGACACGGAACATAATGAGGCGTGGCCAGGCGGGCGCTTCAACCATTATTGGTTCGATTTGAACCGCGATTGGCTGGTGGCCCAGCATCCTGAGTCGCAAGCTCGGGCCCGGCAATTTCAACAATGGCGCCCCAACGTACTCACCGACCACCACGAACAAGGCACCAATGCCACGTTCTTTTTCATGCCCGGAGTGCCTTCGCGGGTTAACCCGTTAACCCCGCCCCGCAACCAGGAACTGACCAAAAAGATGGGCGAATACCATGCAAAAGCGCTTGATGAAATCGGCTCGCTCTACTTTACCCAAGAGGGTTATGACGACTTTTATTATGGCAAAGGATCCACCTTCCCCGACATTCAGGGTTCGATCGGTATCTTATTTGAACAAGCCAGTTCACGTGGCCATGCCCAGGAAAGCACGAATGGCGTGTTGCACTTTCCGTTTACCGTGCGAAACCAGTTCGTCACCATGCTTAGCTCACTGAAGGCCACCAATGAAATGCGCGAAGAACTGCTGAATTATCAACGTGAGTTTTTCCGCAATGCGGCAGCCGAGGCCGCCAAAGACGTGACAAAGGCATTTATCGTGGGCTCCAAAGACAAAGCCCGGGCCTTCCATTTTGCAGAAATGGCCATCCGGCAGAACATCGATGTGCATAAGCCCATAGGTAATGTCACCATCAACGGTCAAACCTTTGATGCCGAATCCGCTTATGTTATCCCCTGCAATCAAACGCAATACAAGCTGGTGAAGAGTCTATTCTTCAAGCAAACCAAATTCACGGATAGCATTTTTTATGACATCTCCAGTTGGACCCTTCCGCTTGCGTTTGGCCTGCAGTATGAAGAATTGAAGACCTCAGCGGCAGCCGGTGAAAAAATCACTGACCTTAAAATGCCGACTGGCAAAATGATCGGCCAGGGCGACTACGCGTATGTGATTGAACCGTACGGCTACTACACGCCCCGTGCCATTTACCGGCTGCTGGAAAAAGGCATTCGCGTGAAAGTCGCCAACGAACCCTTTCATGGCGCGGGCAAGCGCTTCGATCGCGGAAGCTTTATGATTTCAGTTGACCACCAGGATCGTCTGCCCGATCAGCTTGCCGTGTGGATGAAAGACATTACCGAGAAAGATGGGTTGGACGTTTATGCGCTCGGCACGGGCCTCGATTATACTGGCGTAAGTTTGGGTAGCAGTTCATTCACCACCCTGCGGAAACCGGAAATCGCTATTCTGGTGGAAGGTGGCGTATCGCCCACCGATGCAGGCGAACTGTGGCACTTGCTGGACGTGCGGTATCAGATTCCTGTCACCCTCATGCCCATTTCCGTCTTCAACACCACATCGCTGGCCAAATACAATACGCTGCTGATGCCGGAGGGTAGCTACTCACAAATCAGCGAAAGCGGAAAAGAAAAACTAAAGGCGTGGGTTCAGAGCGGTGGAACGTTAATCGGATTTGAACGGGCGCTCAACTGGCTTACGTCAGCCGGCCTCGCCAAATTTGATATGAAAAAAGAAGACGAGAAGAAAGAACCGGCCAAGCCCAGACCCTACGCAGATCTGGATGAAGCGCTGAGGGCGCAAGAAACCAGCGGGGCAATTTTTGAAGCCGATGTTGATCTGACGCATCCGATATTTTATGGCTACACCTCGGCCAAAATTCCGGTGTTCAAAGCCAACAACCTGTTCATGACCAAAGCAAACGGGTCGTACGCGAACCCCCTGGTTTTTGGCGCTAACCCCTTGATCAGCGGATACATCTCGCGCCCGAATTATGATAAACTGAAAAACTCCTCCGGTCTGGGCATCACCGCTCTGGGCCGCGGACGAGTCATTGGCTTTACCGAGAACATGGCTTTTCGGGCATTCTGGTTTGGCTCCAACAAGATGTTGATGAATGCGATCTATTACGGGCACCTGATCAGCGCGGAGGCGGGTCGGTGATACACACCGCAAAGGCAGCTGAGTACGGCCGCCTTTGCTTACCTTTGTAAAACCCCCGGGCAGCTTGGTAAGAAAATTCTTCCCGCTGGATAAGAACTACCTGCTCGAGCAGGCGCAAATTGCCTTGCACGACCCGCTGCTGCTTCAACTGGTTGACTCGGCCCGAAAAACCTATGTGCAAGCCCAAAACCCGCTGGGGTTGAACGATGCGTTCAGCGAAAAAATTCTCCTCTACGAGGTACATAATTTAAAGCCCCTATCGGCTTTCTATTATAACCTGGCGGGTATCTACCGCTACAAGTTTGGCGACAATCAATTGGGCTTCTTATGGAACGGTGCCGACCACGCGGAACATTACCGGCAGGAATGGAGCACCACGTTTGCCAATTGGTGCACCCGGCTTTGTCACCACCCGCAATTCGTTCAGGCCGTCTTAGACCTCACCGTATTCCTGCCGCAAAACCGGCAGGCCCACCTGGCCGAAAACCGGATGAACGCCATAATGCTCAACTTGTTTGAAGTCAAAATGCACAAGCAAAAGGGCATTGTGGCGATGAGGGTTGCCTAACCCCTGCCCGCCTTGTTGCGTCCCTACTTTTGTTATATTTGAAAGCTAACCTGCTTACCTATGCGTAAAATGTTTGTCATCGGCAGTATTGCCGTAACCGTTCTCTTGCTGATCTGGTCCTATTTCTGGACCGATGTCCTGCTTCTGTTCATCATCGTCATTCCGGTCATCATCATCGGCATCCAGGACATGGTACAAACCCGTCAGTCCATCAGGCGAAATTTCCCGGTGGCCGGCCGTTTACGCTACGTGTTTGAAGACCTACGACCCAAGATTCAGCAATATTTTGTTGAGAATGATACCGATGGCGCGCCCATCAACCGGAACGAGCGTAATGTCATCTACCAGCGCGCCAAAAAACAAATCGATACCATACCGTTCGGCACCCAGCTGGATGTTTATGCCGAGGGCTATGAGTGGATCACCCATAGCATTGTGCCGAAGGACTTTCACAAGATGGACCATCACCCGCGCATCCGTTTTGGCGGCCGAGAATGCACCCAACCGTATGACATGAGTGTACTGAATGTGTCTGCGATGAGCTTTGGCTCGTTAAGCAAAAATGCCGTGCTGGCTTTGAACGCGGGCGCCAAGATTGGTGGGTTTGCGCACAACACCGGTGAGGGTGGGTTGAGCCCCTACCACCTCGAACCCGGAGGCGATGTGATCTGGCAGATTGGCACCGGCTATTTTGGCGCGCGCACGGAAGATGGAAACTTTTCCGATGATGCCTTTCAGAAAAACGCAACACGTGCCAGTGTGAAGATGATCGAAATCAAGCTGTCGCAAGGCGCGAAGCCGGGTCATGGGGGCATTCTGCCGGCCAAAAAGAATACACCTGAAATTGCGGCTATTCGCCTGGTGAAGCCGGGGACCACGGTGTTCTCTCCTCCTTTTCACAGCGCCTTCAGCACCCCGATTGAGTTGCTGCAGTTTGTACAGAAGCTGCGAAAACTTTCGGGTGGCAAGCCCGTGGGTTTCAAACTTTGTGTCGGTCGTAAAAGCGAGTTTCTCTCCATCTGCAAGGCCATGGTGCAACTGGGCATCTACCCGGACTTCATCACCGTGGATGGTGGCGAGGGCGGCACGGGTGCGGCACCCCCCGAGTTCACCAACTTTGTGGGCATGCCATTACTGGATGCTCTTGCTTTTGTGGACAACGCGCTGCGCGGGTTCGGCATCCGGCAGGAAATGAAACTGATCGCCTCCGGAAAAATACTCACCGGCTTTCACATGGTGCGGGCCATGGTGCTGGGCGCAGATACATGTAATAGTGCGCGTGCGATGATGATGGCCCTGGGATGTATTCAGGCGTTGGAGTGCAACAAAAACACATGCCCGACTGGCGTGGCCACCCAGGACCCGTATTTCATGAAAGGCCTGGTGGTGGAAGATAAAAAAGTGCGCGTGGCCAACTATCACAAGAACACGGTAGAAAGTTTTGTGGAACTACTGGGCGCCAGCGGCATTGGTCACCCGGATGAAATTAACCGCACCCACGTCTACCGCAGAGTGTTTATGAACCTGGTGAAAACCTATGAAGAAATTTACCCGACCATCCCCGAAGGGTGCCTGCTGGACGGTGGCGATGTGCCTTTTGATTATGAAGAATATATGAAAAGGGCTTCCGCACAGTCATTTGAAGTGACAGCGTAAGTCAAGAGCCAGAACCCACTATTCAGCCCGGTTATTAGCTATCGGTGCCGGGATTGCCTACCTTTGCAGTTCAAGTTGCTGAATTCACCTGTTTAGGGGCAATTTTTTAATTTTTACCGGGGCTCCGGTTTTTGAATTCTTCCTCGCCCCACCACATTTTAACCATGTTATTCGACCAATTACAGCTCATTGAGCCGCTATTGCGCGCTCTTCAGGCCGAGGGTTACACCCGGCCAACACCTGTGCAGCAACAGGCTATCCCTCCCTTGTTGCAACGAAAAGATCTGCTCGCCTGCGCCCAAACCGGCACGGGGAAAACAGCTGCTTTCTCGTTGCCTATTTTGCAACTCCTCCATCAGGATGAACTCTTCCAAAAAGGACCGGATGGAATCAAAGCGCTCATCCTCACGCCCACCCGCGAGTTGGCGATTCAGATTGGAGAGAGCATAGCCACCTATGGAAAATACTTGCGCTTGCGCCACACCGTCATCTTTGGCGGAGTGGGCCAAAAGCCACAGACCGATGCGCTGCGCAGCGGTGTGGATATTCTGGTGGCCACGCCCGGCCGCCTGCTCGACTTAATGGATCAACGGTTTGTGCACCTGCAGCACATCAAGTTCTTTGTCCTGGATGAGGCCGATCGAATGCTCGATATGGGGTTCATTCACGATGTGAAAAAGGTGATCGCCCGGTTGCCGCAGAAACGTCAAACCTTGTTTTTCTCGGCCACCATGCCACCGGAAATCGCGAAACTGGCCGCTTCGATCTTGACCAACCCGGTTACCGTTCAGGTTACTCCGGTGTCGTCTACGGTTAATACCATTCAACAGTCTGTGTATTTTGTGGCCAAATCGGACAAACGGAAATTGCTTCACCATCTGCTGGAGGATCGCTCCATCAACAGCGCCCTGGTGTTTACCCGCACCAAGCACGGGGCAGACAAAGTTGCCAAGGATCTAAACCGATCCGGTATACGGGCAGAAGCCATACACGGAAACAAATCGCAGTCGTCCCGACAGTTGGCGCTTTCGAACTTCAAGGGGCGTAAAACCCGCGTGTTGGTAGCCACCGACATTGCTGCCCGCGGCATTGATATTGACGAACTTTCGCACGTGTTCAACTTTGAATTGCCCAATGTTCCGGAAACCTATGTGCACCGTATTGGGCGCACGGGGCGGGCGGGCGCATCGGGTATTTCCATTTCATTTTGCGATGAGGAGGAAAAGGAATATCTGCACGATATTCAGAAGCTGATTGGCAAAGTGCTGCCGGTGGTCACGGATCATCCACACGTACTGGTGCGGGATGGCATGCCCAAGCCGCCTGCCCAGCCGCGGACTTCGCCCACGGAACGCAAACGCTTTCAGCCGAAACGCCAGTCCCAGTTTTCATCTCGCAGGCCATCGTCCCCAAACAAGGGTTCGGCCTTGCGCTGGGGTAGCGAGAGTCGAGAAAACAATTACTAATCGAGTAGGAAGGTAGCGATTATTTCGCTACCTGTCCTCTCACACCACCCTGCGTACCGGTCTGGTACAGGGCGGTTTGTTAGAATAA
>JAJTGY010000062.1 GCA_021298015.1 Flammeovirgaceae bacterium
GATACGTTTTGGGATATCTGGGTGAAGTTTAAGGTGTCTAAATTATCAAAGGGTGTGAGTTGGTTGATGTCCACAAACTGTGAGCGGATGTTGGTAAATGTTTGAAAGCTGGAATAGGCAAACGCCAGGTTGAGTTTAGGTGATGGAGCCACGGCTACATTGGCCGATGCCACCAATCTGCGCATGGTGCTGATCTTGCTGTCGTCCAGATTATCGCGCTGGGTACCCACGTTGGCTGCCACATTTACTTTGCCCTGAAACAGAGCCGTGGCGGCATTGACTGTGATATTTTCAAGATCGTTGTTAAAGAAATATCCTCCCAGCGTCCGGTATTGCGGATCGATGCGTTCATATCCTACCCCTACCGAATAGGCTTCGGCCTGATAGGTAATGTTTGCCTTGTAGGCATGGTAATAAGAAGATGAACCCCTGGGGGTAAATAATCCGCCCATCTTACCTAAAACATTTTGCGTTTCTGCTTCCTCTGCCCGTGTATCACGAGTGATGGCACTGGTAGCCCATTCAGCCCTGAGTTGAACCCGATCGAATAACATCTTGCCGCCTGTTAGTCCGAGCACCAGGTTTTCCTGGGGCAGGATGCCTTCTTCTTCCGGAACGTAGCTGATGGAGTTTACCTCATCTTCGGCCCTAAAAAGAATGGCCTCCACAAAGTCTTTATTATCACCATAGCCTATTTTCATTCCATATCCATATCTGTCAAAAGAGGGTAATACAGGATTGGCCGAAAGGCTGTCGGGCTCCACGGCTTTTAGGAATCGACCATACATAGCGCTGATCTTCCATTTGGGTGAGGGAGCCAAATCGGCCCCAATACCATTAAAAAGATGTCCGCTCAATGTGTATTGTGAAAAAGACATGCTGGTAAAACCCAGGTGAAGGGTAGCCCACTTATACGTAGGGTGTAAGGTGAACTGATTGAAAGGCTGCTGAAAGGTGACGTTCTGGTTAGAAAGAGAAAAACTAAGTGGGATACTCCAGCCATACAAACTAAAGTTCAAATTGCCGGTAGCAAAATAAGAGTACGGATCGCGTCTGCTGTCGATACCGCTGGCTGTATAAAAAATCTGGTTCAAAGAAATGCCTCCATTGATCTTGACCGGAGGTTCCTTGCCAATGCTTTCCAGATTTTGGGCCGTCACCCTACCAGTGCTTAATCCTGTGACTAAGCAAAAGAAAATGGTGATTAACTTATTCCGGATAAGTAGATGTAAAAATCTTTCCAAATGCCTAGGTTAACGGTTAAATAAAAATAAACAATACTTGATCAAAATAGCAAATTCAGGGGCTTATTTTTTTGCTGGAGTTACGCAACGGTTAGGCGTCAAGACTTCTTACAGGTGTCAGACTCCTTCAAAAACGACCTTGATGCGGTAAGTCCGGTTTTTACTTAAAATGGCCAAATCCTTACAGCTGTGTTCGGCTGTTGAAGTCGGCCTTCACCACCAGTCGATCGCGCAGACTTTGAACCCATTGGCTTTGATCCTGCCGGTACATCGAATCGGCCGACTGAGCAAGTCCTGCGCCACTCCAACACGAACAGGTCACAAGAGCGGTGAGCGCAAAAAGATGAGCGCGGTGAATCATTGAACGGTAACGAATCTAATTTACGGCCGTTTACGTTCCATTATCAGTAATCCGTATTTTTGTCGGCTATGTCGTGGTTCAGGTCGTTTGGCATTCAGGAATGGGTTTGGGTGGGCGTCTTCCTTCTCGGCTATGGGGTGTATTTTTGGCGCATCTTCAAAATAGGCCGGCAATTGAATACACCCGTTGGCACCGTTTTTATCAAATTGGTTGTTCGGTCACTCTTTTTTGCACTGCTGATCACCGCTTTTCTGGGGCCGGTAGTGGGTGATGCCCAACGTGAAGTGAAGTCAGTGGGCAAAGACATTTTGCTTTGTGTCGATCTGTCCAAATCCATGGACGCCCGCGACATTGCACCCACGCGGCTGGAAAAAATCAAATTTGAACTCAAGCGTATCGTAAGCGAATTCAACAGCGATCGTCTAGGCGTCATTATTTTTTCGTCCGAGGCGTTTATGCAAAGTCCCCTCACCTACGATCAAAATGCACTCAACCTGTTCATCGAAGCGCTGAACACAAACCTCGTACCCACGTCAAGTACGGATTTCGGTCCGCCCCTTGAGATGGCCTTGAACAAATTGCAGACAGACGAAGGAAGGCAGGTGCAGCAAAAATCAAAAGTGATTATCCTGATCAGCGATGGCGAAGATTTTGGCGAGCAAACCGATGAGGCGGTCCAAAAAATAAAAGACGCAGACATTAAAGTGTTTACCCTCGGGGTTGGCACCGAACAAGGCGCCCAGATCAACACCGGTAAAGGCGTACCTGCCCTCACGCGCCTGGTAGCCACGCACTTGAAGGAAGTGGCCGAAAAATCCGGTGGTCAGTATTTCGAAATTAATGACAACCGCAACGATGTAAACCGATTGATCACGGCCATCAACAACATTGAAGGTGAATTGCGCGACACCCGGGTGATCGATGTATCGGCTAACCGATACCACCTGCTCCTGCTACCCGCCCTCCTTCTGCTTTTGTTCGATATATTTGTGAACGTGAAAACGGTACGGATATGAAGGGTTTGTGGCTGTTGGCGATCGTGGCCTTTCTGGGAATTGATCCCCGAACGGTCAGCCGTATTAACAGCCTTAAGGAGCAGGCCCGTAAAGCGTATTCGGCTGGCGACTATACCACGGCCTCGCGCATTTACCGCACCCTGGTGGACTCGCTTGGGGTTTCGGAAGAAGAAGTAAAGCTCAATTTGGCCCATGCGCTGTTTGCCGCCAACGACTCCAGCGCAGCTGACCGGTATCAGCCACTGACGGTGAGCCGCAATACCCTGTTGCGCTCCATCGCCCAACAACAAATGGGTGTGCTATCCAGCCGAAGCGGCAACCTGGAGGGCGCCTTGGAATGGTTTAAACAGGCCCTGCGGGCGAACCCAGCAAATGAAGACGCCCGTTACAACTATGAGTTGGTGAAGAAAAAGCTGGAGGAAAAGAAGAAACAAGACCAGCAAAAGCAGGATCAGAAGCAAGACCAGCAGGACAAGAACGATCAAAACGAGGACAAAAAAGATCAGAAGGACAAAAACCAGCAGCAGAAAGATCAAAAAGAAAAGCAAGACAAGAAAGAGCAACAGCAACAGCAGGACGAACAGCAAAAGAAAGACGAAGAGAAAAAAGATCAGCAGAAATCAGAGGAGGAAAAAGAGTCCGAAAAGAAAGAGCAGCAAAATCCTGGCTTTGAAAAAAAGCTGGAAGAGATGAAGATCACGCCCGAAAAGGCGAAGATGATTTTGGAAGCCATGAAAAATCAGGAAAAACAATATCTCCAGCAGAACAAACGCAAGGCCACTAAGCCGCGCAACACCAATAAACCACAGTATTAATCTATCACCATGAGCAAAGAAGTGTATATCGTGTCAGCCGTGCGTACACCCATCGGCAGCTTTGGCGGCAACCTCGCCCCGTTATCGGCCGTTCAATTGGGCGCTATCGCAGTAAAGGGGGCCCTGAAACAAATTCAACTGGAACCCCACCAGGTTCAGGAATTGTTTTTTGGCAACGTGATTTCGGCCGGACTGGCCCAGGCACCCGCTACGCAGGTAGCCGTAGGTGCGGGGTTGGGATATAACATCCCCTGCACACTGGTGAACAAAGTTTGTGCTTCGGGCATGAAGTCAATCATCTTGGGCGCGCAATCCATCATGCTCGGCCAAAACGATGTAGTCGTAGCTGGCGGCATGGAGAGCATGAGCAATATCCCCTACTACCTGACCAAGGCCCGCTACGGTTATAAGTACGGCAACGGGGAATTGCTCGATGGATTAACGTACGATGGGTTGACTGATGTGTACAACCATTGTGCCATGGGTGTGTGTGCCGATAACACCGCCAAGGAGATGAGCATCACTCGCCAGCAGCAGGATGCCTATGCTATTCAATCGTACAAACGATCGGCCGAAGCCTGGAAAGCCGGCAAGTTCAAGGAAGAAGTTATTCCCGTTGAAATCATCGGTAAGAAAGGTGATGTTACCCTTTTTGGCGAAGACGAAGAGTACAAGAACGTCAACTTCGATAAGATCCCCGGCTTGAAACCGGTGTTTACGAAAGAGGGTACCGTAACGGCCGCGAATGCATCAACCATTAATGACGGTGCCGCAGCGGTGGTGCTCATGAGCAAGGAGAAAATGCAGGAACTCGGTCTGAAACCGATCGCCAAGATTCGGGGCTTTGCCGATGCCGCTCATGATCCCATGTGGTTCACCACGGCACCCGCGCTGGCGATCCCGAAAGCCATGAAGATGGCGGGCGTTAACGCTAAGGATGTTGCCTACTATGAAATCAATGAGGCCTTTTCGGCTGTGGCAATTGCCAACAACATCAAACTCGGGCTGGACGAAAGTAAGGTAAACGTCAATGGAGGCGCTGTAGCGCTGGGTCATCCGCTGGGTGCCTCGGGTGCGCGCATCACCATTACATTGGCCAGCGTGCTGAAGCAGAACAACGCGTCCATCGGAGTAGCCGGCATTTGCAACGGTGGCGGTGGCGCCTCTGCGCTGGTGCTCGAAAAGGTATAACAACAATCCGGCCTTCTACTCGTTTTTCATTCGCTATGCGAATTGTCTTCTGTTTTGTCCTGGTTGGCTTAAGCTTGGGATCGGCATTTGCCCAGAAGAATGTGCGGACCTATCACGACCCCATGCAACGCCAGGTTCATGAAGACTACTTCGTGTCCGTGGCGGATGGCACCACACTCGAAGGACCGTACAAACGCTACTTTCCCAACGGTAAACTTGAAATTTCGGGTACGTTCGAAGACGGGCGCAGATCCGGCATCTTCTATGAATACAACAGCCGCGGGGTGTTGGTGCGCAAGATTGCGTATCTCAATGGCACACGCCATGGAGCCGTGGAGGTGTACAACGATAAAGGTGTCGTAATCCAACGAGCCCTTTACCAGAACGGCCTGCTGATCGATAGCGTCCGCACCTTTTATGAAACGGGCAAGCCGCGCCTGGAGGGACAATTCGTGGAAGGCAAACCCGATGGTGTAGTCAAGGAGTACTACCCGTCCGGATCGGTGCGCAAGGAAATCACCTACAAAAACCAGAAACCGAACGGCATCACCAAGACCTACTACGAAAGTGGCGTACTGGAGTCCGAGGCCAATTTCAAAGATGGCATCATGCACGGGTTCTTCAAGAGCTACTACACGAATGCCCAGCTTGAGCTGGTATCCGAAATGAAGGAAGGTGAAAAAATGGGCGACTTTAGTTACTACGATCGCGAAGGACACCGGTTACTGGAAGGGCACTTTCTGAATGGCCGCCTCCATGGCGATAACAAAGGCTACTACACCTCCGGCAAACTGCAGCATGAGTACAACTACCGTGAGGGGGCCAAGACAGGCACCAACGTAGACTACTACGAGAACGGCAAGGTGCAGCTGCGCGAAGTAGTGGCCCTAAACGGACGCACAAGCCGGCAGGAAGAGTTTAGTCCGGAAGGCAAAAAGACTTTCGAAAAAGAGTTCGAGTATGGCCAGCCTCACGGGACATGGACTTTTTATTATGAAGATGGCAAGACACCCAAACTGATCGAGCGCTACGAAAAGGCAAAACTTCACGGGGCGCGGGTGCGGTACTTCCCCAATGGCCGCCCGCAGGTAGAGGAGCCTTACCAATATGATTTCATCACCGGCCCGGTAAAGAACTACTATGAGAGCGGGCAGATTTCCAGTCAGTGCGAGTACAAACTCAGCCGGCAGCACGGCCTGTTTACGGCCTATTGGCCTAATGGAAAAGTGAAAGAACAAGGCGAATACGTGGCCAACAAAAGGCACCGGGAGTGGAAGGAGTTTGACCAGGAGGGCAACCTTGTTCGTACGCTGGTATTTAAAGCCGGCATTTTGGTGGAAGAAAAAAAATAACCCTTGCAGTTGTACGATCCGACCACGAACTTGCCTTTTAGAAACCGAGACATGTCTGTTGCTGATCAAAAGCTTAACCTCATTTCCCGAATTGCGTTGATCGAAGATCAAGAGGTGCTGGAAGCAATTAATCAGCTAATTGACCTCGAGGAGAAAGCGACAAAGACCTATGCTGTGTCAGAGTCTGAGCGAAGAGCCATTGAACGCGGTATGCGCGACCTTGAGGAAGGACAAACCTTTTCATCGGAAGCGGCTGAGCAGAAGATTCAGGAATGGCTCAAAAAAAGGTAGTTTGGACTGCATCTGCCATCCAGGATCGAATCGACATTTTCCGATATTGGTCTGAACACAATCAATCCGACCATTTCAGCAAAAAACTGGAACAACTTTTTACTCAGGCAGCCAGTCTAATTGCAGCTTTTCCAAACATTGGAGTACCCACAGACATCCAAGGCGTAAGAGTAAAGATTGTACGCGCCTTCAAATTGTTTTATGTGACTACCGATGAGTCGGTGATCATCATCCGGGTCTGGGACGGTCGTCAAGATCCTGAAAGAATCGTTTTCTGAGGCAAATTTTCGGGTATTTCCCGCCCTCCAGCCAACCGGATTTTTTACTTTGCACTTTCTTTTCTCCATGAACGCCATTCGCGAAACACATTTCTCCTTCCCGGGTCAAACCGGCTTCTATCGCGGCAAGGTGCGCGATGTCTATTTCTTTGGCGACCGTATGGCCATGGTGGCCACCGATCGCATTTCGGCCTTCGATGTGATTCTACCGCGCGCCATACCCGACAAGGGCCGGGTACTCAATCAGATAGCCGCCCTCAACCTCCGAGCTACTGCGGGCCTAGTGCCCAACTGGGTTACGGCCTCCCCCGATCCGAACGTCACCATTGGCTTTCGGTGCGAGACGTACCCGGTGGAAATGGTTATTCGCGGCTACCTGGCCGGCCATGCCTGGCGCGAGTACAAAGCCGGCAAGCGTGTGCTTTGCGGGGTTGCGCTGCCCGAGGGTTTAAAGGAAAATGACCCCCTGCCCCAACCCATCATAACGCCTACCACCAAAGCGCACGTAGGTCATGATGAAGATATCTCGCGAGAAGAAATCCTGAAACGAAAATTGGTACCGGAAGCTGAGTATACCGTATTGGAAACGTATGCGCGGACCTTGTTTGCCAAGGGAACCGAACTGGCACGGCAACGCGGCCTCATTCTGGTAGACACCAAATACGAGTTTGGACGCCACAACGGCACGATTTATCTGATCGATGAGGTGCACACACCTGACTCCTCCCGGTACTTTTATGCTGATGGGTATGACGAGCGGCAGCGGAAAGGCGAACCTCAAAAGCAGTTATCCAAAGAATTTGTCCGGCAATGGCTGATTGAAAACGGATTTCAGGGTAAAGAAGGCCAGCAGGTACCCGAAATGACCGATGCCATCGTGCATTCCATCAGCGACCGTTACCGCGAGTTGTACACGCAACTGACGGGCGAAACCCTGCCGCCTGTAAATTATGATGCCTTGCTGGAACGAATTGAGCAGGCCATCGTTAAATCCCTAAAATGAAGTAATTTTAACCCTTCAATATCGTCCGATGAAATACACGATCGACAAGCAAGAGAAATACGCCCTGTTAAGCCTGCACGAGGAAAAACTCGACTCCAGCATTGCGCCCAACTTAAAATCCGAAATGGTGACCCTTCATGCCGAAGGCGCCCGCAACCTGATCCTGGATTTGGGCGAAGTCAAGTATACCGATTCATCCGGACTGAGCGCCCTGCTGGTTGGAAACCGGATTCTGCAGGAGGACGGAGGAATTTTCGTACTTACCCGCCTGTCGGAGCACACGTTAAAGCTCATCAAAATTTCCCAGCTCGATAGCGTCCTGAATATTTTACCCTCGATCGAAGAGGCCATCGATGCGGTGTTCATGCACGAAATTGAGAAGGACATGAAGGATGGCGAGTAAGACTCGAGCGCCAAAGACTTCCTTTGTGGGGAAGCACCCATCATAAACGCGGATTCGGTACCAGGCTCCAACGGAATGTTCAAAATCACAATTCTCGGATCCAGCGGTGCTCTGCCGGCCTTCGGCCGGTTCCCTACCTGCCAGTTCATTTCGATTCAAAATCGCTTTTTCCTCATCGATTGTGGCGAGGGAGCCCAAATGCAATTGATGGCGCAGGGCCTGCCCTACCACAAGATTGATCATGTTTTCATCAGTCACCTGCACGGAGATCACTATCTGGGCCTGATGGGATTGATTTTTTCCATGCACCTGCAACGCAGAACGGCTGACCTGCATTTGTATAGCCTGCCCGGCTTGGACGAGATCATTACACTTCAACTCAAGCACTCCAAATCCGCGTTGAACTTCAACCTGATCTTTCACGCGTTGCCGCAGGGGACACGTGCGCTGATCTACGAGGATGATGCCGTTACCGTGGAAACCCTACCCCTTCTTCACAAACTTCCCTGTAATGGCTTTTTAATCCGCGAAAAGCAGAAGCCGCTGCGTATTGACAAAGCCAAATTGCAGGAAGGCATGTTGCTGCAACACATTGCCCAGCTTAAACAAGGGTTGAACGTGCACGATGACAGCGGCCAAATGATCTATCACCATGCCGACTTCACCCTGCCACCAAGGCCTTCGTTCTCATACGCCTACTGCTCGGACACGGTCTACTTTCCCGCGTTGACCGAGCACGTTCGAGGCGTTAGCCTGCTTTACCATGAAGCCACCTTTATGGAAGATGAGCGCGACAAGGCAGCCGAAACACGACACAGCACCGCCCGCGAGGCCGCCAGCATCGCGGCTGAAGCTAACGTGGAGAAACTCATCATCGGGCACTTTTCGGCCCGCTACCGCGACTTGTCCGGGCTATTGGCTGAGGCCTGCCGTGTATTCCCCAACACCGAGTTGGCCATTGAGGGCACAACCTTTACCTTGGAGGAATGACAGCATCCCTCGATCAAAAAAAGCAGCGATTGTTTTTAGTGCTGGCGGGCATCTTCCTCACCAATGCGCTGGTGGCCGAGATGATTGGGGTCAAAATCTTCTCCGGAGAACAAACCCTGGGCTGGCGACCGGCTCACCTGCCCATACTCGGCTTCTCGATGGACTTCAATTTGACAGCCGGAGCCATCATCTGGCCGGTGGTTTTCATCACTTCCGATCTGATTAACGAATACTTCGGCAAGCCGGGCGTCAAACGCATCAGCTACCTGACGGCCGGCCTGATCGCGTACGCCTTTGTGGTCATCTTTCTAACTATGGAACTCCCACCCGCGCAATGGTGGCTTGATGCCAACAACCGCGATGGCGAGGGGAACTTTTTCGACATGAACTTTGCCTTTAATAAGATATTCGGACAAGGGCAACGCATTATCATCGGTTCGCTGAGCGCCTTCTTGTTGGGTCAGTTGATTGACGTGTTCGTCTTTCAGCGCTTGCGAAAAATAACCGGCCCGCGCATGCTCTGGTTGCGCGCCACCGGGTCAACTCTGGTGTCGCAATTCATCGACAGTTTTGTGGTCTTGTTTATCGCCTTTGCCGGCACGTTTTCCTGGCCGCAGCTCATGGCCATTGGCGTTACCAACTACATCTACAAATTCGCAGTGGCGATCGCGCTAACACCCGTCATTTATCTGGGCCATTACCTCATTGATCGTTATCTGGGTAAAACCAATGCCGAAAAAATATCCGAGGATGCCGCCCGGCAAAGCCAGTCATTTTTGTGACCGTGCGTAGTTGTCCAGCACAATGGCTGTGGCAATTGCCGCATTGAGCGACTCCGCCTTTCCTACCCGCGGAATCGTAATGGGTTGCTGAACCCTGGTTTTGACTTCGTCCGAAATGCCATGAGCCTCATTGCCCATGACGAGGATTGCCGGTGATATCCAGTTGACTTCATGTACGTTGGTGCCGGTGAGGAACGTTCCGTAAACGGTGGCATCATGTTGACGAAGATAGTCAGGTAATGCCGTGTAGTACACCTGCACGCGCGTAAACGATCCCATGGTTGCTGTGATCACCTTCGGGTTGTAGACATCTGCGGTGTTTTCAGAAGCTACAATCGTACGCACGCCATACCAATCGGCTGTGCGGATAATCGTGCCGAGATTTCCCGGATCACGAATATCATCAAGCGCCAGCACGAGTGGCGCCTGGCGGGTGGGTGGCGAATTGGGTTTCATGCGCACCACCGCGAGTCCGGTCGTGTTGGTTTGAAAACTCCCCAGGCTGGCCAGGGTTGCTTCGTTCACGTCATACCGTTCGCGCGGGGCGCTGGGGTAGCGGTCCATTTCCGCCAAAAAGGCGGGCCTGCCCACCAGCATGATCACTTCAAAATCGGACTGCAGAACCTCGGCTACGCTTTTGCTTCCCTCCACCAGAAAGCATTGCTCGGCTTGGCGGTATTTCTTTATTTGCAATGATTTGACAAAGGAAGACTTCGGTTTGGAGAGCATGGCAAGGCGCTGGCTGAGTTTTACGGTTCTATCCGTGATGTTGAGCGGGTGTTTGGGAACGCAATACCTCCAAGAAAATCAAAAGTTGCTGTATAAACAAAAAACCTCCGGTACCCGAAGTACCGGTCTCTCAGAGTGGAGCAACCTGTATGTGCAGAAAACAAACCGAAAGTTTCTGGGATTACCCGCGCATTTGCTCGTTACCATGTACTACACCGGGCAAAAGAAATATGATCAACAAAAGTTCATCGATAAAAAAGCGCAGGTAGAGAAGAAGTTTGACGCACGAATTGCCCGCACCACCGACCAGCGAAAAATCGGCAACATTCAGTACCACAAACAGCAGAAACTAGAGGAGCTGAACAACAAAATCGAGAATGGGAACAACTTCATGCAATGGGGCGAACCGCTTACCGTGTTTGATTCAGCTCAGACCGAACAGACGGCCCAACGCATTACTGATTACCTGGTCGCCCACGGCTTTTTTCTGGGCAAGGCCACTCCGGAAGTAACCCAGGAAGGCAAACTGGTGAACGTGAACTACCGGGTTACACCGGGTCCGGCTTATCTGTACGACACGATCTTGTATCAGATTGCCGACACTGCGGTAGCAAAAATTATTTTTGAAAACCGGGGTAAGAGTCTGATTAAGGCAGGCGACCGCTACCAACAGGATTTACTCAGCAAAGAACGCGACCGCATTGATCTATTATTGAAAAACCGCGGCTACTACGACTTCTCGCGCGAGTACATCGATTTTGAAGTGGACACCAGTTACCGCCCCCGTCAGATTGCGGCCTTGATGAACGTGCGCAATCCACCACGCAAAACCGAGCACCGCGTCTTCCGAATAGACTCCATCAGTTTCACTACGGATGCCTCGCTGAATACCCGGCAAGCGGTTGCCGGGCAGCGAACCTCCAAAGTCTTCCGGAACATCACGTTTAACTATTACCGCGATGAGTTCAGCCGAAAAATTCTGTCGCAACGCGTATCCTTGGAGAAAGACTCCTTGTTCAGCCGGGAAAAAACGTTCTTTACCCAACGGCAACTCGCCAACCTGGATATTTTCAAGTTTGTCAACATCAGCTACGATTCCGGCCAGCATAAGTTCACAGCCAATATTTTTACCAGCCCGCTCGACCGCTATTCGTGGTCAAATGAGTTCGGGGTAACCGTTACGCAAGGCTTCCCCGGCCCTTATGTAACCACCAGTTTAAAAAAGCGAAACCTCTTTGGCGGGCTGGAAATTTTCGAAATCAACGGGCGGTTTGGATTTGAAGGTGTGGCCGCTGCCACGCAGTTGGGCAGTTTCTACCGCAGCGTGGAAGCCGGTGCCAATGTCTCCCTTACCTTTCCGCAAATCCTCTTTCCGTTTAGCCGCGATGCCCAATACCGTATTGCCAAGTATAGTCCGCGAACGCGACTGTTGGCCGGTATAACGTACACCGACCGCCCGGAATACAGGCGCGAGATTACGTCCATTGCGGGCACCTTCTTTTGGGAGAATCACCGCTCGTCTCAGTATCAGTTTACCATCACAAGTCTCAACATCATTCAATCCAAGCAAGACAGCGCCTTCAATGCCCTTCTGGTCGATCTTCAGTCGCAAGGCAACAACCTGATTAACTCTTTCAAGCCCTCGTTTGTGACCAGTATGATTTTTTCATTCACGTACAACCCCAATAACTATGGGAACTCCAGTCGCAGTTCATTCTTCCTGCGCACCCAGATTGAAAGCGGAGGAACGTTGTTAAATTTGTATGAGCCGGCCATCCTGGAACAAAACGGATTAGAGACGTACAAGTATATCCGCCTCAGCGCGGATTTGCGCAGGCTTAAGATTCTAAACAAAAACACGGTGCTGGCCAGCCGCCTTAACGCTGGTCTTGCGTACTCCTACGGTAAGAATACGGCCTTACCGTATGAAAAGTACTTCTTCGTTGGCGGCAGCAATAGTGTGAGGGCCTGGCGACCGCGCAGGTTGGGTGTGGGCTCGCGCCCACCCCCATTGACCACAGACCCATCGGCTGATGGACTTTTTGACTACCGATTCGAACAGCCCGGTGATATCTTACTTGAGGCCAGTGTTGAACTCCGGAAAAAACTATTTGGCTTTGTCCATGGTGCATTTTTTGTCGATGTCGGCAACGTGTGGACGGTTCGCGAACAGAATTACGTGCCTACCGAAAACGCAGCCTCTTGGACAGGCACGACCAAGTTTAAACTTTCTGACTTTGTGAACCAGTTGGGTGTGGGTACCGGGCTTGGCGTTCGCTTTGACTTTTCCTTCCTCGTTTTCCGTTTTGACGTGGGCGTAAAAGTATACGACCCGGCTCGGGAGCAAGGGGACCGCTTTGTGCTGAACAGAGCCAAGGCTTTTGGAGACTTCACAGACCGTGAGCCTATGATTTTCAATATTGGCGTTGGTTATCCGTTCTAAGCGATGAGAATTAGTTCAAGCCGCTCCATATTTCTTTTTGCCTTGCTGGTGTGGTCTACCCACGGCCCGGCTCAAGGCTACTATTTCGGTCTTCGCGCTGGGGTTCCCGTAACGACATACTCACCCTCATCAACCGCTTGGCAGGCTGGACTTGAACTCAAGGGCTCCCTGACGTACGACATTAACAAATCACTTTGGGCTGCTGTAGAGCTGGGCTATTCGGTAAACAGTCGCGCAGCCACCGTGGATTCGCTTTTGTCAACTCAAATGAGGAATGGCTTCCTCGAAACATCCTGGCTGCTGGGGCGCTCATTTACCATTCAAAAGCACAAAGATCATGTCCTCTCGTGGTACTTAGCTGCAGGGCCTCGCCTCGGGCTTTGGGTTTCCGGACACGGCCGATGGTCGGGTCTACAAACGTTGGCCGAAGGTAAGGTGATGTTTTCCGAAATTGATCGTTCGAAAAGCGAACCCGACATCATCTACATTTCAGAGCCCAACCGTTGGCAAATAGGTGCGGATGCAGCAGTTGGTGTCATTGCCCCCTGGCGGCCACTGCGTTTTTTTCAGTTTGAAATCCGATATACGCACGGATTTTCTTCTCTGGGGGAAATGGCCGAAATGCAAATCACGCAGACTTCCGACCCGCTGGATACGCGGCCCCGAACAATTACGCTCTCGGTCGCCTATCGGTTAACCCATCATATTAAGTTGGCAAAAAAGGGCAACAGCACGAAAGGCGACAGAAAAGACAAGAAACCCCGAAAGAACTTCGATTCGATGATTCGTTAAAACGCGATTAACTCGGCCAGTTTTGCACGCACTTTGTCGGCACTGGGCAACATCATCTTTTCCAGTTCAACATTGAGCGGCACAGCCGGCAAGTTGGCCGCTCCCACGGTCATCACGGGTGCATCCAGGGCAGCAAAACACCGCTCACTGATCCGGCCGGCCAGCGATTCGGCAAATGAATTCATCAGCGGCTCTTCCGTGACAACCAGCACACGGCCGTGTTCGCGGGCCAGGCTCAGCATGGTCTCTTCGTCCAGCGGGTTGAGCGACCGTAAATCAAATATCGATACCTGATCCGGCCACAACTCCGTTGCACCTTTTGACCAATAGACACCCATACCGTAGGTAACAATCAACGCGGCACCACCTTCTTTGAGCCAACCTTCACTGGCGCGCTGAACCATACGGCCCATGCCCAACGGAATGATGTAGTCCTCATCCGGTTCGAGCGTCTTGGCATCTGCGGTGCCGGCCACCTTGCTCCAGTACAAACCCTTGTGTTCCAACACGACCACCGGATTGGGATCATAGAACGCAGCTTTCATCAGTCCTTTCATGTCAGCCGCATTGCTGGGATACACGACTTTGATGCCGCGGATGGTGAGTAGCGCAGACTCTACGCTGCCAGAGTGATAGGGTCCGCCTCCGCCATAAGCACCAATCGGCACGCGGATAACAGCCGGGACTGGAAACTGGCCTTTGGACAGGTAGCAACTTTTAGACAACTCCTCAACCAATTGATTGATGCCCGGCCAGATGTAATCCGCAAACTGAATTTCAACGATGGGTCGCGCGCCCACGGCCGTCATGCCAGCCGTAGAGCCGATGATATACGCTTCCTGGATGGGCGTATTAAAAACACGGTTGTCGCCATACTTCTGCGCCAGTGTTGCCGCCTCGCGAAAAACACCACCCAACCGACCTCCAACATCCTGGCCGTAGAATAAGGCTTCGGGATGCTTCTTCAGAATTTCATCCACCGCATGCAGCGCGGCATCCACCATCACCACCTTTTCGCCTGCAGCGGGTTCACGAGTGCCTTGCTCCTCCGTAACCGGTGTTGGGGCAAACTCGTGCGTATCAAATTCATCCGGCACGGGGTTATCGGCTTTCAAAGCCCGATCGAAATCCTGCCGTACCCGGGCTGTGGTGCGCGTATTGATTTCGTCCAGCAACTCCTTTGCTTCCCCGATGCTTTTCAAATACCGCTCAAACTTTCGGAAGGGGTCGTTTCGCTCATGCTGTTTAAGATTTTCACCGCGGTACCATTCCTTGCGAACACCTGAGGTGTGATGACCGAGCAAGGGACACCGCGCGTGCACCAGCATGGGCGCCCGATTCTGGCGCACGTAGTCAAATGCTTTTTTCAACGCTCCAAAACTTTCCACAAAGTCAGCTCCATCCACCCGCAGGCGTTCCATCCCTTTGAATCCGGCCGCATATTCATACGCATCCATCGCCCGCATCTCGGCTCCGGTGGCGGATATTCCCCAATCGTTATCTTGAACAAGGTAGACGATGGGCAGCTTTTTGAGTACCGCCATCTGAAACGCTTCGGCTACTTCACCCTCCGTGACCGAACCATCGCCCAACGAACACAGGACAATCGCGGGTGTGCCGCCTGCTAACCCCTGAGACTCCAGGTAGGCCAGCCCGTGGGCCATGCCCGTAGCCGGAATGGCTTGCATACCGGTGGCCGAACTCTGATGCGGAATCACTGGAAAGCCATCGCGCCTGAGTGAAGGATGGCCATAGTAGGTGCGGCCGCCCGAAAAGGGATCCTCGCGCTTGGCCATCAATTGCAGCATGAGTTCATACGGCTCTAACCCCAGGCCTAGCAAGATCGACTCATCGCGGTAATAAAGGGCGGCATAATCGCGTGGCGTTAATAGAAGACCGGCCGCGATTTGAATCGCCTCATGCCCGCGTGACGTACTATGCACGTACTTGCTGGCAATCTCACGCTTTTCATCATAGAGGTTGGCCATCGCCCGGGCCATGCACATGAGTTCATAGGCCTTCAGCAGGGTATCCCGGCTAATCTCAGTATTTCGCCTTCTCGTCCGTGATGCTTCCGCCACTGCCATACAAATTGTTGAGGAGCAAAGGTAGGCATTGCGCCCTAATGAGTGTTAGCTGTGGAGCAACAAAAAGGCCCATTGCAAAAATGGGCCTTTGAGCATATGTTAACGTGCTGTTTACCTCTTGAGCAAATCCCGGATCTCCGTCAGCAATTTGATATCCGCGGGAGGTTCAGCGGGGGCTGCTGGCGCGACCTCCTCTTTTTTCTTCGCTGCGTTCACACCTTTCACAATCAGAAACAACACAAACGCAATGATGATGAAGTTGATGGTAGCTGCGATGAACTTGCCGTATTTAACAGCACCTAATGCCGTCAGGTCTTCCAATCGGCTTAGCTGAGCAGCATCCAGAGCCGGCTTGAGCAACAAAGGGGTAATCAAGTCATTGATCAGTGAGTTGACAATAGCGCCAAAGGCACCGCCAATGATAACACCTATGGCGAGGTCAATTACGTTGCCCCGCATCGCAAAAGCTTTAAATTCTTTTAACATGGTAAATGGTTTAGGTTAGGAAAGATGAAAAGTAAAGGCTGTCCCTCACTTTTACAAGTAGCCGCTATGCCCTTTTTGAAGGGAGGCATCCAATACTTCGGCCGGTTTAAAATACGACCTTCAGCTGGTTGCGCAAGCCTTTGAAGGCATATAGCTCAAGGCCGGTACTGCCAATGAACATTTTGGCCGATATCTTGACGGGTATCTTGTTCTGATCGGCCGAGATCCAGCAGGTCACGGAGTTTTTTCCATCAAACAACTGATTGTCGGGTACCTCAGGCACAAGCTTGTAGCAGGGAATTTTGCCGATTTCGGTCTTGATCGTTTCAGTGCCGTGAAACGTGACCTGCAGATCATAAGCCTTATCCTCGTGAAAGCCCGATATGGTAAACATCTCCCCCTTCTTCATTTTGGCAAAGTCAATAACCCGCAGATACACGAAACCGCCAACCAGGTCGCGTACATGGTTCGGCACATCAAATACTTTACCCTCTCCGTATTCGCCTTTGGTTTCGTCCAACACTTTTACTTCCGCTTTTTGCGTTACATGATCAAAAGTCACCATCTCATCTTTCCGGTACTTTCCCTCGCGTAGTTTACGGTAGGATATATGGGGAATCAAGGCTGCCGTATCGATATAAGCACCCCAGTTATCATTCACCTTGGTAATCCATGACACCATGCCACTCGTCTCTCCAAACGCATCGATTTTATAGCACGAGTTACCTTTTACATGGTGGATTTTGGGATCCACCTGGGTAGAGGCCTTACCCACATTAAAAAAACCGAAGAAGACTTTGTAGTGCAGCAACTCGCCACTTGTAAAACTCCGGTTTTTTAGCTGAGGTTGTTGGCCAGGCATCACCGAAAACGCGGCAATGCCCAAAGCCAGGCTGATGATTAAAATCCCTCGGAACACCATACAAAAATAGGATTCTGAGGTATTCAGGACAAAGTTTGTGGTATCCTAAACTGACACACTGTTATCCCGAAGGGCGTTATTGAGGGACGTTTTTTTGTCCGTACTCTCCTTGCGCTGGCCGATGATTAACGCACAGGGCACATGAAAGGTGCCGGCCGGAAATGTCTTGGGGTAACTTCCCGGGATGACCACGGAGCGCTCGGGTACGTAACCCTTGTATTCCACCGGATCAGGCCCGGTGACGTCAATGACCTTTGAACTGGCCGTGAGCACCACGTTGGCACCCAGAACGGCCTCGCGGCCGACCCGCACGCCCTCCACAATAATGCAGCGGGACCCAATGAACGCATTATCCTCAATGATAACCGGGGCGGCCTGCACCGGCTCCAGCACACCGCCTAACCCAACACCCCCGCTAAGGTGCACATTCTTGCCAACCTGAGCACAACTGCCCACGGTGGCCCAGGTATCGACCATCGTGCCCTCATCTACATATGCACCGATGTTCACATAAGAGGGCATAAGAATAACCCCCTGGCTGACGAAACTGCCGTGCCGGGCTAGGGCATGGGGCACCACCCGCACACCTCGTTCGCGGTAGTTCTTCTTCAGGGCAATCTTATCGTGGAACTCAAAAGGCCCCACCTCGATCACCTCCATCTGTTGAATGGGAAAGTACAGGATCACGGCCTTTTTGATCCAGTCGTTCACCCGCCAGCCTGAACCTGCGGGCTCGGCCACGCGCAAGTGGCCCGCATCCAGTTGGGCGACCACTTCGCGGATGGCCTGCTGGATGCCTTGTTCTTTCAGTAATTCCCTGTTGTCCCAGGCTTGCTCAATTTGTTTCTGAAGTTCGCTCAATGTTTTACTTTTAATCCGACCGCAATAAATGAAAAAAAGAACGATCCTCATTGCCTCAGTGCTCAAGCCGGTAGATGACACCCGCGCCTTTGGCAAGCTGGGCGTTACACTGGAAAGGCATGGGTACGAGGTTCATCTGGTTGGCCGCTCGGTCAGTCCCCCGGCCAGCCCAAACATCAAATGCCACAGCCTTGGCAGCTTTAGTCGGTTGAGTTGGCGAAGGGTGTTCGCTCCACTTCAAGTGTTAGTTAAAGTATTTCAAGTAAAGCCGGAGGTATTGATAGTTACAACCCATGAATTACTGATAGTTGCGATTATAAACAGAATAATATTTGGGCGGCTTTTCATTTATGATATTCAGGAAAATTATGCGGCCAACATTCGGTTTGGCGATGGCTTTCCAAGGGGATTACGCGGCCTGATTGCCGGGTGGGTTCGCGTCAAGGAGCGGCTGGCTGCGTGGCTGGCTGCGGGGTTTTGGCTGGCCGAAAAATGCTACCGGTCCGAACTGAATTTTTTGCCGGCCGGCCGGGTCTGGGTAGTTGAGAATAAAGCTAAAAAACCGTCTCAGCTACCTGCGCGTAAACCGCTGAATCCCGCCACCTTATCGCTTCTTTTCACCGGCACTTTGTCGGGAAGTACCGGCCTGTGGTGTGCCCTGGATTTAGCCCGGTCGCTCCGTCAGGTTTCACCCGCACTTACCCTGCACCTCGCAGGCTATTGCGCCCGGAAGTCCGAACTGGATCGGCTGCGCGAGGAGCTAGAGCGTCAGGACTACATCACCCTGGAGGGAGGTGATCGGTTGGTGCCTCATTCACGGGTGTTGGAGTTGATCAGCCAGAAGGATATAGGGTTGGTGCTCAACCCCGTGAGCATGGCAAACGAACATCGCATACCGACCAAGCTGTATGAATATGTGGCTTATCGCCTGCCCATACTCGTCACGCGTCATCGGCCGTGGGTGGAATTCGTGCATTTCTACCAGGCTGGGGTAGCGGTCGACCTGCGCTATCCGGAAGTCTGGGAAAACCAGTCCACCGCCCACGCCACCAATCCAAACGCCAGCCGGCCACCACCGCCACGGTCAGGATCAACAGGTAGCCACTCAGAAAATCTGTTCTTCGAGCAGTCTTCACAAGGGTTAAGGTTTAGGTGGAAGAGATATAACCCATTCAGGGCGACAATGCAGCCCTTGAAATCAAAAAATACCTAAAATATTTTTTAGGTTAGTCTAAAATTTATAGGTTTGTCACATGCTGAGCCTGGCTGAAGAAAATTACCTGAAAGCAATTTACCACCTCTCGCTGGGTGGTCAGGCGGTGCTCACCAACGATTTGGCGGCTCAGTTGCACACCAAAGCAGCCTCCGTCACCGATATGATCAAGCGCTTATCTTTGAAAGCGCTGGTGCGGCATGAAAAGTACTATGGTGTCACCCTCACCAAAAAAGGAACGCAGGCTGCTTTGAGTATCGTACGCAAACACCGGCTATGGGAGACATTTCTGGTGCAAAAACTGGGCTTCACCTGGGATGAAGTGCACGAAGTGGCCGAGCAACTCGAACACATTCAGTCTGCCCGCCTCATCGAAGCCCTGGACGAGTTTCTGGGATATCCTTCGGTTGATCCGCACGGGGATCCAATTCCCGACAAAACCGGAAAGATGACAACCTCTGCCGACCGTGCCCTGAGCGAGATGAGTCCGGGCTTTCAGGGTCGCATTCAGGCCGTAAAAGACTCCGACTCGCAGCTACTGAAGTACCTGGACAAACTGGGCGCCCATCCCGGCACCCCGATCCAACTGGTTGCTATCGAAACGTTTGATGGCTCCCTGGAGGTGATCATCCGCAAGACACGCTACTTCCTGTCGCGCGAAGTGTCACAAAACATTTTGGTGACCCATCCATGATCACCCCAGGCATATCCCGAAAGTCGTTGAGCGAAGTCAATGCCTCGGTCGAGGTGCGCGGGCGTACGGGCTGGCGGAAAATGCTGGCTTTTATCGGCCCGGCTTATCTGGTAAGCGTAGGCTACATGGATCCGGGAAACTGGGCCACGGATATTGCCGGGGGAAGCAAGTTCGGATACGCCTTGATTTGGGTGCTGCTGATGTCAAACCTGATGGCGCTTCTGCTGCAAAGCCTCAGCGCGCGGCTGGGCATCGTTCGGCAACTTGACCTCGCCCAGGCCTCGCGAACCACCTACCACCCCGTGGTCAACTTTGTGCTTTGGGTCTTTGCCGAAATCGCGATTGCCGCCACCGACCTGGCCGAGGTGCTGGGCATGGCGATAGGCTTGCAACTGCTGTTCGGCTTGCCCCTGATGTGGGGCATAACGCTCACGGTGCTGGACACGTTTCTTCTGCTGGCGCTTCAGAGCTACGGTATGCGCAAAATTGAAGCCTTCATCATCGGTTTGGTGGCCATCATTGGCATTTCTTTTTTGGTGGAAATGATTTGGGCGAAACCCAATCTGAGCGAGGTGGCGTCCGGATTGATCCCTTCGCTGCCGGGCGAAGAAGCACTTTATATCGCTATCGGGATCATTGGCGCTACCGTGATGCCACACAACCTGTATTTGCACTCCTCACTGGTTCAAACCCGCAGATTTGATACTTCACCAGCCGGAATAAAATCAGCTTTGAAGTACAATCTGATTGACTCAACCATTGCTTTGAATGCGGCCTTTTTTGTGAACTCGGCCATTCTCATCCTGGCGGCTTCTACCTTCTTCCGGGCCGGCATGTTTGAAGTCACCGACATCCAGGATGCCTACAAATTTCTCGCCCCGCTGCTCGGTACAGATTGGGCTTCTATTTTGTTTGGCATCGCGCTGGTAGCGGCCGGGCAAAGCTCAACCGTTACGGGCACACTGGCCGGGCAAGTAGTGATGGAGGGTTATCTCAACATCCGTATCGCACCCTGGTTGCGCAGGTTGATTACCCGCCTGATTGCCATCATACCGGCCTACCTGGTGATTGCCCTTATGGGCGAGGGCGAAACCGGAAACCTGCTGGTGTTTAGCCAGGTTGTATTGAGCCTGCAACTGGGGTTTGCCGTAATTCCCTTGATCCATTTCACCAGCGACAAAACCAAGATGGGTGATTTTGCCATTAAACCGATTGTTAAAATCCTGGCATGGCTGATTGCTGTTATCATCGTTGTGCTCAACGTGAGGCTGGTCGCTGAGGAGGTGGCCTCTTGGATGGCGACTTCCGAAAACCCAGAATTGATCATGCTAGTTGTTGTACCGCTCGGTTTTCTGGTGCTTTCCCTCCTGTTCTACATCACGTTCAAACCCTGGATCGATCGAAGAAGAAACTGGCGTGCTCTGCAAAGCCCGCATGGTTCAGCCACCCGGCTTAACATTCACCCCACGGCTGCCTTCCGCAAAGTGGCCGTGACCATCGACTTTAGCGATATGGATTCCCTCGCCATTCGTAATGCCGTGACTCAGGGCGGCAAAGAGGCGGAATACCTTCTGGTGCACATCGTGGAAACAGCCGGGGCCATGTGGTATGGCAGCGAGATTGCCGATCGGGAATCCCGGGAAGACCTGAAAAGCCTGGAGAACTACGTAGCCCAGCTTTCGGCTGAAGGCTACCGGGCTGCCCTAAAGATCGAGTATGGAAACCCGAAACGTAAAATTCCGGAAGTGGTCGCTCAGTTCGAGGCTGATCTGCTCGTAATGGGGGCACATGGGCATCAGGTATTCAAAGATTTGATCTTCGGAGCCACGGTTGATGTAGTGCGGCACCGCGTAAAAATTCCAGTCTTGATTGTGCGCGGATGAACCCAGTGAAACAAGACACTATCATTGCGCTGGCCACCCCTCAGGGCATTGGCGCACTGGCCGTAATGCGCTTGTCAGGCGATCAGGCGATTGACATCGTGCAATCCGAGTTTCGGGGAAAAAACCTCACCCTACAGCCGAGCCACACGCTCCACTGGGGCATGCTGGGTCGCGCCCAGGCGATTGACGAAGTGCTCGTCAGCATTTTTCGGGCACCCCACAGTTTTACGCGCGAAAATTCGGTTGAAATCTCGTGCCACGGTTCTCCCGTCATTGTGCGCGAGATCATCAGCCTTTTGCTTCAGCGGGGCGCGCGACTGGCCCGGCCCGGGGAGTTCACCCAGAGGGCATTTCTCAACGGACGATTCGATCTGGCACAGGCCGAGGCAGTTGCCGATTTGATTCAGGCCGAGACCAGCCAGGGCCGCCAGGCAGCCCTCAACCAGATGCGGGGCGGCTTTTCGCGGGAGATCAAAAATCTCCGCGAAGAACTGATCCATTTCGCCTCGTTGATCGAATTGGAGCTTGATTTTGGGGAGGAGGACGTAGAATTTGCCAAGCGTGATGACCTTCGACAGCTGATCATTAAAATCCGCGGATACCTGGCCCGGTTGATTAATTCATTTGATCAGGGTCAGGTAATCAAGGAAGGCGTGGCCACCGTAATTGCCGGCAAGCCCAACGCGGGTAAATCAACTTTGCTCAACGCCTTACTTAATGAAGAGCGGGCCATTGTCTCGGACATTCCCGGCACGACCCGCGATGTAATCGAGGATGAGATTCACCTGGGTGGTGTGCTGTTTCGATTTATTGACACGGCCGGCCTTCGCGATACCCACGATGCGATTGAGGCGTTGGGCATTGCGCGCACGCGCGAGCAGATGCAAAAGGCCAGCCTGATTCTCTATCTCTTTGACCTGTCCCAAACCAGCCCGGAGGAAATCCAACAGGCCGAACGTGAACTGGACAAGGGCGGAGTTCCTTACCTGAAAGTGGGCAATAAACTGGACCAGGCTCCCGCGGATCTGGCAACCGCATTGCGCGGGCGCGATTTCATTCTGATTTCCGCGAAAAACAAAGACAACCTGGCCGAATTGAAAGAAGCCATCCTGAACAAACTGGAGTTGAACCAGGTCAGGACGGGCGATGTGCTGGTGACCAATTTGCGCCACTGGCAGCAATTGAACCTGACGGACGAAGCCCTGGCGCGGGTTCTGCAGGGCCTTGGCGGGGGTATCACCGGGGATTTCCTTGCCATGGACATTCGGCAGGCCCTGTATCACCTGGGTGAAATCACCGGTGAGATCACCTCCGATGACCTGTTAGCTAACATCTTTTCGCGCTTTTGCATCGGAAAGTAAACCTTCCTTACGTACGCTAAATTTTTTCCGCTGAAGCGATGTGAGAATGAATTCATTCTCATATTTTTAGCTGGTCATTCGAGATGGACTGACGCAATAATCAAATCTGAGAATCCACCTTTAAACGTTAATGTGCTATGGCAAAAAAGAAAGCAAAAAAAGCAGCCAAAAAATCCAAGGCTAAGAAGGCAGTAAAGAAGTCTGCCAAGAAAAAAGTAGTGAAGAAGGCGGCTAAAAAGCCGGCTAAAAAAGCTGTGAAGAAAGTGGCGAAGAAGCCCGCGAAAAAGAAGGCTACGCCCAAAGCCCAGAAGCCTGCCGCAAAACCGGCTCCCGCTCCCGCTCCAGCACCCGCCCCGGCACCTGCTCCGAGCCCGGCACCGGCACCGGAAAGCAACTTTGGTTTGCCGCAAGGCTGATATTGAAAGGTACTTGACAAGACCCGGAAGACGACAAATCTTTGCTAGTTTGCAGGCATGTCGCTCTTCCGGCTTTTTAGTTTTAACAAGCTCACCAAGCTTGAACTGCAGCGCGAAAAAGCCAAGGATTATCGCAACGTAGTTATTCTTCAAATTCTCATTGTTGGCTGCGGGCTGCTGCTGTCCGAGCCCCTGCTCACCGATTCCAAAAGCAACGTTTCCAAGTTTATCGTCCTGATTTTTTCCGGGTTCGGGGCTACCTATGCGTTTCTACTGTGGGACTTGCTGCGAAACTTTACCTCCAACCGCTACCTCATTATGGGTATTTTCTGTTTTCTCAGCCTTATTGTAGTGGTCGGCATTTTGGTAGAGTTCCCCTACTACCAGCTTCTCGAAGTACCCAACCGGCAGGCCTATTTGTTAACCATCCACGGGTTGCTCTTTCCCATTGAGATTACGGTTATTGCCTTTGCCATACGCGACATTTTTGCTCAAGGCTACCTGACACCCGATAAACTTTGGGGGGCGGCCTGTGTTTGTCTTATAATCGGGATTTCATTTGGCAGCCTGTACGACCTGTTAGGCATTGCCATGCCGGGTAGTATGGGGGTGGCCATCGAACGGGGACTTCCGAACTATGCCGAATGTGTCACCTATAGCTTTTGTTTTTTATCCGGGATGGACTCGGGGCTTCAACCGATCCGGTTCATCCGCAACCTGAGCGTGCTGGAGGCGGTGTGGGGTACGTTGTATGGTATGATCATCATAGGTAAATTGCTGGGCCTTCCGCGCTAGGAAGACATGCCAAAAAATTGAAATCCAAATAATTATGAATAACCGTAGATTACCTTTTATCATCTTGGGCATTATTGCCTTTATCGTGTTTCTCACGCTGTCCTCAAGCCTGTTCTTCACCATTGAGGCGACCGAGCGCGCGATTATGTTTTACCCCTTCGGGAGCGGCCTTGATAAAGAGAACATTATGGGCCCGGGTGTGCACATGAAAGCTCCCTGGAACGACTATTATGTTTACAAAGTGAACGAGATCTCATCTGATGAGAATATGGACGTGCTGGACAAAAATGGCTTGTCCATCCACGTGGATGTAACCGTGCGCTACTACCCTATTCCGGATAAGATCGGTTTTGTACATGAAAAATTCACTAAAGATTATGAAACCGTATTGGTGATTCCAGAAGTGCGATCGACCGTGCGGCAGGTTATGGGACGTTACTCAGCCGAAGAAATTTACTCCACCAAGCGCGCTGAGGTTGAGACAGCCATTCGCACCGAAACCGAAAACATCCTCAACAAGAATTATGTACATGCCACAGCCGTGCTTATTCGCGGTATCGTGTTGCCCGAGCAAATCAAGCAGGCCATTGAAAACAAACTGCAGCAAGAGCAGGAAGCATTGGCGTACCAGTTCAGGCTTGACAAAGAGAAAAGCGAAGCCGAGCGCAAGCGCATTGCAGCCGAAGGCGAATCGCGGGCCAATAACATCATCAACAACAGCTTGACCGACAAACTATTGAAAATGAGGGGTATAGAAGCCACCCTGGAACTGGCTAAATCGCCCAACAGCAAGATTATTGTTGTGGGTTCCGGAAAGGACGGCCTCCCGATGATCCTAGGTAACAACTAAACCGGGGTTTAAATAAATATTAAAATCCACCAATCATTTTTATCTCCGACCTGTTAACCTAATTTTAGACAAAGAATTCAATTCACTATGGCTAAGACCGCACAACTCATCATAGACGGCAAGACCTACACATTCCCCATCATTGAAGGCTCAGAAGGCGAACAGGGCATTGATATCAGCAACCTGCTCGAAGAGACCGGCACGGTAACCCTGGATCTGGGTTACAAAAACACCGGTGCCACCAAGAGTGCCATTACCTTTTTGGATGGCGATAAGGGCATCCTGCGCTACCGGGGTTATGGCATTGAGGATTTGGCCGAAAAGTCAACCTTTCTGGAGGTATCCTACCTGCTCATATTCGGTGAACTGCCGTCACAGGATCAGCTCAACAAATTCAGCAACGACATCAAGACCCACACGTTGGTTCACGAGGATGTTAAGAAGATACTGGATGGATTCCCCTCCACTTCACATCCGATGGGCGTATTGGCCTCTTTGTTCTGCGCCCAGACTGCTTTTTATCCCGAGTCACTGGACCCCAATCGCTCGGCCGAAGGCGTGTACCTCAGCATCGTTCGCTCCCTGGCCAAGATGCCAACCTTTGCCGCGTGGGCGTACAAAAATGCGGTGGGGCATCCCGTCAACTACCCGGATAATGCGCTTGACTATTGTTCCAGATTCTTAAAAATGATGTTCGCCCTGCCGGCCGAACAATATCATGCCGATCCGGTGGTGGCCGATGCGTTGGATAAGTTATTGATCCTTCATGCCGACCACGAGCAAAACTGCTCAACCTCCACCGTTCGCATTGTGGGCTCATCAAAAGCCAGCATCTACTCCTCCATTTCAGCCGGTATCAACGCGCTGTGGGGACCGCTGCACGGAGGCGCTAATCAGGAAGTTATCGTGATGTTGGAGCAAATCCGCAAGGATGGTGGAGACATTGAAAAGTGGATTAACAAGGCAAAGGACAAGAACAGCGGCTTCCGCCTGATGGGCTTTGGTCACCGCGTGTACAAGAACTTTGACCCCCGTGCCAAAATCATCAAGAAAGCCGCAGACGATGTGCTCGGCAAACTGGGCGTAAATGACCCGGTATTGGAAATTGCCTCGAAACTCGAAGAAGTGGCGTTGCGCGATCCGTACTTCATTGAACGCAAGTTGTACCCCAACGTGGACTTCTACTCCGGTATCATTTACCGGGCCTTGGGCATACCGGTCGAGATGTTCACCGTCATGTTTGCGATGGGTCGCCTGCCGGGCTGGATTGCACAATGGAAAGAAATGCGTGAGAATAAAGAGCCGATTGGCCGCCCGCGTCAGATTTACGTAGGCCAACCTCCGCGCAAGTACGTGCCGATTAACAAGCGTTGATCATGGCGTTAGCCGATGACTTCAAAGCTGCCGTGGATCGCGCCCAGCAGCTCACCAGGCGGCCTTCCAATGAAGATTTACTGGAGTTGTATGCGCTCTATAAGCAATCCACCGAGGGGGATGTGAGCGGAGAGCGCCCAACGGGTTTCGACTTCAAAGGCATAGCCAAGTTCGATGCATGGGCCTCCAAAAAAGGTATGACCAACGAAGCCGCCATGCAGGCGTATCTCACCCTGGTGAGTTCGCTTGAGCAAAACTACAAGTAGCTGCATCCGCCTTTGGATTTGTTCTATCATCCACCGGGCTCTGATTACGTACTTTCTGAAGACGAAGCGCACCATGCCCGCGTGCTGCGTTTGGTGGTTGGCGACCGCATCGCGCTGGTGGATGGCCGCGGTAAACGGATGGAGGCAGCATTGACCTCCGATAAGAAAGAGTTTCGGTTTACCATAACCAAAGAAGAAGTAGTTCCCCCCGCCCCCTATCACATTCAGGTAGCGGTAGCACCCACCAAAAATCTGGACCGCGTGGAGTGGTTAGTGGAAAAGTGTACCGAATTGGGGGTGCAGCAGATTTCGTTTATGCGCTGCAATCGGTCGGAGCGAAAAACAGTCAACCTGGATCGGCTCGGGAAAATCGCCCAAAGCGCCATGAAGCAATCGCAACAAGCCTGGCTGCCCGAGCTAAACGGAATAACCGGGTTTGACGAGATCCTGCTGGCAAAAGCTGACCAGCGGTTTATCGGATACGTGGATCCTCATAACCCGGTGCACCTCAAGTCAGTTATCAAACCCGGGGCGAGCTACCTGATGCTCATTGGCCCTGAGGGTGATTTCTCCCCGGATGAGATAGCAACTGCCTTGAAAAGCAATTTTTTACAGGTGTCGCTGGGCCCAACCCGGCTGCGCACGGAAACTGCAGCTTTGGTGGCATGCACCCTGATGACCTCGTGCAATGATGTACGGGCATAACTTTTCGCGTTGATGTGTCGGGTTACAACTGGCCTGATCAAAACAGTGCATTATGTGTTAATTTGGCCGCGCTTATGACCCCCACCGAAGCAAAAAAGCGGATCGAACACCTTACCCAGCAGGTCAACTACCACAACGACCTGTACTACCAAAAGCATCGGACCGAAATCAGTGACTTTGAATTCGACCAATTGCTGGCCGAGCTCGAAAACCTCGAAAAACAGTTTCCGAATCTACGCCAGCCCGACTCACCCACGCAACGCGTGGGTGGCACGATTACCAAGGAGTTTGAATCGGTCACGCATCAATACCCAATGTTGTCGCTCGGCAACACCTACTCCGAAGAAGAACTGCGTGATTTTGACGGTCGCGTGGCCAAAGGTCTGGCGGGCGCACCCTATGATTATTTCTGTGAGCTGAAATTTGACGGAGTATCAATCAGTCTGATTTATGAAGACGGTCTGTTGACCAAAGCTATCACACGGGGCGATGGCGTGCGAGGCGATAATGTAGTAGCTAACGCGCGCACCATCCGGTCGCTTCCCTTGCGGGTATCGGCCAAGAACCGACCGGCCCGGTTTGAAGTGCGGGGCGAAGTATTTCTTCCCAAAAAAGAGTTCAACCGCCTGAACAAAGAGTTGGAAGACGTGGGCGAAGAGACGTATGCCAATGCCCGCAACACCGCCTCGGGCACATTAAAGCTGCAAGACAGCGCTGAAGTGGCCAGGCGAAAGCTGGATTGCTTTGCGTATTACCTGTTGGGCGAAAATCTTGACATCGACACCCATGAGGAAGCGATTCATCAAATTGAAAAATGGGGCTTCCAGGTTTCGCCTACGTACCGCAAGTGCCAAAACATAGACGAAGTACTGACGTATATTCACCACTGGGAAAAACGAAGAAGCGACCTTCCGCTGGAAACGGATGGTGTGGTGATTAAAGTCAACAGCCTTGCCCAACAGCAACAACTGGGCTTCACGGCTAAGAGCCCCCGTTGGGCGATCGCCTACAAATACAAGGCCGAGAGCATCGCCACGCGACTGAACGGGGTAACTTACCAGGTGGGGCGCACCGGGGCCGTGACACCCGTGGCGGAATTGGAGCCGGTTTTTCTGGCCGGCACTACGGTCAAACGCGCCTCGCTGCACAACGCCAATGAAATTGCGCGGCTGGACTTGCGAATCGGAGACTTCGTTTTTGTTGAAAAGGGTGGCGAGATTATTCCCAAAGTGACCGCTGTAGACCTGGACAGGCGGCCTCCCAACCTACATCCGCTGCAATACACGCGCACGTGCCCGGAATGCGGAACAACGTTGGTTCGCGAAGAAGGTGAAGCAGCCTACTATTGCCCCAATACCACCGGCTGCCCGCCCCAAATCAAAGGGCGCATTGAGCACTTCATTCAGCGCAAGGCCATGGATATCGATTCGCTGGGCGAAAAAACGATTGACCAATTATTTGCGTTGGGGTTGGTGAAAACACCGGCTGATCTTTACGATTTAAAAAAAGAAGATCTGTTGAAACTGGATGGCTTTAAGGATAAGTCGGCCAGCAATATTCTGGCGGGCATTGCCGAATCGCGCAAAGTGCCTTTTGAAGCCGTCCTTTTTGCCATCGGCATTCGGTACGTGGGCAAGACAGTAGCCGAAAAACTGGCGCGGCATTTTGGCTCCATGGAGAAATTACAAACAGCCACGTTGGAGCAATTGCTGGAGGCCCCGGAAGTGGGTGAGAAAATCGCGCAAAGTGTGGGCCAGTTCTTTCATGACGGACGCAATCGCGAAGAAGTGGCCCGCCTGCGCAAAGCCGGACTCCATCTGGAAGTGGAACAACGCGTGGCACCGGTAAGTCAGGTTCTGGGCAACAAATCCTTTGTGATTTCGGGCGTGTTCCGAAACTATGAACGCGAACAGCTTCAAGATCTGATACTGGCCAATGGCGGCCGCGTATTGTCATCGGTTTCGGGTAAACTCGACTACCTGTTAGCCGGAGAGAATATGGGGCCCGCAAAACGCGAAAAGGCCGAAAAACTCGGAGTGCAGATTATCTCCGAAGAGGACTTTGAGCATCTGCTCAAGGGTTGATCTTGCAACACATTTTAGTATTTTGCTGCGATGTTCAAGAATACGTTTCTGCGGTGGCGCACCAACAATGCCCGAAAGAAGAACAAAAGCATCCGGGCCAGTTTGCCCTACCCCCAGGCAATGAGCATTGGCGTGTTGTTTACCGTGGAGGACAAAGCCAAACACGATGAGGTAAAGCGACTAGTCAAAGTGTTGGAAACGGAGGGAAAAAAGGTGCGAGTATTGGAATTTTTGCCCCGCAAAAAAGAGAACTACGACTTTCTGTTTGATTTTTTTACCATTGATGAACTCAGTTTTTGGGGTTCGCTGCAATCGGACAAAGCCTTACACTTTGCCGACACCACGTTCGATTACCTTTTCAATCTGGACACGGAGCCAAACGATTTGATCGACTACCTGCTGGCCCGGAGTAAAGCGCATTGTCGCGTAGGCGTATACCACGAAGATCACACCGTTGATTTCGAATTGATGATCAGGAAAAACGGAGACCAGCACTCGCTTGCCGATAACATGCATCGCTACGTGGCCCAACTTCGGTAGCCGGCCGCTGGGGCCGTAATCCTTTCTATATTGCATAAATTTTAATGTATGAAGGCACTGTACGGCACAGGCGTTGCTTTGGTCACTCCTTTCACCGAAAACGGGGATGTGGATTTCCCCGCCTTGAAAAAAATCCTACGCCACACCGCACGCGGGGTCGACTATTGGGTCGTGATGGGCACCACGGGCGAGTCCGCCACCTGCTCCAAAGAGGAAAAAAAGGAAATTCTGAACTTCGTTCGCAAGAATAATCCAAAGGCGTTACCGATTGTCTATGGCATTGGGGGCAATAACACAGCGGCTGTGTTGGATGAAATTGACAGCACCTCGTTTGCAGGCGTAGCCGCACTTCTTAGCGTGAGCCCGTATTATAACAAGCCTTCACAGGAGGGAATCTACCAGCACTTCCAGGCGGTTGCCGAGTTTAGCCCCGTGCCGGTGATTCTGTATAATGTTCCCGGCCGGACTTCATCAAACCTGACGGCCGAGACAACACTGCGGCTGGCGGAGCACCCCAACATCATCGGGATCAAAGAGGCCTCCGGTAATTTAGAACAGTGCATGAAAATTTCAGCCGCCAAGCCCCGCCCATTCATGATTATTTCTGGTGATGATATGCTGACCGTGCCGATGTATGCGATTGGTGGTGTAGGTGTGATTTCTGTATTGGCCAACGCCTTTCCCGTCATCTTCAAGAAAATGACCGACCACGCAGCCGCGGGCAACTTTCCCCGCGCTTCTCAGGAACTTTTCAAATTGATGGACATCAACGGCCTGATGTATGAAGAAGGAAACCCGGCTGGCATCAAATACTTGCTCAGCCTGATGGGTCTCGGTGAACCCAATTTGCGTTTGCCGGTGGTCGCGCCAAGCGAGGCACTTCAGAAAAAGATTCAAATGGCGTTCGGCAAAGTGAATAACAAGTGATAGGTCGACAAAAGAAAAGGGATACCCTTTAGGTATCCCTTTCAATAAAACTACAAATCGGTCTTAGAGACTAACGCCCTAGCTGGTCTTATTCTTCAAATCCTGTACTTCCGAGCGTATTTGCTGGGCTGCATTTTTGATGTCCTGCATTCCTTTACGCAAACGGGTTCCAGCAGCGCTGTTTCCTTTGTTGTAGAACTTGTCCGCATCCGGTTCGATGGAGGCGATGAGGGCTTTTAGCTCTTCAAATTTTTTCATTTTTATGATGTTTAGAGGTTTCTGATGAAATCCTTTTGGACGAAGTTAAACAAAAACCTTCAAAACCAAGCAAAAAAGGCCTTTTTTTCCCTACCGGGTCACGGAAACCAACGCTTCTTCCCGGTAAAACCCGCTATCAAGCTTCGTTTTTAGGGCAGAAAACGCGGTTAAGGTCCGCTCAACATCCTCCAGGGTATGGGCCGCGGTAGGAATAATCCGGAACATGATAACGTCTTTAGGCACAACCGGATAAATAACCACCGAGCAGAAAATACCGAAGTTCTCACGCAGGTCCATCGCCATATTGGCGGCCTCGCCTACCCCCCCTTTGAACAGCACCGGGGTCACCATCGAAGAGGTGGTGCCGAGATAAAATCCGCGTTCGCGCAATCCGTTTTGAATGGCCTTCACAATGGTCCATAGTTTCTGGCGCAGTTCCGGTTTGCTACGCAGCAACTCCAGGCGTTTCAACGCCCCGATGACCAGCGGCATGGGCATGCTCTTGGCATAAATCTGCGACCGTACACTGTACCGCAGGTAGGTCAGGATGTTCTTATCGCCTGCAACAAAGGCTCCAATGCTGGCCATGGATTTGGCAAACGTGGAGAAGTACAAATCGATTTGATCCATCACGCCCTGCTCTTCGCCTGTGCCCGCCCCGGTGGGACCCATGCAGCCGAAGCCGTGAGCATCATCTACAAACAGGCGGAAATTGTATTTCTTTTTCAATTCGGCAACACCCTTCAGATTACCCTGGTTGCCCGACATACCAAAAACGCCTTCCGTAATCACCAGGATTCCGCCACCGGTTTCCTCAGCCAACTTGGTCGCCCGCTGAAGTTGTTTCTCCAGACTGTCCATGTCATTGTGCGCATATACAAAGCGTTTGCCCATGTGCAGACGAACACCGTCAATGATACAGGCGTGAGACTCCGCATCGTACACGATCACGTCCTTGCGGTTAACCAACGCATCAATGATGGATACAACACCTTGATAGCCAAAGTTCAACAGCATAACGTCCGGCTTTTTCACAAACTCGGCCAGCTCTTTTTCCAGACGGAGATGATTCACCGAGTTGCCACTCATCATGCGCGCGCCCATCGGGTAAGCCAGACCGTATTGAGCGGTGGCATCGGCATCAGCCTTGCGCACCTCGGGGTGGTTAGCCAAACCCAGGTAATTGTTCAAACTCCAGTTCAATACCTTTTTTCCATTGAACATCATATGCGGCCCGATATCACCTTCCAGTTTGGGGAAGAAAAAGTAATCGGGCGGCAGGTGAGAATATTTGGCCAGCGGACCAGCCTCCATTTTAAGTTTTTCGAACAAATCGACCATGGTAGACTTAATTTTACATTAAAATTGCCGCAAAAATAAGGAAAACCGGACGGAGTGCAATCCAGCCGTTTTATTGTAGCTTTTGCCAAAGTTTTAAGATGGGGAAGATCCGAAAAATACTGGTTGCCAACCGCGGTGAAATAACCTTGCGCATCATGCGCACCGCGCGCGAAATGGGAGTCAAAACCGTTGCCGTTTACAGCGAAGCCGACCGCCATGCGCTGCATGTGCGCTTTGCCGATGAGGCGGTTTGTATAGGCCCACCTCCGTCTGCGCAGTCGTACCTGCGCATGGAAAAAATCATAGAGGCTGCCCGGCACACCGGTGCGGATGCTATCCACCCGGGCTACGGCTTCCTGTCTGAAAATGAAGACTTCGCCCGTGCCGTTCGCGAGGCGGGCCTGATTTTCATTGGCCCCTCGCCTGAATCGATCGAACTCATGGGAAGTAAGATTGCCGCCAAGGAGGCAGCCGCCCGTTTTGGCGTACCGCTGGTGCCCGGCATCAACAAGCCCATTACCGATGTTAAACTGGCGCATGAGGTAGCCCGGGAAATTGGTTACCCGGTGCTCATTAAAGCCAGTGCCGGTGGCGGGGGAAAGGGTATGCGCATCGTTGAACAAGAAGCGGAACTGGAAGAACAAATGCAGCGCGCGATCAGCGAAGCGACCAGTGCATTTGGTGATGGCTCGGTATTTATTGAAAAATATGTGACCCAACCCCGGCACATCGAGTTTCAGATTTTTGGCGATCAGCATGGAAATGTGGTTCACCTATTCGAGCGCGAATGCAGTGTGCAGCGCAGACACCAAAAAGTAGTGGAAGAGGCTCCTTCCTCAATCCTCACTCCGGAAATGCGTAAAAAAATGGGTGAAGCCGCGGTCAATGTGGCCAAGGCTGCCAAGTATTATAATGCCGGCACAGTTGAATTCATCGTGGACAGCAACCTGGATTTCTTTTTCCTGGAAATGAACACGCGACTGCAGGTGGAGCACCCGGTAACTGAAATGATCACCGGCCTGGACTTGGTAAAACTTCAGATTAAAGTGGCTGAGGGGGAAAAACTGCCATTCACTCAGGAGGAATTAACACTGCGTGGGCATTCGGTTGAAGTTCGTGTTTATGCCGAAGACCCGGCCAATAACTTTCTGCCCGACATTGGCACACTGAAAACGTACGTACGCCCGCAAGGGCACGGCATTCGCGTGGACGATGGCTTTGAGCAGGGCATGGCCATACCGTTTTACTATGACCCGATGATTGCCAAAATGATTTGTACTGCGGAAACGCGGGAACTGGCCATTGAAAAAATGATTCGGGCCATTGATGAGTATCAGATCACCGGGGTGGAAACTACGCTCGGCTTCTGCCGGTTTGTGATGACACATGAAGCCTTCCGCTCCGGTAATTTCGACACGAAGTTTGTCGAAAAGTATTTCAAACCCGAAATGCTGCGCAGACCCGCTGGCGAAGTATCCTCGCAACTGGCAGCCGCACTGGCCGTGCATCTGCATCAACAACAGAAGCCAGCAGCAAATCCGCCTTCCGAAACACCGACAAGGGCAAGCCGCTGGAAACAAAACCGTATCAACTCCTGACGCTGTGGCTGACATTCGTCCCATTCGACCATGGCGATACAATCCCCTCCTCGTCAGGGAACTGGACTCGGTAACCTCACCTTTGTTTGATGTGGTGTCCGAGCGGCAGCGGCAAAATCTGTATCAGCAGCCGTACAACAGTATTCATCTGTCCGTTCCGCAAGGGCCACAACCAGCCGACCGCGCGGCAGCCCGGCTGGCCGAATGGAAAAAAAGCGGAGTGTTGATTCAAGATAAGCTACCGGCCATTTACGTGTATTACCAATACTTCAAACTTCCCGGAAGCGCTCAGGAACTTTGCCGCAAAGGGTTCGTTTGCCACGTTCGCGTGCACGACTGGAAAGACAACGTGATTCTGCGGCACGAGAACACGATTCCTAAAGCCGTTAACGATCGTCTCCAATTGTTGGAGAAAACAAACCTGCACGTAAGCCCGACACACGGCTTGTACACCGACACGCGGTTTGAGTTGGAGCCGTACATGGACGAGGCCATCCGGTTTCCCCTCTACGAGACGGAGGACTACCAGGGGGTGCGCGATGTGCTGGCCGTGATTCAGGATGTGCAGGTGATCAGCCGGTTTATGGAGGTGATGCGCCCCAAGCCGGTGATTCTGGCCGATGGTCATCATCGCTACGAGAGCTCACTGCACGTAATGCACAAGCGGCAGGCTGCCAATCCGAAGGATACCGGTCAGGAGGCCTATCACTTTCACCTGATGTACCTGACCAATACCGAGGCGGGTGATTTACGAATCCTGCCCACACACCGCCTGATTAAAGGCCTCAACCCGCCTGACGAAAAGTCGATCCTGAGATCGCTTCAGGAAGACTTCATTATCAAACCGGTGGACGATCCCTATAGTCTGCCGGAAGTAATCTCGGGAAAGAAGTGGGCCTTTGGCTTGCTGTTTCACGACAGTGCCTACAAAATCCGGTTGAAGGAGGAGGCATTCGAAACCCTGCCGTGGAAGTTTCCGGAAGAAGTAAAACGCCTCGACCTTACCGTGATGCATTATTTCATCATTGAAAAGGTCTTTGGCATCGCGGGGAAAGATCAGCGCCAAAGCGAACACATCGACTTCGATCGTTCCTTTCCGGATTGTCTGGCGCGGGTGCTTCGGCAAGATGCTCAACTGGCGATTATCACACAGGATGTATCCATTGAAGATGTCAAATCCGTTTGTCACAGCGGATCCACCATGCCACAAAAATCAACCTACTTCTACCCCAAAGTGATTTGCGGGTTTTTGTTTACCTCCATTCTCGAAGATGAGTTTCGAAATCCTGACTATAGCCCATTCTGATTTTTCGTACTTTTAACCCATGAATTCACTGCTCAGTCGGATTACCATTAACCCGGAGGTTGGTCACGGCAAACCTACCGTTCGCAATTCGAGATACCTGGTTGAAAGTATCCTCGAACATTTGGCGGGTGGCGACAGTATTGAAGATCTCTTAGCGGAGTTCCCTGATCTCGAACGCGAAGATATCCTGGCCTGCCTCGCCTTTGCGACTGAAGTCCTGAAGCATAAGAAGCTTTCATTCGCAGCTTGATGAAATTCCTGATTGATGCACAGTTATCTCCTGCCTTAATCAAAGTTTTTGCAGCCAGAGGCCATATCTGCCTTCACACTCGCGACCTACCTCTCCAAAACCAGACTTCCGATCGTTCAATTAATGACCTATCTCTGAGAGAATCATTGATCCTGGTTACTAAAGACACCGACTTCTATTATTCCTTTTTGCTACACCGAAGGCCTTACAAACTGATATTTGTGAGTCTCGGCAACATGCGCTTAAAAGAGACCTTGTCGCATTTCGAAAAAATAATCGATCCGGTTCTTGATCAAATTGCGCAACACAACATGATCGAAGTTACCCCATCCGAGATAAACGTATTAGCCTGATTTCATGAAAATTTCCCGCCCCCTGCTGCTCGCGTCCGGTTCGCCCCGCAGGCAATATCTGCTCAAACATGCCGGTTTTGAGTTTACCGTGCGTGTGCCGCAGGTGTCCGAAGACTTTGCCGAGAGTATGCCGGCCGAGACGGTGCCTCGTTTTCTGGCGGAGCGGAAAGCCGAGGCCCTCCGACCGTCCATCACCCAGGAAGTTATCATCGCAGCCGATACCGTGGTGATCATAGATGGCCGGGTGCTGAACAAACCCGCGAATGCCGATGAGGCCTTTGCCATGTTGTCGATGTTGAATGGCCGTACCCATCGCGTAGTCACGGCCGTGTGCCTCATGGACAAGCAGCATCAGCGGACCTTTGCTGACCGTACCCGGGTTACCTTCGCGCGGCTAACCGATGATGAACTGCGCTATTACATTGAGCGCGACAAACCGTTCGACAAGGCCGGATCGTACGGGGCGCAGGATTGGATCGGCATGATCGGCATCTCACGCATCGAGGGGTCGTATTTCACCGTAATGGGTATGCCCATGCATCGTTTGTATCAGGAACTGAAAAAGTTCGAAGGGTAAAATAAACTCACGCCATTCTCCGTTACCTGAATATGCGGGCACTGTTATCTACGGGTTTGATTCTGATAATGACTCTCTCCTGCCGCGAAGATGCCGCGCAGCCGGGGTCGCTCCGTTTTTTTGAGATCGGATTCCGCAGCGCCCCCTCCGACTGGCGTGATGCTTCGTTTGTAGTGGCTACGAGCAATGCCGATTTACTGAGCGAGATCGAAGCAGAGCTTGCCAAGCCGGAAGCGGAACGGAGGCATGTCAACGGTTTACTGGCGGCCGGGGATGCCGGCTACAACCGCAACCAGGCCCACGTCTTCAAATGGCATTTGGATCCCGAAGGATGGAGTCTGGCCGAGCTCAGCATCGAGCTTTGCGATGGTCGCCCATATTCCGATGTCGACTTGGAATTTGACTATTGGCTGAATACGGTCAAACGCTTTTGCCCCTGGGGCTCGTTCATTAAAAAAGAAGTTGCAATGCAACTCAATTGATTGTTTCGAGCAATTGGTCAACTTGAATACCAGACGAACATTTGAAGTGCCCCTTAGGGCACTGGCGGCGACCATGTAACCCACACGGACGGCAATCCAGCTTCTCGTGTGTTTCCACCACGCTTGATTTTGAACTCAACGGTCCGAAACCAAACGAGGGCAACGTGCTGCAATATATGGCGGTGACGGGCGCATCCACGGCAGATGCAAGGTGCATCGGAGCCG
>JAJTGY010000020.1 GCA_021298015.1 Flammeovirgaceae bacterium
ACTGTGCATCCCTTGTGGAATCACGCGTATGAAATTGACACCTTAACAGGATAAGCACCAACCGATGTCACAAGCTCGGTGAGCAATCACCCATGCAAAGTACGAACATGAAAATTTACTCTCTTAACCTGTTTTACTGAACTCAAAACAAACTTGAGAACTTAAAATTATACACATGAAAAATTGGATGATCATTCTGCTGTGCCTGATCGGCTACCAGGCCACCGCCCAAGGTCTCATCTTTCAAACTTCCGAAGGTGCCATCAAAGGCTATGATCCGGTGGCGTATTTCACACAAAGCAAACCGGTGAAAGGAAAAAAAGAATTCAGCGTCTCCTGGCAGGGGGCCACCTGGTATTTCAGCACGGCCCAAAACCGCGACCTGTTTAAATCGACACCGGAAAAATATGCGCCCCAGTATGGAGGTTTCTGTGCCTATGGCGTGTCGCGCAACTACAAAGTGAAAATTGAACCCGAGGCCTGGACGATTTATGAAGGCAAGTTGTACCTGAACTACGACCTAGATGTTTCCAAAGACTGGAACGAGGATAAGCCCGGGTACATCAAAAAGGCTAATGCCAACTGGGTTACATTAAAAGACAAAAAATAGCCCGACTGAAATAAGATCGGCACGATTGCGTCTTAGCTTGCGCGTACCACCGCATGAAGTACCTAAAACGCACCGCCATGTTCTTCTTCGTATTGCTCCTGCTGCTGGCCACAGGAGTTTTATTTTTTCTTCAGCAGCCCATGTTCGGAGCGCTTCCGGCTGGCGAACGCTTAGCACGCATTCAGCAGTCGCCCAACTACCGGGCCGGAGCATTCCAGAACCTAAGCGAAACACCTGTTCAGAGCGAGGACTTCTCGTTTTGGGGCACGTTGTGGAAGTTTCTTAATCCCTCCAAGTCATTAGAACCGCAAACCCCAATACCGGTTGTGAAAACAGACTTGCGGCAACTACCAGCAGATAAAACCAGCCTGGTATGGTTTGGTCATTCCTCTTATTTGCTGAAAACCGATGGACGGGTGATATTGGTAGACCCCGTTTTTAGCGGGCATGCCGGTCCGTTTAGTTTCATGACCCGAAGCTTTGCCGGCACAGATGCCTACGCGGCTTCGGATTTCCCGGAAATTGATGCGCTGCTGCTTACCCATGATCACTACGACCACCTCGACTACAAAACAATTCTGCAATTCAAGGAGAAGACCAGATTTTTCTACACTTCGTTGGGCGTGGGTGCTCACCTGGAACGGTGGGGCATTCCGGCAAACAAGATCGTGGAGTTGGACTGGTGGGAATCGCAACCGATTTCCGACTCTGTGACGCTCACGGCCGCACCCGCCCGTCATTTTTCGGGACGTAAGTTCACCCGTTATCAGTCGCTGTGGTCTTCTTTTATTCTTCAGACATCTCAATACAAGATTTACCTCGGTGGCGATTCCGGTTACGATGCTCATTTCAAAGAAATAGGAGACCGATTCGGACCCTTTGATCTCGCGTTATTGGAATGCGGCCAGTACAACATGAATTGGCCATTAATCCACATGATGCCCGAGGAAACCGTGCAGGCATCTATTGACTTAAAAGCCAACGTGCTCATGCCGGTGCACTGGGGTAAATTCAAACTCGCCTTCCATCATTGGACGGAACCCATCGAGCGCACCTCTTTTGAAGCGGAAAAACAAAAGGTAACGCTCGCCACGCCCCGTATCGGAGAAGTAGTTACGGTTGGGCGATACTATCCGCGCAAGGCCTGGTATAACGAAGTAAATTAAACTTTTGTCAGTACGACTTGTCGGGGAACACTACTGCCGGCTTGATGTTGTCTCGATACTGATGAAGATGCAGCAGCCAAAGCCCGATGCCGGCAGCGCCCTGCATGTAACCGGTTTGCGCCTGAATTAAGTCCGGCTGTCTGCGGTGCTCCGCTTGCGGCCAGAAAAGCCGATCGCCCTCTGACCGGCCTCGCTTGATGATATCCTCTGTCATGACCATGGAAAAATCAAGGTACTCCTTGCGCTTAAGCAACAGGTGGAGATCAAGGAAAAACTCAGCGACTCCGGCCGAGCCACAACAGGGTGCTTGGTTATTCCAAAATCCGGGGCTCTGTTGTCCGGGTATACCACAGGTCATCAAGGCCTGTGCAGCCTGTTCTATTCGCTTCACCCATGCCGAGTCCTGCGTAACCCGAAACAACTCGTAATAAAAACGGGCCGTGCCCGCGGGCCCGTGGCACCAGCTGACGTAAAAAATGTCGCGGCCATTGCCATCGTGATGGCGTATCCATTTGTTGTCATGCTCAATTGTTGCCAAATGGGCGGCTGCCTGAAGCGCTTTATCGAGGTAACGTTTGTCTTTCGTTTTCTGATAAAGCCGAAGCAAAAAATAGCCATTGCCCGCGGTGCCATGCGAGAAGTTCGGCATATAGTACCCTTGCTTCATCAGCGTGCTGTCCATGAACCAACGCACGCCCCCTTCTGCCGGCTGAGCAACCTCCAGCAACTGGTTACCCGTGCGCATGGCCAGGTCGTTGGAAATGTCATCGTTAGCTCGCAGCAAAAACAAACCGATACCGGATGCTCCGTACACCACATCGGTATACTGCCAGCCGGCCGATTTATTTCGCACACGGGCCGAAGCAAAAAGCTGGCGCATGAGTTTTTGGTATCCGGCCAGCAGTTCACTTTTCCGACTCAGGTCGTAGACTTTCTTCACCGTGAAACAAGCTCCGGCCAGGCCGGTGTAAAAACCAACCTCATCCTGTGTGAGCGCCCGGGAAGAATAGTGGTGAATGAGGAATCGGGCACCGGCCTCGGCTTCGCGGAGAAAATCCGGATTCCGGGTGGTGTGAAACAGCTCGGCATAAAACAACACAACACCGGCCGAGCCCGAGTAGAGATTGGTCGTGATGCCGGAATCGCCCGGATAAACACGCCAGTATACACCGGGAGCGTGTTCAACCCGTTGGGTTCGTATCCAACGCTCGGCTGCCAACGCTTGCTCCAGTTGAGCAAGGGCCGAAGTAGTTCCAACAAGAAAAACGACCAGAAAAAGATAGCGAACCATCTCGTTACTTGCCGGCCATGTACATGTAATCAACGGTTACATTGAGCATGGCTTTGATGCCGGTCAAGAATGCGCGCTCATCGATCATAAAGTCAGGGGTGTGGTGGGCGGGCACCCGACTCATTTCCTGATCGGGCGGCATGGCACCCACGAAGAAGAAAAAGCCAGGCACTTTTTTTTGATAGAACGCGAAATCCTCTGCGCCTGTGACGGCATTGATGCGGATTACATTCTCGGGGCCGGTTGCTTTGCGCAAGCTGGCGACCATTTTTTCCGTCAAAGCAGGATCATTAAACGTAACCGGTGTCTTCTTCTCAATACTGACTTCCGCGGTAGCACCAGCACTCTCGGCAATCTTGGTGGCGGTGAGTCGAATTTTTTCGTGAATCTTGTCCTGCATCGCCTCATCCAGGGTTCGTATGGTACCGGCCATAAAAGCCTCCTCCGGAATAATATTTTCCCGAATACCGGCCTGCATGCGGCCCACGGTAATTACAGCGGCTTCTTTGGTTAGTTCGGTTTGCCGGCTGATGATCGTCTGCAGTCCGTTAATGATCTGAGCACTCACCACAATGGGGTCAACGCCCATCCACGGTGCCGAGCCGTGCGACTGCCGGCCCTTAACTTTGATTGAAAACCAATCGGAGGCTGCCATCAGACCAGCCGGACGATAGGTGATGCGGCCGATGGGCGAAATAGACTGAATGTGTAACCCGAAGATGACATCGACCTGGGGATTTTCGAGTAAACCTTCTTTCACCATAAGATCGGCACCCCCTTCTTCGCCAGCAGGGGCACCCTCCTCCGCGGGCTGAAACAAGAACTTGATCGTACCCTTGAGGTCCTTTTTGTTCTTTACCAGAATTTCCGCAACCCCCATCAGGATAGCCACGTGTGAATCATGACCGCAGGCATGCATCACGCCTGTCTCCTGTCCGTTAAACGTGGTGGTCACCTTCGAGGCGAAGGGAAGGCTGTTACGCTCGGTCACCGGCAGCGCATCAATGTCAGCGCGCAGCGCAATAACGGGGCCGGGTTTTTCCGTGCGCAAAATACCGAGCACACCGGTTTTAGCCACCGGATGCTGCACGTCCAAACCCAGTTGGCGAAGGTGCTCGGCAATGTAGGCACCGGTCTTAAACTCACGGTTCGATAACTCCGGGTTTTGATGAATGTATCTGCGCCATTCAATCACTTTTTTTTCGATCGCGAGCGCTTCCTGATCAAGTTTGGCCTGCAGTTTGGTATTGGATTGGGCTATCACGCTCAGCGCGGATAGTAGTAAAGCACCAGATAGTAATTTCTTCATAAGTCGGGTAGATTATTTTTTGGCGTACATATAGTCAAACGTCAGATTCACCAGCGCTTTCACCCCGGTGAGGAGCGCTTTTTCATCAATCATAAAATCAGCCGTATGGTGAGTGGGTGGCTTGGGCAATTTCTGATCGGCCGGGTAGGCACCCAGGAAGAAAAAGAAACCCGGCACTTTTTGTTGAAAGAATGAAAAATCTTCGGCCATGGTAACGGGCGCAATCACTTTTACGCGATCGCCTCCGGCTGTGCGCAGCAACGAAGGCGCCATCTGCTCGGTTAGCCGGGGATCGTTATAGGTCACCGGGTACATCACCTGAATACCAACCTCGGCTTTGGCCCCTGCACTTTCAGCGATCTTGGTGGCCGTGTTGCGTATGCGATTATGAATGCTGCGTTGCATGTTGGGATCAAATGTTCGGATGGTGCCCTGCATGATGGCTTCCTCCGGAATGATGTTACCCCGATTGCCGGCATGGATGCTCCCCACCGTAATCACAGCCGCGCCCCGGGTGAGTTCCGTCTGGCGACTGACAATAGTTTGCAGGCCGGCAACAATCTGGCTGGAGACGAGAATAGGATCTACGCTGTCCCACGGAGTGGCCCCATGTGCCCCCAGGCCCATGACTTTAATGTTGAGTCCATCCGCTGCGGCCATCAAACCCTCTGGCCGATACGACAATTGCCCAGAGGGAATCAGTGACTGTAGGTGCAGGCCGAAGATGACATCCACCTTCGGATCTTCCAACACGCCCTCGCGCACCATTAGCTCGGCCCCGGCCGGAGCCTCCTCGGGTGGCACACCTTCCTCTGCGGGTTGAAAAATGAATTTCACCGTGCCGCGCAGATCATTTTTGTTTTTCGCCAACACTTCAGCTACGGTCATTAAAATTGCCATGTGACCATCATGACCGCAGGCGTGCATCACTCCCGTTTCCTGACCTCCAAAACTGGCTTTCTCTTTTGACAGAAAAGGCAAACTGTTTCGTTCGGTAATCGGCAGGCCGTCCATATCGGCCCGAAGAGCAACCACCGGCCCGGGCTTGCCTCCCTTGAGCAGGGCCACAATACCGGTTTTGGCCACCGGGTACGTTACCTCAAGCCCCAGCTTTTTCAGATGCTCCACTATAAAAGCACCTGTCTTGACTTCCCGGTTAGAAAGTTCCGGGTATTGATGAAAGTGCCTGCGCCACTCAATGAGTTGCGGCTCAAGCTCCTCGGCTTGTTGATTTACCTTAGCCTGCAGTTTACTGCTCACCTGGGCATGCCCGAGAACAACAGCAACCGAGAATGCGAAAGTCAATAGGGTTTTCATGCGATCAGAAGTGTGCCGAATATAGATAAAATTGAAGCGGTACGAACCGGCTTTTCTTTTAGCGGTTTGAGCCGTTACTTTACGAGGTGTCGTGGATCAAGATTTTTGAAAGCGCACAGGAAGCGCACAGCCGCGTGCCCCCGGGTGCGTTGGCCCTGATGCGGGTAGGCACCCTTCGCATATGCCTGGCCAATGTGAATGGATCATTGCGGGCGGTTCAGGATGCGTGCACACATAATGGGGAGACACTCAGCAAAGGCACCCTCAACTTCCGGGGCGAAGTCATCTGCCCCTGGCATGGCTACTGCTTTGACCTAAAGAGCGGGCGCGAGAGTGGCGAGCGTTCAGCCGATCTGGAAACCTTTCCGATCAAAACGGAAGACGATGGAATTTTCATCCTGATTTGATACGTTGAAGCATCAAATCTGCGTTATCGTTTAACTTTGAACTCCAGTTACTATACTTGCGTGAAGTACCTCTTCTGTCTATGGTTGTATGGCGTACCCTTGGCGGGGCTCGCCCAAACTTCTCCTGAAGAGGCTGGCTTGTTGGGGGGTTTAAGCAGCAGCGTGACAGCTCCGGACGGATTGCTCGCCAAAAGAGCGGTAGTGCTCTATCAACTGGCCTACACCGAGGAAGAGCTCAATCAGATGCAGACCTTTTTTCAGCAAACCGGAATTGATGCGATTGCCTACTTTGAAACCGACCGCGTACTGGCCGGCCCCGATTTGACCAAAGCATTTGCCGACTATTTCAATACACGCAACGTTGCATTTTTTGTGTTTGCACAAAAAGAATCGGGTCGATTTCGGTTGGTGATCACCCCCTTTAGTAAAACGGTTGACTTGATTGCGAAGGGTGGCAGCCAGTGGGTGATGGAGAATACGTCTCTGCGGGAGCTGTTGCAAAACGCGTATCGCTCACTCGTCAGCAATCAAAAGCGACAGAATTTTTTGATCAACGATTTACCGGAGCGTGATATTCCCGTGAAGAATTTTACCGGAAGGCGCTATGAGTCGTTTAGCAAAGAAGCAACCTACTTCAAAGTGGCCATACCCCGGATGGCATCGGCCGATGACAACCAGAAGCTGGAGGAGTTATTGCGTCAGGGCCCAGCGTTGAAGTTTGACCTGGTGCCAGCCGACATGAGCGAGCGGGAACTCAATAACCGTGGGTACATATTCATCTTACGGTTTGTTCGGGCCAAAGGCAGCGTTGCCAAAGAAATTTTGGGCTATGAAAAGAAAGTCGAACAAACGTATGCCAGCATGGCAGCATCCCCCGATGGCTTCCAACTCAAGACGTTACCTGCCACTGAATCCGTTTTTAAATTCTATTTCAAGCACATCGAGTACGGGAATATCTACCTGGGTACGCGGTGGGATGCAGATACCTCATGGGAGGCCGCCCTTCACAATCATCTGCAAGCGATGAAGGCCGAAATAAAGCCCTGATCGCTGCGTTGCACCAGTGGTCAGTCGCCATTGCCACCAATGTAGATTTTGTGTCCATTTTGAACTTGTTCAACGTTTTGAGGTTCTAAGCATGTTAGTTTTGCGCGCGGAATGAACAAATTTTTTGTATTTCTTCTTTTTCTGCCCGTTTTGGCCTTTTCGCAGGACCAAGGCAAGGCCGGTACCGGCACGGGAAAAATCAGCGGTGCCATTCTGGATTCAGCCGGGCGTGTCCCGGTGGAATTCGCCACCGTAGCGCTTGTTGATACCAAGACCAATAAGCCGATCGATGGCTCCATTTGCGATGACAAGGGTCGTTTTTCAATTAAGAATATCCCTGCCGGGCAGTACGTACTTTCCATCTCCTTTATTGGATACAAAACCATCACAAAAGGTCCATTTACGGTAGCGGAACGAGGCACCGATATTAATACGGGGGCGATCATTATTCAGCAGGAAACCGAGGTCCTTCAAGAAGTGGTTGTGGAAGGGCAAAAGGAACTCATTGAAGAGAGAGTTGACCGCACCATTTACAACGCGGAAAATGATGCTACCACGAAGGGCGGTGATGCCGCGGATGTGCTGCGGAGGGTACCTAACCTTTCGGTAGACCTGGATGGCAACGTGAGCCTGCGTGGAAGTCAGAATATTCTGGTGTTAATCAACAACAAGCCGTCCACCATTATGGCCAATTCGATTGCCGATGCGTTGAAGCAAATTCCGGCTGACCAAATCAAAACGGTAGAGGTGATCACATCACCTTCTGCGAAGTACGATGCGGAAGGATCAGGTGGCATCATCAACATCATCACCAAGAAAAACACGTTACAGGGCCTTACGTTAAACATTGATGCCGGGGTCGGCTATCGCGGATCAAACCTGGGGCTCAGTGGCAACTACCGCAGGAAAAAGATGGGCTTCTCTCTGGGTGGCTTTGGCCGGGCGAATTACAACATTGATGGTGCTTTCGAAAATCAACAGGCCACCAAATCGAACAACACCGACTACATCACCCAACAACAAGCCGGTAATCGCAGCGATGGTCTTTTTGGCAACTACAATTTGGGGTGGGACTATGATATCAACCAATATAACTCACTGGCGGCCTCGGTGCGCTATGGCGTGCGCAATAACAATTCCGCACAGGATGGGTTACTGACCGAGAATTTTACCAATGGGGCCTTAACTGGTTCATCCTTGCAAGATGTAATCACCAAAGACGAATCAGGCACCATCGATTTTAACCTGAGCTACACCCGACTGTTTCCCAAAAAGGATCGAGAGCTAAGCTTCCTGGCGCTGTACAGTCGCAACGATCGTAACAACGATTTCAGCAATACCTATTTCACATCTGCCGGAGATATTGACTTTCGCAGAAAAAATGAAAATGACGGTTTGAACGAAGAGTACACTCTTCAACTGGATTATCAGACACCTCTGGGCACGAATCAGATGTTGGAGTTCGGGGCGAAAAACATTTTGCGAAAGGTGTTGAGCGATTTTGCCTTCTTTGAAGCAACTGGTTCGGATGGTGAGTTTATTGCTTCGTCTAATCCAAGTTTCAACAACCAGTTGAATTATAATCAAGATGTACTCTCAGGCTACGGTTCCTATACCTATAGCGCCAAGAGTGGCTACAGTTTCAAAACCGGTTTACGCTACGAGTACACCGTGATTAATGCGTTCAGCCGCACGGAAGAAGATATTGATATCCCGGAATACGGTGTACTCGTCCCCAGCATAAATGCTTCGAAGAAACTGAAGAACGGTACTATCAAGGCATCGTACAACAGGCGCATTCAACGGCCGTCCATTCAGTTCCTCAACCCCAATATTCAGGCATCCAATCCACTGAACATTACGATTGGTAATCCAACACTTGATCCTGAGTTCACCAACAACTTTGAAATCGGCTACAGCACCTTCATTAAAGGCACCTCCCTTAACTTCACGGGCTTTGTGCGCAACTCCAATAATGCAATTCAAAGTTTGCGCAATCCGCGGGGCGACACCATCGTGACCACCTACGATAATATCGGTATGGAGAATGCCTATGGCGCCAGCATGTTTGCCAACGTCAACGTGGGCAAGCTTTCGCTGAATGGCGGGGGCGACATTTACTATGCTGATTTGGCAAACAATGTGCCTGACCCTACTCAAAACGCCTCGAATACCGGCTGGGTATACAGTGGGCGCCTGTTTGGCAGCTATGGGCTCGGCAAGGGCTGGGCGCTACAGTCATTCGCATTCTACCGGGGGCGCAGGATTCAGCTGCAAGGTTTCCAAGGTGGTTTCGGAACGTATAGCCTGGGTGCGCGAAAGGAATTCAAAAACAAAAAGGGAAGCGTGGGCATTGGTTTCGAAAACTTCCTTGCCCCGAACATGAAAATTCGGAATGCTACAGAGACGCTCACCATCAACCAAAGCAGCATTACCACGCTCAACAACTGGAGTGTGCGATTAAACTTCAGCTACCGCATCGGCAAGATGAGTTTTGATCAGCCCCGCAGGCGAGGTCGTTCCGTAAACAATGACGACTTGAAGGAAGGCGATGGCGGCATGGCCGATGGTGGTGGTATGTCAGGCGGAGGCGGTGGAGGGGCAGGTGGTGCTGGCGGTCGCAACGGTCGCCCGGCAACAACTCCGGTGCCGGCTGCCGTGGGTGGTGCCGCAACCGCAACGGTAAAAGTTGACCCCACCGCTGTAATTGTGCCCGAGGGAACATGGAACTACACCGTTCAGTCACCGCAAGGTGGCGATGGCAAAATCGTCATCGAAAAGAATGGCGAACAACTTACCGGCACCATCACCAGTTCACGCATGAACCGCACGATGCCACTGGAGAATCTGAAACTCAACGGGAATGAATTGAGCTTTGAGTATACGCTCTCCTTTGGAGGAAACTCGGTGAGCATCGGAGTGAAAGGCACGGTTTCCGGAGATGATTTCAGCGGAAACATGACATTGGGCCAGTTCGGTCAATTCCCCATGACGGCCAAGCGCAGCCAGCCATAGCCGGTAAAGACGAGATGTTCAAAAAAGGTGAGTCGTAACGATTCACCTTTTTTTTTCAACTTGCTGATCATGGCGCAACCCAAAATCGGATTTTGGACCAGCACTTCGCTGGTGATGGGCAATATGATTGCCTCCGCCATGTTCATGCTACCGGCCGCACTAGCCTCGTTTGGCAGCATCAGCCTCATCGGATGGCTGGTGTCCGGTGCCGGGGCTGTTTGCCTGGCATTGGTGTTCAGCTGGCTGAGCCAGCTAATGCCCTTGGCCAATGGTGGCCCCTATGCGTACACACGCGAAGGCCTTGGCGACTTCGCAGCCTTTCTGGTGGGTTGGGGGTATTGGATTTCCGTTTGGTCAACCAATGCGGCTATCTCGGTTGCCTTCATCAGCTACCTCACGGTGTTCTTTCCGGTTTTAGGGGTCAATGCCTTCTATGCTGTGGCCGTGGGCCTCGGTAGTATCTGGTTGCTGACGTGGATCAATGCCCATGGCCTTAAGAAAGCGGGCGCAGTTCAACTGGTGACCACCATATTGAAGATTGCACCTCTCATATTAGTCACAATGGGTGGAGCCTTTTTCATTCAGACGGAGAACTACCAACCATTCAACAGCAGCGGTACATCAGATATGGCCGCCATTACTTCAACCGCCACATTGACCTTATTTGCTTTTATGGGGCTGGAGTGTGCCACCATTCCCTCGGGCAGTGTGGCGAATGCCGGCAAGACCATTGCCCGCGCCACGCTGGTTGGCACACTCGCGGTCACCGTCTTGTATGTGTTGGGTACGGTGGTGATTATGGGAGTTCTTTCGCCTGAGCTGTTGAAGAACTCGAAGGCGCCTTTCGCGGATGCGGCCACCTACCTGTGGGGCGATTGGGCGGGCTACGTGGTAGCGGCCGGTGCTGTGATATCAACTTTTGGAGCACTGAATGGGTGGATTATTATGCAAGGCCAGATCCCAGCAGCGGCAGCAGCCGATCGCTTATTCCCCTCGTCTTTTGGTAAATTGAACAAGCGCGGGGCGCCCGTTTTAAGTCTGGTCGTATCGAGCACCTTAATCTCGCTCTTGCTGTTCATGAACTTCAGCCGTAACCTGGCCGACACGTACCGGTTCATCATTCTGATTTCGACCATGACGGTTCTGGTTGCCTTTTTGTTTTCGAGTGTGTCGTATCTGGTATTGGCCGTGCGTTCAGGAGATACCCGGTGGAACCAGCCATGGAAATTTCTTATCGCGATCATCGCGTTCGTCTACTCGCTCTGGGCCGTGGCAGGATCGGGTCAGGAGGCGGTTTACTGGGGATTCCTGCTCTTGATTGCAGGGGTACCCCTTTATGGCATCAGTAGGATACTACGGGTTTAGAACTGGTACCGGAGAAGATATCGATATGTGACTTACGCCATTGCGCCACTTTGCAACCCATAATTCAGTCATCGAATAATTTGAAACATAAAAAACCCGGAATCACTTCCGGGCTTTTTCGTTGTTCGTAGTTGGCTATTCGTTTTTCATGTGCTTCGAACAACCAACAACTAACAACTAACAACCAACAACCAACAACCAACTACGATAATTTAAAACGGATACTCTCCTTTGTCAATCACCCGGTTCGCCACCTTGCGTCTGGCTTCCTTGAGATTGTAAGGATCGATTTTGGTGAATCGCTTCAGGCCCATCAACATCAAGCGCAATTCGTCACCCTCGGCAAAGGCGCTGATGGCTTCGCGACCGGCTTCGGCAGCGCGGTTCACGGCATGGTGCAAGTAGATCATGGCCATGGCTTTCTCCAACTCGCAGGCGGCTTCGCCCCGTTGGCTGATCATTTTCTCCACGCGCAGCAGGCACGACTCGGCCACGTAGCCTTCGATGAGCATATCGGCCAGATTCATGAGTACTTCCTGCTCTTCGCTGAGTTTCATCATGTACTTCTGTACGGCTGCTCCGGCTGCCATCAGCCCCGCTTTCTTCAGGTTGGCGATTACTTTTTTCTCTTTCGCGAATACGCCATCATCCTCGCCTCTGCCAAAATCCGGGACGCTCATCAGCTCTTTCTGCACGGCCATGGCAGGTGCCATCAGATCTAACGTACCTTTCATAGCGCGTTTCAGCAGCATGTCGATGGTGAGCATGCGGTTGATTTCGTTGGTGCCTTCAAAGATCCGGTTGATGCGCGCATCGCGGTAGGCGCGGTCCATCGGCCCTTCGGCCGAGAAGCCCATGCCGCCATAAATCTGTACGCCTTCGTCTACCACAAAGTCGAGCACCTCACTGCCATGCACCTTCATAATGGCGCACTCAATGGCAAATTCTTCAAGTGACTTGAGACGTGCCTGGCTGCTATCCATGCCACTGGCGATGAACGCGTGGTACGCATCTTCAATATTCTGGCTGGCGCGGTAGTGCGCTGACTCCGAAGCAAATATTTTGGTCGTCATTTCGGCCAGCTTGTGCTTAATGGCACCAAAGTTGGCGATGGATGTACCGAACTGCTTGCGCTCATTCGCGTAACGTACTGCGGTGCTCACCGTCATCTTGCAACCACCCAGTGCAGCAACGCCCAGTTTGATTCGCCCGATGTTGAGGATGTTCACGGCAATCTTGAAACCATTTTCGCGCTCGCTCAACATATTCTCTACCGGCACTTTGCAGTCGTTAAAGAAAATCTGGCGTGTAGATGAGCCTTTGATGCCCATCTTTTTCTCTTCTTCGTTCATGGTGATGCCACCAAAGGCTTTCTCCACGATGAAGGCAGTGAGGTTCTTGTCGTTGTCAATTTTGGCGAACACCACATACACATCCGCGAAGCCACCGTTGGTAATCCACATCTTCTGGCCGTTGAGAATGTAATGCTTGCCGTCTGCCGAAAGTGTGGCTTTCGTTTTGCCGGAATTCGCGTCTGAGCCCGAATCGGGTTCGGTCAGACAGTACGCAGCCTTCCATTTTCCGGAAGCCAGATTTGGGATGTATTTTTTCTTTTGCGCTTCGCTGCCATAATACAGGATGGGCAGTGTGCCGATGCCGGTGTGCGCGGAGATGGCCACCGCGAACGAATGCCCGGCCCCCAGCACTTCGGCTACCAGCATGGTGGAGTTGAAGTCCATGCCAAAGCCACCGAGTTCCTGCGGTACAGAAGTCCCCAGCAAGCCGAGTTCGCCTGCCTTGTCGAGCAAGTTGGGCATCAGCTCCGGATGTTTCATCGAGTCGATTTCGTCCAGGCGTGGGTATACCTCCTGTTTCAGGAAGTCTTTGCAGGTCTGGGCGATCATGCGTTGCTCTTCGGTAAACTCTTCGGGAATGAAGATGTCGTGTGCGCTGGTCTCGCGGATGAGGAATTCTCCGCCTTTGATTGCTTGTTTGGTCTCTACTGCTGTTGCCATATTGGTTGGTAGTTCTTAGTTGATAGTTGATAGTTGTTAGTTCTTAGTTGGTATTTTTTGGTTTTTGGGTGGGAGGGATTCGATGTCTGCATTATAGTCTACAAATTGTTCATTGACGGCTGTTGCTGAATGTCCGGTCGATCGCTTCTGGAAGTAATTGATGAAGCCACTCAACAATCTCTTGCACGATTTGATTCGAACCATCGCGTGGTCTAGATCTTCAGCGGATACGTATTTTAAATCATAAGCGATCAATACTTGCGTTTCAACTTCGTATAAGCTGCCCCGGGCGATATAAAACAATTGAATAGAGTCTTTAAAGTGATTGCGACCACAACCTTCAGCGATGTTGGAAGGTATCGAAACGGCCGCTCGCCTTAGTTGATTAGTTAGTCCAAATTGTTCTTCCTTAGGGAACGACTTGGATAGTTCATAAATCTGCCGCACCAAATCCTTGGCTTGTTTCCAAACTTCCAAATCTGTATACGACTCCATGTCTTCCTACCGACAACTACGAACTAACAACCAACAACTAATTCAATAATTCATAAACCCCCGCCACGCCCTGGCCGCCACCGACACAAGCGGTTACCATACCGTACTTCTTGTTCTGTCTGCGGAGTTCGTTGAAGAGCTGTACGGAAAGGCGTGCACCCGATGATCCGAGGGGATGACCCACGGCAATGGCGCCTCCGTTTACGTTCAGTTTGCTGCGGTCGATGCCGAGCTCTTTTACCACGCCCAATGCCTGTGCAGCAAAGGCTTCGTTCAACTCAATAAGGTCGATGTCATCCAGTTGCTTGCCTGCGATCTTCAGCGCCTTGGGGATAGCCGCCACCGGCCCGATGCCCATGATGCGCGGTTCTACGCCAGCTACGGCATAGCTGACCAGTCGGGCAATCGGTTTCAGGTTGAGCTGCTTTACCATCCGCTCGCTCACGACCATCACAAACGCAGCGCCATCCGAAGTCTGCGAAGAATTTCCTGCCGTTACCGTTCCACCCATGGCAAAGGCGGGCTTCAACTTTGCGAGGCCTTCCACCGTAGTGTCGGCACGAATGCCTTCATCGGTGGCCACCACGAACTCGCGGGTTTTCTTCTTCATGGTTTCATCCACGTAGGTTTCCTTCACCGTGATCGGCACCACCTCGTCTTTGAATTTGCCCGCTTTCCATGCCGCGGCTGCCTTCATGTGCGATTCGTACGAAAACTGGTCTTGCTCCTCGCGGGTGATCTTGAATTGCTTCGAGACTTCCTCGGCCGTAAGGCCCATGCTGGTGTAGTAGTTCGGGTTGTCTTTGGCGATGGCCCAGTTGAGCGCGGTTTTAAAGCCCATCACGGGCACCATGCTCATTGACTCGGTGCCTCCGGCAATGATGATGTCTGCCTGCCCGGCCTGAATCCGCTGGCTGGCGATGGCGATCGTTTCCAAACCTGATCCGCAGTAGCGATTCACCACCATGCCGGGCACATCAACGCCAAGCGCTAGCAGCGAAATCATGCGGCCCATTTGCATGCCCTGCTCAGCCTCCGGCACCGCGTTGCCCACGATGAGGTCGTCCACCATCTTGTTTTCTACGCCCGGCACTGATTTCACCAGGTGCTTGATCACGTCAGCGGCAAGGTCATCCGGCCGCGTAAAACGAAATCCACCTTTTTTGGCTTTGCCAACGCCTGTTCTGAATCCGGCTACGATGTATGCATCCATACTTTAGTTGTTAGTTATTAGTTGAAAGTTGTTAGGATGGCATTAGTCTAGCAACTAACAACCATCAACTAACAACCATTTCGTTTAGTTTCGTAAAGGCTTCCCCCCTGTTAAAATACTCTGAATCCGTTCGAGTGTTTTCCGTTCGCCACACAGCGATACAAACGCTTCGCGCTCGAGGTCGAGGAGGTATTGTTCGCTGACTTCTTGTGGGTAGCTGAGGTCGCCACCGCACATGATGTTGGCGATCTTCATCGCGATTTTGGCATCGTGTTCGCTCACGTAGCGGCCCATCTTCATGCCGTTTACGCCTGCGGCAAAAAGCGCCATGCCGGTGCGGCCTTGCACGCGGATGTTAGTTGCCTGTGGCTTCATGGTGTAGCCTGCATCGGCCAGTTCAATTACGGCTGCTTTGGCATCCAGGATCTGGCGGTCTTTGTTCACGCTGATGCGGTCTTGCTCGCGCAGCACGCCCATCTCGCGTGCCTCCTCAGCGCTTAGCGCCACTTTCGCGGTAGCAATGTTCATGAACGCATTTTGTAGCGCATTCAATTCTACATCTCCTTCCTGAAACATGTCACTTACGCGCTTGGTAAATTCTTTGGTGCCTCCGCCACCGGGAATCAGGCCCACGCCAACTTCTACCAGCCCGATGTACGTTTCGGCTGCCGCCTGCACCAGGTCGGCATGCATGGTCATTTCGCAACCGCCACCCAATGTGCGGCTCTGCGGGCACACTACTACGGGCACGCCCGAATAGCGAATGCGCATAACGGAATTCTGGAACGCGCGCACCATGAAATCCAACTCATCATAATCCTGTTCGATGGCATACATAAACACCATGCCCAGGTTGGCACCCAGCGAGAAATCTGCACCCTGATGGCCGATCACCAGTCCGCGGTAATTTTTTTCAGCCAGATCAATGGCTTTGTTCATGCCCTCCACCACGGCACTGCCGAGTGTATAGCTCTTGCTATGCCACGAGAAATTGATCACACCATCGCCCAGGTCGGTGACTTTAGAATCGGCATTTTTCCAAACAATGTTGTCGCTGAGGTTTTCGAGAATGATGAATGCCTCTTTGCTGGTGATCGTTTTGTAGCTCTTGCTCGGAATATCGTAGTACTTGCGCTGGCCGCCTTCTACTTTATAGAAAGTTTTATGACCGGCCGCCAACATTTCGTGAACCCATGCTGCCGGTTTATAGCCTGCAGCCTCCATGGCTTGCGCAGTTTTTTCTACGCCCAGCGCATCCCACGTATCAAACGGCCCGAGTTCCCACCCAAAGCCCGCGCAGACAGCATCATCGATGCGGTACAGCTCATCGCTGATTTCCGGAATGCGGTTGGAGGCGTATTGAAACAAACCATAGAAACAGTCGCGATAGAAATCACCTGCCTTGTCTTTGCCTGCCAGCAACACTTTGAAACGGTCGCGCAGGTTGTCGATGGTCTTCGTGGTTTCGAGCGTGGCAAATTTTGCTTTTGCCTTGGGTTTGTATTCGAGGGTTTTTAAATCCAGTGTGTGGATTTCCGATTTACCATCGGGTGTTTTTACTTTCTTATAAAAGCCCTGACCGGTTTTATCTCCCAGCCAGTTGTTCTTCTCCATTTTCGTTACCACCTCGCTAAGCTTAAACATCTCGCGGCCCTCATCGTTGGGCAGGCCAGCGTAGAGATTGTTGGCCACTTTTACGAGCGTGTCGAGGCCCACCACATCCGAAGTGCGGAACGTGGCCGACTTGGGGCGGCCGATTACCGGGCCGGTGAGTTTGTCGATCTCATCTACATTGAGATCGTACTTCTGCATGGAATAAATCACTTTTAACAATCCCCAAACACCCACGCGGTTGCCGATGAAAGCCGGAGTGTCTTTACAGAGCACAGACGTCTTACCCAGATAGAGATCGCCATAGTGCAGCAGAAACTTCGTGACCTCCGGATCGGTGTGCGGTGTAGGGATAACCTCAAATAACTTGAGGTAACGCGGAGGGTTAAAGAAGTGCGTGCCCGCGAAGTGCTTCTTGAAATCCTCGCTGCGGCCATCGGCCATCAGGTGGATGGGAATACCAGATGTGTTGGAGGTAATAAGCGTGCCCGGCTTGCGGAATTTCTCTACCTGCTCGTACACTTTCTTTTTGATGTCGAGGTTTTCGGTTACCACCTCGATGGTCCAGTCGTAGTCTTTGATTTTCGAAAAATCGTCCGTGAAGTTTCCTAGTGAAATGCGCGGAATAAACTTCTTGCTGTAAATCGGGCCCGGGCTCGACTTGATGCAGCGATCGAAAGACGTTTGCACGATCCGGTTTTTCACGGCCTTGCTTTCGAGCGTCAGGCCTTTCGCCTTTTCTTCTTCGGTAAGGGCGTTGGGCGCAATGTCGAGCAGCAGCACCTGGCAACCGATGTTAGCAAAGTGGCAGGCGATGGCAGAGCCCATAACACCCGAGCCGAGTACAGCCACTTTTTTGATAGAACGGTTCATATCGTAATGCTTAGTTGTTGGTTTTTTGTTTTTTGTTGTTAGCTGTTGGTCGCGAATAATCACTTTCAACTAAGAACTAACAACCAATGTCTTTTTTTCGATCACTTCATTAATTTCCTGAATCACTTCAAAAAACACGTCCAGCTTTTGCGCAGGTATCTCGTCTCGCACGGCTTGGTTAAACCGCAGCACCGTGTCGCGCGACTTTTCCTTCATCTTTCTGCCCTCCCGGGTGAGCAGCACACGCACGGAGCGCTTGTCGTTTTTATCCACCTGCCGGTAGATCAGCCCCTTTTCCTCCATCGACTTCAGCAGCCGGGTGAGGCTGCGGGGTTCCAACCCCATCAGCGGCCCGATTTTCATGGCGGGAGTTCCCTCCTCCGAAGAGATGTTGAGCAGGGCATACCCAATCGACATCGTGCCATCAAACTTGAGCGCCTGCTGGTTGTACATGCGTGCAATGGCATGCCAGGCCGTTTTGATGTGATAGTCAACCGTCTCCTCTTTTTTCATCTTGCTGCAATCGAGTGCGGAAAGGTATAGAAAAATAGTCTGCATGCATACTATCAAAATAAAATTATTGTGAAGATTTTAAGCCTTGTTGCATTTAGCCCCGGTTTGTAATCCTTTAGTTAAACAGGGACTTTACGCCAAACGGGGCGGCAAGCGAATCAGCGCAGATCACCGGATTTGATTACCAGACCGAAAAAGTGGGCTTGCCTCATGAAAAACGTCCTAATGGGTTACTCCCCGGGGCGGGCGTTGAGGAACTCGCGGGCAATCGAAAGCGGGCGGAGAACATAACGCTTCTTACTCTGATGGCCGGTTAGGCGCACCAGAATATCGGTTAGTGTCTCCACTGATTTGACCACGTAAGGCCCCTTGTTTAACATGACACACTCAGCCATGGCACCCATGGCGGCATCCGAAATCTCGCTTCGTGTGGCAAAGCCCGTTTTGGTCATGTTCTCCAGCACCTGGGTTGCCCAAATCACCGGTACGTGGCCCGACTCGCAAATCCAGAGTATTTCTTGTTGAATTTCGCTCAAGCGTTCAAAGCCGATTTCCACAGCTAGATCTCCGCGGGCGATCATCACGCCAAAGATTTCTTCCTGCATGCCACACAACAATAGATCGGGAAGATTTTGCACGGCTGCTACGCGTTCAATTTTCAACACCACGGCTGGTGGCTTCGCTGTCATGTGTGCGAGTTCTTCGCGCAAGTGCATTAAATCTTTTGATGAACTAACGAACGAGTAGCCAACCAGATCGGCATGCTGACAAACAAAGGGCAGATTTTTACGATCGTCTTCCGTGAGCGCGGGAATTTCGAGATCCGAATCCGGAAGATTGACTCCTTTTTCAGCTTTTAAGAATGGCTTTTTAGCCGATATCCTCGTAATCACTACCTCGGCTTCCTTTTTTTCCACCTCCACCACCTTGGCTTCAAATTTTCCATCGTCAAAGTAAACATGTTCCCCCACGCGCAGCATGGACAGAATCTCAGCCGGTGCCACTCCAATACGGCCAACTTTTTTAGCCTCTTTTTTCTCCTCTGCTTTTTTTCCGGGTACCAGGCGTAACCGCTGACCCTCTCTAAGTTCATAGCCTTCTTCATCACGGCCCGGCACGCGCACGGTTCGGATCTTTGGCCCGGCAAGGTCCATATACACTTTACACGGCCTACCGGTTTTGGTAACCGACTTTCGCAGGTTTTGGATCATGCGCAACCAAACGGTCTCGTCATCATGCGCGCAGTTGATACGGGCTATGGTCATGCCAGCCTTCAGCAACTCTTCAATCTTCATCCGATCAGCGGCCATATCACTCGAGAAGGTAACCATGATACGTGGCAGATCGGGGCGCAGGGCAGAGCCCAGTAACTTCCTTGCGTGAATTCGCCTCAGCTTGTTTCCTTCCGGAAAGTCGCAAAGCTTTTCCTGGAGAAAGGGAGTTAGGTCTGTTTCGGGGGCCAGCCAGCGTATCACCTGAAGAAGTTGCGCCAGGGTATGGCTTTCTGAACTGGCCAATGACGAAAGGCCACGCTCGTGCAAGAACTCCTGCAGTTCACGAATCTCTTCGCTTCGAAGTTGGAGATAGTGAACAAAATTGCGGGCGCTGGTTCTAAAAGCCGGATGTACGCCCGAGATTCGGGCACGTTGCGCCTCTTCTGATTTTATGAGTTCCTGCGCCAACTGCAGCAAAACCTCAACGGCTTCCTGGTTTGTCATGGCCTGACTGATTTCCCAATTTTTGAGAAAATTAAGGTACCTTTCCGAACTCAATTATGACGTATGTCACCTTTGGCCGGGCGAGTGCAACTATTTTTTCAGGAAAAGGGCAGCGGCCCCGAGACCATTATTTTTTCGCACGGATTGTTGTTTGACCACCGCATGTGGCAATACCAGGTGGCGCATTTTGAAAGTCGCTACCGATGTGTAGCCTACGACCACCGCGGCCAGGGCCAAAGTGAAGCTAGGTCTCCGTTTGATATGGATACATTGTATGAGAGGGCTTTGAAAAACCCATGAGTAAAACCAGACAAAAGCCAGCGGGTTGTTAAGTTTGTTCATGGAGAAAATGAACAGATAACTCAGGTTGATGGATGCGGTTCTCAGTTACAGCCGCAGGAGCAAAACAAGTAAGGCGGTGGCCACCCTTTCAGAGATAAACAAACTCGTCAACTGGCAAGCGCTGGTCGGCTTGGTGAAAGGCATCGACAAGACCTAAGGCGGAAAAGGCTGCCGCCAAAGACCTGGCCTTTCAGGTAGGAAGTGCCATCGAAATCACGGAGAAGGAGTATTTGTTGTTCAACGAATGCTCAGGTAAAGCGGTACTGATTACAAAAGATAACTTCGAAGCGGTGATGGTTGAGCTTTTCCAATCGTGCCCCTCCATGGATGCAAAAACGGTTAAGCCGTTTACCCGGAATTATGGCAACATGGTAGAGGCAATTAAAGCTTACAATTCCAGCTGCAAATAGCGGTTGCCTGTAGCCGTCCGATTTTTATCCGATCAAACACATCTCAGCCTGCGATGGGCTATTGAAGCAGATCACTGAGGATGCGCTGGGCATCTGCGGGTGTCAGGCGAGGGCCCCACTGCGTAACCACGCGCGAAGAAGCGAGTGACGCCAGTTTGCCGGCCTGCGCATAGCTGTGGCCGTGGGTGATGCCGTACAAAAATGCACCGGCAAACATATCGCCCGCCCCGTTGGTATCAATGGCGCGCACGGGATACGGTTCGATGTCAATAAAGGTGTCGCCATCAAAAATCATGGCGCCATTAGCACCCAGCGTGATGGCAAACCGCCTGGCCACCTGGCGCAATTTCTCGCGCGCAGCACCTAGCGTATCTGTGCCAGTGAAGATCATCGCTTCTTCTTCGTTGCAAAACAGCGTGTCTACACTGGCGCCCACAATTTCTTGCATTTGTTTGGAGAAGTATTTAACCATGCTGGCATCCGAAAACGTGAGGGCCACATCCACCTTATGCCGTTGGGCCAGCCGCTTGGTTTCTTTCATGGCCTCCAGGCCTTTGGGGCTGGCCACGAGGTAGCCTTCGAGGTAAACGTACTGCGAATTTTCAATGGCGTGTTCATGCAGGTGCTCGGGTGACAGAAAGGAACTCACGCCCAGAAAGGTATTCATGGTGCGCTGGGCATCGGGCGATGTCATGACGAGGCAACGACCGCTGTGGCCTTGCGGGCAGTTTTCATATTTCAGATTCGTGTCCACCCCGTTGCGGGCGAGGTCTTTGAGGAAAAACTCGCCCAGTTCATCGTGCGCCACCAGGCAGGAGTAAAAGCTCTTGCCGCCAAACTGGTTGAGGGCTACTACCGTGTTGCCGGCCGAGCCTCCGCCCGACATCTTGCTGCGTTTCATGTCGATGGCTTTCATCAACTGAAGCTGGCGTTTTTCGTCCACCAGCGTCATCACGCCTTTTTCCACTTCGTGTTTTTCAAAAAAGTCGTGGTATACTTCGGTTACAATATCCACAATGGCATTGCCGATGCCGTAGACGTTGTATTGCTGCTGGTTATTGGATGCGGGCATAATGGAAAATTGGGTGCAATGATAACAGGAAAACACGACTTTCGTGTTGATTCCCTACCTGTTGGATAGGCATCACGTCAAAGCTTGAAGGCCTTCGCTGTAGAAATTCGAGAAAGACCGAAGTTGTTCTGGAGTACCTTTTAATTCAATTTTTCCATTTTCGAGGATGTATACCCGGTCACACCGCTGCGCAGTAGCCATGCGGTGAGTTACCAATACGGTGATGCGGTCTTGCTTCGCCTTCTCAAGCAAACGCACCACGAAGGCTTCGGTATTCCGGTCCATGGCGGACATCGACTCATCCAGCAACAGCACTTTCGGTTGACGGAAGAGTGCCCGCGCCAATGCAACCAACTGCTTTTGGCCGCCCGACAAATTCACTCCCTCTTCGCCAAGTAGTGTAAGATATCCTTGCGGAAAGTCGGCAAAAAAAATATTGAAGCCTGATTGATCCAAAAATTGTGCAGCCCGCTGTAATTCAACCACGTCATCACTCAGCACGACATTGAAGAGCAAATGCCCATTGAAAATCTTGGGGTCCTGCGGCATAGCGGAAATATTGGTTCGCAACTCGCGCAAATCCAGATCGGCATATCGGAGGCCATCTATGGAAATACTCCCACCCTCCGGATCATAGAATTTTTGAAGTAGTTGAAGTAACGTGCTCTTCCCCCGGCCGCTTTCACCCACCAAGGCAATCATCTCTCCTCGTTTAACTTCAAATGAAACGTCTTGGAGAATCTGCTTTCGCCCCGGGAATCGAAAGGAAACACTATTGACCGCTAGTGAGTCAAAAGATAATTTGTGGTCGATCGCCCGCTCATCTTCTTTATCCATCGAAACAAACTCGTACATGCGTTCAAATGCAACCAACGCCTCCTGAATCTGAATATTGGAAACCATCAGGCGATTGACGGCCGGAATGATTCCTCCGGCAATCCCAGCAGCGCCACTAACTCACCAATCTGAAGCTGTTTAGAGATAACCAGCCAGGACGACATACCAAAAACCGTCATCATAAAAATGACACCAATAACTTCGGACAGCACCGAAAAACGGATTTGGAGCTTGCCCAAATCCGCCATACTCGTCTGAAAAAAGCCATAGACTGCAGCATTCTGTCTTTCAAAAAAATCCAACTTATTGGCCAACTTGATATCCGCCACGCCCTGTATGGTGTCGATAAAATTACTTTCAGCATAGGCATAACCTGCCATCACTTCTTTTTGTGACCTTATGACGGGTTGGTTAAACCGGATCAGCAACAAGGCGAACACTGGCAGGCAGCCGAGCATGATCAATCCAATAGCGGTGGAGTACACAAACACGAATATCAGCGAGACAATCACCACCAACACGTCAATACTGACGCTGCCAAACAACACCGCCAACACGCTCTGAATTCTGCGTGTATCATTCATGCGGGCAATCAGATCGCCTGTTTTACGGGTATCAAAAAAAGATTTGGGCAACCTCAGCAGACTGTTGTAAAAGCTCTGGATGATCCGGTTGTTAAAGTCTACCCCCTGCCTGATTATGAACAACCCGCGTAAAAAGCCAAGCCCGCTGCGGGCTAACAAGAGTAACGTAACCAGTATGACACTGAGAATTAACTTCTCATAATTCTCCTTGGGCAATATATCATCGATCAGTTTTTGGGAGAAGATGGCGGAGGAAATACCCAGCACAGCAATAAGTAATCCGAGAACCATCGAAATGGTGAGGATGCTCAGATCTTCGCGGACCAGTGAGAAAATCCACTGTCTTTTCTTCGCCTTCTGCAAAGTGACTTTCTCAAATTTCTCATTCGGTACCAGTTTCAATAGCGCTTTGCTTTTCCAGATGCCATCCAACTCCTCAGGGGAAAGATCAAGAATGCCCCTTGCCGGATCACCAATCTTCAACTTAGCCTGTCTGTTGGTGGAAAAGGACTGCGAAGCATCTGGATAATAAACTACGTAGTGTTGAAGTCGGTTGTCGATCACCACATGCAGGATGGAGGGCTCAGATAATTCATTCAAATTATAAACCGTTTCAGCCTCAAGACCTTCGGCATCAAAGCCAACCTGTTGTGCGGCCTGCAATAGTCCCAGTAACGTGGTACCCTGACGGGAAGTGCCGCTAAGTTTACGCAGTTGCTCGAGGCTATGATGCCCGCCATGAAATTTGATGATCGACAGCAGGCAGGCCACACCGCAGTCAGACTGGTCGTGTTGGCGTAGGTGTGTACGTTCGATCAATCTATTATCGGGCATACTTCAGAATTGCCTCTACTTTCGTCTCGCCTTTAAACTCCTTGATTAACTTGCTGTTGGTTCCGTAGATAAGTATGGTGGGGTAGCGCACCGTGCCGAAATTGGCAAACACGTCCTCCGGATTGATCTTGACAAAATTCACATTGCGGTGTGACTCAAAAGGCAGGGCAACTTTTTTAATGGCCGAAATGGATTCCGAGGATAAAAAAACCAACTCAACATCTTTGAACAAATGCATTGAGGCTCTTATGTGCGTGAGTTCATACTGACAGTGCTCGCAGGTTGAATTATACAAGATAAATACAACCGGCTTGGCCAAGGGGAAAATGAACCGAGTACTATCTAACGTAAACAGATTAACATTTACAGGAGTTGATTGAATTTTAGTCTGCACTAACTTTTTAGCAGTCTGCTGCTCTATCAAACTATACACCATAAATAAGGCAAGTGCAAATACGATGGTAATGCCGGAAGTAATGAGTGCCTTCTTCACCATGTTACGTAAGGCTTACCGTTAAAAACATAACTACTACAACCCACACGGTTAACCCTACACCGTAGGTCTTCATTACAAACCCCAGGCTCTCGGGAAAAGACTTCTTCAGCACTTCCTGTAACTGCCAAGCCAGCACTGCCCAGTATAATAGCTCGAAAACATTCAACAGTTGAATAGGGTAAACAAGCCACGGCTCAAGCTCAAAGTGGCTGAAGAAATTGATCATCGATAACGGAGAAAAGAACTTCAAATCTTGGAGCGTGTACTGGGTGTTTACAAAAGCAAACCAACATAAGCTTATAAAGGGTGGAATTAGAAATACAAACTCGGCCGTGGTCGCAATTTTTAGAAATTTCTGAAACCCCGCCTCAGTTCTTAAGAACAACGCCCCTATTGAAAGGCAGGCTGCAACGAATAATATCTTTATGAGAAGGAGGAAAGGCAAAAAGCAATACGAAAGCCATTCCCACTTTTTTCCTCGATCTAAAAGCTGAATAATTCGTTCATGGGAGAGTTGATCGCTTAGAGAGTCATAAATGACATCATCCGATATCAAAATTGAATTTCTTACGAATCTTAAAGCAGCAACACATATCAGTAAAAGAATGAACCGCTTCATGACTATTCTTGAAAAAATTTGGATAGAGTGAATACAATACTATTCGGCCGCTCTTTATACACTCATCCCTAAATTGAGCAAAGATATTCTACTCCCTAACTCCTTCCAATGCCTTCTTTACTGCCAGAACCGAAATGAGCTCATCCGGCACGGGCGGCACAAGGGCCCTTATTTCCCTTTTCTTATCAATGAGAATGTACCACGAGAATTTATCAAAGTGACTTAAAGTGGGGGGCTCTGCGACATAAACATTATGATACTTACTTAAATATTTCGGTAGCAACTTTGAATCGGAATTTGACTTTGGGCTTTCGCTGCAAAAGATGTAGTTTACCCGTGGGTGTTGATCAATCAATACGGCTATTTGATTAGCAACTGTAGATGGAATTACTTCCTTCTTTTTTCTGAATATCAGTAAAGAAAATTCATATTCTAATTGGTCAAATGCCAGACTCTCATTTTTTGGCGTTGTAACGGTAAATGAAGGAATCGATTCGCCTAATTTTATTTTACTTGACGGTAATCCGAGTGTCGAAACGGCTACATATTGATTTGCGTAAGTTTGGTATCTATCACCATCTTCCTTTCGAGGTTTCCTAATGACAAGTTCGATTTGCATGAAGCTATTGAGCATCGGAACAGCAATATACTTTCCTGTTTGGAGAAGCGCTCTTGCCTCTTGGTGGGAAATCAAATTGCCGAGTGAGTCCCGATTAATAAATCCCTCTGTAGCATCGATCTCAATAAATTCTTGGCAGAGAGAGGCGAATGGAAAAAAGAGACCAAATAAAAGAAGCCTGGTCGATTTGATAAAGATTTTGATGCTTTTCATGGCAACTTCTTCAACGAATTTTTAGACGTAAAAAAATAATGAAAAGACCTGGGTAAAATTACACAGGTCTTTCAATTTGCCTAATCAGTAAACCTGCAATTCGACACCTTAAAGTACCCGTAGAACCAATCGGAACCCCATAGCATGAAACCCCAATCAATATCACAAACCAATTCCCAACCACCTATTGTGGTTGCCATTTTTTCGACACCCAAACTTTTCAAAAATATTAAATTTTTTTGACTTTTTCTCCGGAAACCCTGCTCCGGCTGCAGTTGTTTTGCAAAACGATTGAAAGGTGGGGCTCAGAAGCAATACTTTCAAGCAAACCCTGAAAATAGGGGTACCGCGTTACCCCGGAAATAGGGATATTTCGACATAAATCTCGTTGACAGCATGGCGTGGGCGGTTTTGGTGGTGGATGATCACAGTATGGTAGGGGAGTTGATGGCGGCTGCCTTGCAGGATTGGAATCAGATAAAATCGGTTTCCTGTAGTACCTCGGCCGAAGATGCGCTACATCGGGTGCGCCAGCATCCACCCGATATTGCATTTATTGATGCCCGCATGCCGGGCATGAGCGGATTTGAATTGATCAAACAGCTGAAATCAGGGTTTCCGCGAATGAGACTAGTCGGCATGACCAGCTTTGAGGAAGACGAAACGCTGGCCGAAATGTTGCAAATCGGTGTACACGGGTTGCTGCTCAAACGCAGTACCAGCCGCCAGGAAATCCGCCTCTGCCTTGAGGGAGTCATGGCAGGACGAAATTACTTTTCGGCCTTGGTAACCCAGCGCATCACAGCATCACCTAAACTATTACAACCCCCTCCGCACCTATCCAGTCGAGAGCTTCAGATTCTACAGCTCATTTGCCAGGGATATTCGACCAAACAAATTGCCGACCACGTGCAGTTGAAGGAAATGACGGTCGATGACTACCGTAAAAAAATGCTATCGAAAACCCACACTAAAAATACAGCCGAATTGGTTGCCTTTGCCCATCGCAACGGGCTAGTTTGAAAATCGGTTCGGAAGTCGCACAACCACGTGAAGTCCAAGTGTAATTGTTATAAAGTCGATTTCGGCACCAATACGACTTGCTCGGTCTTGAAGGCTTTGCATACCCAACCCAAAGCCGCGGCCTCTTATTATTCCTTGTCCATTATCAACCATATGGATCTGTAGAAGCTCACGACTCCAACTGAGCGTGCATCGAAGTTGAAAGCCCATTGAACTCTTCAGAAAATTATGACAAACTTCGTGCATGATGTAATACAAGTCCTGTATGACCGGGGCAGGCATGCCAAATTCAAGCGAGTCGTCAATGTTTTTGTATGAGATTTCAAGGTGATGCATCGCGCTCAGCGAGTCCGTAATAGTCTTCGCTAGTAGGGAGAATGGGAGCTTTTCAAACCGAGGCTGCGTCAACCCATTAATCAAGAACCGAAGCGTGCCTACAATATCATCCAGTTCTTGCCTGAGTTGATCCACCTGCTTTTCAACACGTTCTGGAGAATTAGAATACAGAATTTGCTCCAGCTTAAACCGGGCCGCAACAATACGTTGAACCGTATCATCATGTAGTTCGTGTGCAATTCTTTTTTGCTCATGGGCAATTATAAGCTCATTTCGAGCCATTTCATCGTTCAGTTCGAGCTTTAATCGCCTGATCTGCTCTTCGAGACCCACCAAAGTAAACTGCAAACTGCTTCTTTCACTTCTCGCTTCGCGAATGGCCAATTGATATCTTCTTTTTTGCCAAAATTTGGTAATCCAAAACACAAGCACGGACGAGATCACTACGGCCCCAAAAATAACAGTCATGAATTTCCAAGCTATCATCACTTCCCTTCCCGCTTGATGCTCAGCGTCATCTTGTATTTGGCGGCACGGTCCGGGTAGTCGGTAATAAAGCCATCTACGCCCATGCCTTTGATGGCCAGCATGTCTTTCTCTTCATTAACCGTCCACGGAATAACCCGCATCTTCAGTTTCTTCAGGTACTTCACTTTCTCGCGATCAAGCAACTTGAAATCGGGGCTGTAGATGGCCGGCTGAAAGCCCAGCTCGGCCAGGTTTTCGTCAATGGATCTTTTGTTTTCCACCAGCGCGGCCAGCCGCACCTCCGGGTATTTCTCGTGCCAGTACTTCAGCACGCGGAAATCAAACGACTGAATCACCACACGTTCCCAGGGAAGGTACTGGTCAATCAACTGGTACACCACATCGGAAAACTCGGCCGGTACCGGATGGAATTTATTGTCACCTGCCGGCAGACTTTTGATTTCGATGTTGTAATCCACCTCGTAGCGGGAGAAGCTTTTGATGTGATCTTCCACGGCTGCAATCACATCGCGCAGCAGCGGCTTGTGCACCGCCATCTTTTCCTGTTCGGGAAACCGCGCATTCCCCTTACTGCCGCAGTCAAACTGCTTCACTTCATCATACGTCATCTGGTAGATGTTGAAGGTCATCTCCGTCTTAGCCTCAATCGGCTGGCCATCAGGCTGTGTGCAAATGGCGGCCGACATCCACGGCTCGTGCGACACGATCACCTTTTTGTCCTTCGTGATCGCCAGATCCAACTCCAGCGTGGTGACTCCGTAGTCCAGGGCCGCAAGAAAAGCCGGGATGGTGTTCTCCGGTTTTAAACCGCGGGCGCCCCGGTGGCCCTGCACATCAAACTTGGGGTGGTGAATCTGCGCGAAAGACGCTACCGATGTTGCCATGAGCAGAATAACAAGCTTCATGACGCAAGATAGAGAGTTCCTCTTTTGTTTCACGCAGAATCGCCAAGCGGCTACGCGCCAGGTGATGCTGCGGTTAATTGCGGATCATCATCCGCATGCCACCGCCACCGGGCCTGCGGCTGCTGACTGAATAACCCGATGAGCTAAAAGAAAAAGTTTTTTGGAATGGGGAGGCCTTCCTGCCTGACCGGACGGGCAGGGAACCCTCGACCCCTACCCTGTCAAGGTAGTGCTCTAAACCTCCCGATGAAAATCAAATAAAGTGGGTATTACAGGATTCGAACCTGTGACCCCTACCCTGTCAAGGTAGTGCTCTAAACCAGCTGAGCTAAATACCCATTGCTTTCATCGGGATGAGCTAACACCCCATCTTTCAATTCACGACTCAAAGGTAACGCGTTACTCGTCCAGTACAAAGATCCGAACATCGGGCAGATGTAAATTAAAAAAGCCAAGGCCGCCATTCACATTGGTGGGGTAATTCAGCGGCTCACTGGCCAGCTCGGCAAAGGTATAGCGGTTGTCTTTGCGCAGTTTCAGGTAATCGTAATATTCTTTTTGCACGTTGGTAAGGAAAACAGCTACCGAATCACCGGCTGAAAAATCGCGGAAGAAAACACGAAACTGATCATCGAAGCGCTGCCCGTCAAAGGCACGATCGTCATTGAGATGCAAAAACACATCAGGATTCAACAATGAACCCAGTTGTTGGTTGGCCGAGAATTCCTGAAAGGCTACTGCATAATAGTTGGAACCTGGCGGATCTTGCAGACTGTAGGAAACCTCGGCCAGTGAATCAAACTCGGTTACGAAAAGCCGGGCTTCGGCTGTCTGAAAGGGCACGCGGGCGAGCGGTCGGGCAAAAGCATTGACGCGACCAAATTCAGGCGAGTTGACCCTCAATTCATAAACTTCGCTGCTTTGCCAGTTGATGGTCAATCCACCATACAGACCATTGCCCAGCGATGCGAGTGTGTCCAAGCCTCCAGTATATTGAAGAGTTACCAGAGCATCATTAATCACAATCTGATTCAATAACGCTTGCGCATCGGTACCATCACCGGCATCGAGAGCACCCAGGCTGCGGGTAAGAAAAACAACAAGCCCCTGCCCGGGTATGATCTGCGAAGCCACCACAATCTTTTGCTCCAGTTTGGGCAGTTCATCGACCGGAAGCGGTTCCGGCACGCAACCCCATGTAGCCATAACCAACACCGCGGCAAGAAATTTGAATGATCGACTACTCCTTTCCATGTATTCCAGATTTATTGAAACTTAAAACCATAGCTGATGAAGGGAAGCAAGCCAAAAAGCCCCGGTTGCTGATAGCGGAAAGAGCCATCACCATTGGGTTCAATTGAGATACCGATGGGCGCGGCCCGGTTGTAAACATTGTACACCCCGGCAAACCACTCACCCTGCCAGCGCTTTCGCTGACGACCGTGCAATTTTACCCCCAGATCCAGGCGGTGGGTGTCCGCCAGCTTAACGGAGTTGATGGGCGCAAACACCGGCACCAGATCCACACCGATGAGCGTGGGTGAGGGCAGGGCATACTGCCCAATCACGGGAGTAAACCGTGACCCCGATATAAACTCAAACACTGCGGAGAGTGACCAGCGGCCGGTGAGCTGATAGTTGGCCACCACGGCTCCATTGTGCCTGCGGTCGTACCGCGCCAGGAAGGAATTTCCCTGATTGATTTCATCAAATTGCCGCGTAGACTTGGACAAGGTGTAGCTAATCCACCCTGTGAGTTTTCCGGATTCCTTCTTTAACAAGAACTCCAGACCATACGCACGGCCCCGCCCCTGTATCAATTGGTCTTCAAACTCGGTGTTCAAAAAGAGATTTGTGCCCTCGCGATAGCCAATTAACTGATTCATGTCTTTGTAGTACCCCTCCAGGCTCACAAACAAGCCACGCGCGGGTATTACGTGCTGCCAGGCCAGCGTTCCCTGATTGGCGGTTTGGGGACTAACCCGATTGGTTACCGGATACCAAATGTCGGTAGGGAAGGCAACCGCAGCGCTGGATACGCGATGGAGGTATTGCGCCATGCGCGAGTAGCTGGCTTTCACCGCTGATCGTTCGCTGATCTGGTAACGAAGTGCCAAGCGCGGTTCGGGCTTGGTATACAGTTTGTTCGTTACCCAGGCCGATGAAAGCCGGAAGCCGACACTCCAGGTCCAGCGGTTTTGCCATGCGCCATCTGCCTGCACAAAGGCTGAGGTTTCCAAACTTGTTTGCGGGCGGGTTGCGCTGCTTTGCAATAACTCCGATATCTCGCCAGACGTGTTGATCACATTCGGGCTCACACGGTGGTGCACCGACTCGAGACCACCGGATAGCGAGATGGAACCGAGTGAGTCCCATTGCATTTTCAACTTGCCGCCCCAGTCCTGAATACTGGAATTCACAAATAAACGACTGTCTTCAAATGTATTTTCGATCGTGTAGTTAAACTTCGTGCCGTAGAGATTGAGCTCGGAGTGAAGATTTCTTCGCAGACTTTTGCGCCAAAAGAGTGTTTGCGTGCGATTGCCGATGATGAAGTCCGAGTTGATGTTTCTCCGTTCGCTGCCCTGAAAATCGAGAACATCTTGTCCGGAATAGTAAGTGAACTCCAGGTAATCACGGGCCGAAGGTCGGTAACTTACTTTGGCGTTGAGATCATAAAAAAAATAGGGTAAGGATTCGCCCACCACCCGTACAACCTGATCGATGTAGGTTCTGCGGCCCGCCACCCAAACGTCAAGTTTATTTTTGATAACTGGCTGCGCTACCATCAAACGCGAGGCAAGCAACCCCACATTGCCATTCATGCGAAAGCGATCGATCGGCCGCGATTGACTGCGCACATTCAGAATAGACGACAACCGCCCGCCATAGGAGGCCGGAAACGCTCCGTTCATGGCTTCCACACCTTCCAAAATGTCGGGATTAAATACCGAAAGGAACCCAAACAAATGACCGGTGTTGTAAACGGGCGCTCCATCCAACAATACGAGATTCTGATCAGCCGCCCCTCCCCGCACAAACAAGTCGCTGGTGCCCTCTACTCCTTTGGAAACACCCGGAAGCAGTTGAATGGTTTTGATCAAATCCGCCTCCCCGCCCAGAACGGGTATCGAACTAATCTCTTTCCCACTTAGCGTATACGTGCTGGCCCGCGTCTCGGAAAACTGGTCAGACTGCAACAGGCGTTCGGCTGAGACCACCACTTCATCCAGTTGCTCGGTCAACGATTCCATAAACACCGTGATGAGCGTATCGCGGGTTAGGTTGAACTTCAACGACAATTTTTGAAAGCCCGTGTGGGAAAGCACCAGCGTAACGGAGCCGGGGGGCAGCGCCAAGCGAAAATCACCCTCGACCCCGGTAGCGATTGCCTTCTGCCGGTTGACCGCCTGCACATTGGCGCCTGGTAGCGGCCTACCCTGGCCGTCAAAAACACGGCCATACAGCGTAGGCTGGGCCACACTACAGGTTGCCCACCAGGATAAAACCAACAGGATACTCACCCGACACCACATACCGAATATTAAACCAATATCTTCCGCTTTATACTGTTTAACACCTAAACCGTAAAAAATATTATGTAACAGGCTGAATCCTTAACAAGGAGCGTGTATCTTTTGGTGGTTTGTCACAAACTATCTCTGTTCTATTATGAAAACAATCGTTTGCCTGGCCGCGGTGTTCATCATCGGAGCGTGCCAGCCACCGCCCCGCGACCCGAAATTCAAGCTCATCTCCACGGAGAAGTTTGTCTTCAACTCCTTTGTGGATTGCAACATGGCCGAGGCGTGGGTAGGCGATACCCTGCGCATCTTCCCCGGCAAGTATGGCGAGGATCCCGTGTGGGGCGATGCCCGTGAATTGAAGTATGCCAACGGGCGCCATGCCGATGAGGTCTTTCTGACTCCGCGCGAAAAATTCATCGACCCGATAATGCCGGCCAATGTACCCCCCGGCACACCCGGCCTTCACGGAGCGGTGTGGTTCGAAACGATGTACCAGGACAAAAACGACCCCACCGGCCGAACGTTGTATGGCATCTATCACAACGAAAATTATCCGCAAACACTTCCCTACGATTCCGCTACGGGGCTCGGTTACAAAAATGAAAACTGGCCCGAAGGACTTCGTGGGCCCGAGTCCGCTGCAGCCGTATGCCGCATCGGTATTATGAAATCGACCGATGGAGGAAGACGTTGGGAGAACAAAGGCATCTTCATTGAGGATATGCAGCCCAACATGATCCTCAAACCAGACAATGTTTCACTCACGTTTGCCGGTGGCGTAGGCGATCCTTCGGCCGTTGCCAGTGGCGACTCGCTGTATCTTTTTTACGGTGAGTACAGCTATCCCCAGCCGTATGCCACCGGCAATTACACGGAAGAAACTGAGTGGAGCGGCCAGTGCATCAGTGTGGCGCGCATCGCGCTCCGCGATCTCGATCAGCCGGAGGGCAAAGCCAGGCGTTGGGACGGCCGTGGATTCAACACCGCGCACAACCAAATCGGCAAACCGATACCCGCGCTGCAGATCCCGCGCGAAGCCGGGGGCGGACCAGCGTCCAGGGCCGGCCAATACCACTGGGGTCCATCTGTCAGTTGGAATTACTACCTCAACTGCTGGGTAATGTTAATGGGTAAAGTGGAAGAACCGAAGTGGAAAGGCAGCAGCATTTTCATTTCGTTCAACCGTAACAAAGACCTCGGTGTTGGCGACCATGCGGTGCAATGGAGCAAACCCCAATTATTGCTTACCAAGCCCGGTCGCGTGTTGTGGTATCCGTCTCTTCAGCCCATGCATACACCGGAAGACATGGCTAATAAAAACACGTGCCTGCATCTAGGGCAGCGCGCACGGCTGTTTGTGAAAGACAGTGAGGCGAATGAGTATAGTTCGGAGTATGTGATTGAGTTTGAGCCGTAATGATTTCGGTAACACGTGCAGCAACGATGAAGGGTATGGAATAATTTCAAAATAGGAAGTGGATTCTTCGTTTCCTATTTTCAGCCTTGGGAATTTTCTTTCATATGCTATTTTTAAGTGACTCCGATGGAAGACTTACTCGATCAGGCCGCGCGGTTCATCAATACAACCTCCAGCCATATTTTCCTGACCGGAAAAGCAGGCACAGGAAAGACCACGTTTTTGAAGAATCTGAAAAGCCACACGCACAAGAATTTTATTGTTGTAGCCCCCACGGGTATTGCCGCACTGAATGCTGGAGGCGTTACGATTCACTCGCAGTTTCTGCTGCCGCCCGGAACATTTCTGCCCGACCGGTTCTTGGCCGAAACCGTAACCGACCAGGGGCGCGTACTGAACGAAAAGGCACTTGCCCGGAAACACCCGATTACCAGTGCCCGAAAACTCGTGCTTCGATCAATCGATTTGCTGGTGATTGACGAAGTAAGCATGCTGCGGGCCGATTTGCTTGATGCCATCGACTACCGCATGAAAGCCGCCCGGGGCAACTTCAGGCGGAGTTTTGGCGGAGCACAAGTGCTGTTTATTGGTGACCTGTTTCAACTTCCACCCGTAGTGCGTAGCGATGAACAGGAAATGCTGGGGCGTTACTACAAAAGTCCGTGGTTCTACGAAGCCCACGCACTGCGAAATGACCCGCCCATTTATATCGAACTGCAGAAGATCTTCCGCCAACAAGACGAGGATTTTATCACGCTGCTCAATCACCTGCGCAACAACGAGGTAACGGAGGAGGATATTAATGTGCTCAACCGCCACGTCAAACCCGCTGCGGAAATCAGGGAATTGAAAGAAGTGATTACACTGACTACGCACAATTACAAGGCAGACGAAATTAATCAACACGAATTAAGGGCACTAAAAACGCCCACCAGCGTATTTGATGCCTTTATCGAAGGTGAGTTTCCGGAAAACATGTATCCGGCTCGCGCTTCACTGGAACTTAAGGCAGGCGCTCAGATTATGTTTATCCGTAATGATCCTTCTGACGAGCGGAAATATGTAAATGGGAAACTAGCTACCGTTTTAGAGATAAAAAGGGACGAAGTTTGGGTGCAGCTTGCCGATACCCATGAGTGGTACCAACTCAAACGCACACGTTGGGAAAATAAACGCTACACCCTTGAGCCCGGAAAACAGGAGTTACGAGAAGACGTGATTGGCAGCTTTGAACAGTATCCGGTTAAGCTGGCTTGGGCGATTACGGTACACAAAAGCCAGGGCCTTACGTTCGATCGGGCGATCATCGATGTAGAACAAGCCTTTGCCGGAGGCCAGGTGTATGTGGCCCTGTCGCGTTTGCGGTCGCTTGATGGCTTGATTTTGAGAACCCGCATTCCATCGGGCGCCATCAGGACCGACCGGGAAGTGGCAGCTTTTGCGATGGCGAATCATCAACCCGATAAGCTAACTGAACTGGCGGCAGCACGTCAGCAACACTATGTGCAGCAAATTATTCAAACGACATTTGATTTCTCTCCGCTCGTGAAAGACATCGAGCATACGCGAAAAAGTAAGGAACCCGAACTGGACGATCCGTCCTTGAGGCCGGTATTGGTTCAGATTTCCGAAGCGCTCGAAAAAGAAAAAGCGAACACCGAAAAATTCAGACACCAATTGAATGGATTGTTGGCCGATGGTCTTCAGGATGCCTTTGCGGACCGTCTGCAAAAGGGCAGTATCTATTACCGAACAATTCTTAGCGGCTTGTTGGAGCAGTTGTTGCAGCACCTGAACGCCATGCGCGAACGTAAACGTGTTAAGGCATACGTGACCCAGCTAACCGAACTCGATCAGGCCTTGAGCAAAAAACTTGAAGAAATGGATAAGGCGCAGGTGTTGATCTCCGGTATCCTGACAGGTCAACAACATTTCGACTTTGATATAATCACCCGCCAACGTGCTGAAGCCCGTGAAGCTTTGTTGTCACTCGTGGATCAGGCGAGCGCACACCCTACGCCAGAAAGGGAAGTAAAAAGACAATCAAAATCCAAACGAGGTAAAACACACGAGTCCGAACCGAGCACCTATGAAATCACACTTCAAATGTTCAGAGGGGGGCTTGGTGTCGGGCAAATTGCGGGGGAACGCGGCCTGGCGCTGAGCACAATTGAAGGACACCTGGGAAAAGCCATTGAGGCTGGTCAATTGGATATTTCCGCACTGATAACCCCTGCCGAGTTGGCGGAGGTTATAGCGGCCATCGACTCTTTGCCAGTCGGCTATGCGATCAAAGATTTGTTCATGCTATTAAAAGGCAGGTTCAGTTACGGCAAGCTGAGGGCCGTGGTGGCTAACCGAAAACGCGGGGAAACCGGTTAAAACGACCCAATCTTGGAATCCATCCAGGCTGCCCGTTGTTGCAGAAACTGCCGCAGGTCGCTCACGGACTGATCGTAATTTACGCCAATGCCCTGGTCCCACTTGTCGTAGTTTCGCCTGACGGCTCCATTTGCTTTCAAATAATCAGCGGTGTTACTAACCAACGCACTGAGGGTGGCGTTGCTGAGCGCATTCGCGCGTAGTGCCTGCCACCGTTGCTTTACCTCTGCTCTAAACTGTTGATCTTCCATCAACCGAGGCCACCAGCACGGCATCATCCAGGCATCACTCGATACATATTGATTGTAGTTGATCACCCAATCGTTCATCGGGATGCGTCCGCCATTATCAAACCCAATATCAAAATCCCAAACCGGGCCCATGGCCAATTTGCCATCACGGTCTTTTTGCAGATAGGTACTGAGCCGGTACGCATCCACATTACGGCATAGTTCATTGATGATGAAGTAGTCCACAAAAGTGGAGCGATCAATAAAGTTGGTGTACGTGCGTGTGGTGGTGAAGTTGTCCGTCAGCAGGGCAGTTTCAAACTGATCAACGTAGTTGGCGATATACTGCTTTTGCGCATCCGTGATGTCTGCGGCATCGGGGTACTCGTACAGAAAATAGGTTTCGAGGTATTTCTGCGGATGGTACGGAGGGCCGAAAGCCGGGAATGTAATTATCCCCCGATTGATATCGTAGCGGCTGCGAAAGCTGTTCTGAGCGGTGTAACGGGCGTCATCATCCCAGTTGTTATCGAAGTAGGGAAGAGGTTTGCCGATGGCCGCATCGCCAAGCGATACTTTGTCGATGGTGAGGATGTAACCCCCGGTAAGGTTAGTCGAGCCCGAATTAAGTGAACGTATGTTGATGCGGTTACTGTCGCGCTTCGGCTTCTCCGTGAAAACGTACACACCCAGATACTCTCCGTTGAGCTCCAGTTCCACGAACTTGCAACGGGCGGCATATCGGCCTATACTTCGCGATAGCTCGTACGCAACGAAGTTATACATCAACGTCTTATCAAAAATGTACTTGTCGTCCAGATTCACCACATGGCCAATCAGTCGCCAGTCTTCCTCAGCCGGAAAGCCAAAAAATGAAACGTCCACATCCTGCCCGGCTCCATCGGTTGTCTCAAAATTGTAGCCCTTCTTGTTGGAAAGCCGGTAGGATGTTTTGCCGCGGTAATCGATGCCGATACTTTGTTCCTGCACGAGGTTTTTACGCTCGTACACGTTTAGCGTTGCAGGCGTTTTCGGCTCAAACTGAATTTCGGCACCCCGCGTGTCAATCACGATGTAGGGAATTTCGCTGCTTCCAACGTCAACATCAAAATCACGCGGGGGCGGCTCAGCTTCGCGGCACGCCTGACTTAGCATTATGAATACGAGTACGCCAAGTGTAAATCCACACTTCAACACGCGCATCATGCGGCTAAGATACACAGTGGATGGAATTGATTCGGGCAAAAAACAAATTACAACGGTAAACAAGTACACCGTTCGGTAAGCCTGCTTTTCGTTGTCAGCCGACACCGGCCGGGCTGTAGCGCGAAGGCCGGCACCAGGAACTGGAGGTAACAGAGCTGTTTTGCTTCACCGTACGCATCTATCGGTTGAGCGCAGTCTAGAGTTGCCTTTACGGTACGCTAAAAAGTATTGTTCATAACAAAGAACGCTTGTGTGTAGCGTTCGCGCAGCGCAGTTTCGCGGGTTTTGAAAGGCTCTGCCAGTTGCTCAGGCGTACCCGGGTAGCCAATGGCCAATACCACAACGGGTTCGTGTGTATCCGGTATGTTGAGGTTACCGATGATCTTGTCTTTTTCAAAGCCGCCCATCTGGTGCACGTTCAAACCCAAATGGGTTGCCTGCAGGGAAAGGAACGCGTTGGCTGCTCCCAGATCGAACCGAGCTGAGCCATTCGGTTTGTCGTTCTTCAGAAAGTTTTTCCGAACCATCGACACTACCAACAGCGGGGCTTCCCTCGTCCAGAGTTTATTGCCCTCCATCAGCGAATCAAAGATCTTTTCCCACAGCTCAGGCTGATCTTTTGTGGCGTATAGGTAGGCCCACGGCTGTTCGTTGCTGCTGCTGGGTGCCCAGCGCGCTGCTTCAAAAAGAGACTTGATCGTTTCACCGCTCACCGGAGTGGGCAAGTACGCTCTGCGGCTCTTTCGCTCGCGGATTTCTGCGAACACCGGATGTTCAATGGTATTGGATTTCAATTCGATTATCTGCGTTTCCATAGTCTCCTTAACAAGAAACAGTTCAAACAGTTTACTTCGACCATTTGGGTATACCCCACGTGGCCAGAAATCCCGAAATAATGTGCATGGGTCCGGCTAAAAGAGGAAAGGTGCTGTCCAAGACTGTGCCGTCCGGCAACTGCGGAGTATTAAAAACGGGAAACAGACTGAGCAGCGAAAAGGCAACACCTACGATGTACCAGACCAGCTTTCCTTTGGCCATATACTTAACGAGCAAAAAGTAGATCACGCCCCCAATCAAAACCGGGAATAGTGAAGACATGACAATAGCAAATGTGAACCCGGGGGGAATGGTGGCGCCCAATCCGTTGGCCACAAGGCTCCAGATGTTGTTGGCCCCGGCCCCGATTAATCCGGCAATGCCAGCCGCTTTCAGTGCTTTCAAAAAGGTGGTTTGTGTTTCCATGTTTTAAGTTGTTTAGGTTATTTTCGATTCTGGATTTTGGATACTGGATAGAAAGTACAGGATCAAGTATCCAGCATCTTTTCCGGTTTACTCTTCAATCAACACGCCCATCTTGCCCATTTGATAATCGCGCATGGCCTCCAGTATTTGGGTCTGGGTGTTCATGACAAACGGGCCGTACGAGACCACCTCTTCATTAAGCGGTTCGCCTGAAAGGAACAGGATGCGGGTGTCCTCCAACGCAGTAAGCGCAATGCCTTCGCCATCGTTTTTGAAGTGCACGATATGCAGGCCTTCCACCATGCCGAAACCTTCTACCTTCAGCTTGCCATCCAGCAAATAAATGAGGGTATTGTGCGTGGCCGGTGTTGGAATTGACAGGCTGCCCTGGCTCTTGAGTTCAAACGTGGCCGCATTCACTACAGCTTGCGAAGGAATTGGCCCTTTTGTGCCGAGTACCTCACCGGAAAAAACTTTTCCGGTCACCAGCCCATGGGCAAGGCTGATTTTCGGAGCTTCTTCGGCACTCAGCGGGTAGTAGGCCGGCTGATCCATTTTGTTTTTAGCCGGTGTGTTAATCCACAATTGGATAATCTCCTGCCGGCCACCAATCTCATGAATGTTATGAGGCGGGCGCTCACTGTGAATGATGCCCATTCCGGCATTCATCCATTGTGCGCCACCGGCATAAATGACACTGTCGTTTCCCCGGCTGTCGCGGTGATGGACACCGCCTTGAAAGATAAACGTCACAGGCGAAAATCCACGGTGCGGGTGCGGACCCACTCCCGCGTCATCCGGATCAATATGTGTGGGGGCTTTGATGTTGGCGTGATGAAGAAGAAGAAAAGGATCAATTTGCTCCACCTGCTGGGTGGGTAAAGGTTGGCGAATGGGCAGGCCGCCCATATCCACCTGCTGGGCATATAACAGACGTGAAACGGTTCGTGTTTTCATATTCAATCTTTCTGCAAGCGCGGTCACTCCTGAGTGGACTAACCGTTAATGGCGCCGCTGTATCTCGTTAAATAATAGTCCGCTGCCGCCACCGTAGTGACGAATCACTTTGATATCTGGTCGGCTGGACAAAAATGTCTGCTTCAGCTTTTGCTCCGACTCCTCTTCCACACCGCCACCAATCAATACCACGTCAAAGGCAGATGCGGAAAATTTTTGGCGGGCCTCGTCATCCATCAGGGCCCCTTTGGCATGCCAGTGGGGCTGGGTGTTTACCAGGCGTAACACCGTTTCCATAATCTGGGCGTGCCGGCCGATGACGAGAATGTTCACCGCGCTCATCACTCATTTGATCATCGGCACTTCCATCAGTAGCAATTCCGCATCGCTGTCAGTGGAAATTTCCAAGCCATCGACATCCCAAATACCGAAACCATCACGCTGGTTCAGCAACTGGCCATTGACCCGCACATCGCCCTGAATGACGAAGGCATATACGCCATTGCCCTTTTGGTGAAGTTGATAGGTAGTGGTAAAGCCTTTGGTGAACGTGCCCAGATTAAACCAGGCATCCTGGTTAATCCATACGCCATCGTCTTCGTGCGAGGGGCTCACGATTTGCTGAAGTTTGTTCACCCGGTCTTGCGGGCGGAAGGTGATCTGGTCGTAGCGCGGCTCAATGTTGCGCTTCTTAGGGAAAACCCAGATCTGAAGGAAGTTGACTCTCTTATCCTTGCTCTTGTTGTATTCGCTGTGGTAAATACCGGTGCCCGCATTCATGATTTGCACATCGTTCTGGCGGATGACAGCGGTGTTCCCCATGCTGTCCTTGTGCTCCAGGTCACCTTCGAGCGGAATGGAAATGATCTCCATGTTATCATGCGGGTGTGTGCCGAACCCCATCCCACCCTCCACGATATCATCGTTAAGCACACGCAGGGCACCGAAGTGAATTCGGTTAGGGTCATAGTAGTGCGCGAAACTAAACGTGTGGTGACTGTCCAACCAGCCGTGGTTAGCGTGGCCGCGCGTGTTGGCTTTGTGCAGTACGGTATTCATAGTTGTCGTGTTTACAGATGGCAAATGATTGAAGCCCACCGGCTCCGGGTGTGCTTCGGCCGGGGCAGCCGCAGCGGGCACCGTTAAAACAGCGGCCGCAGCCAGGCTGTTGCGAAGAAATTCTTTCCGGTTCATGACTTCCTCTAACGTTGTAGCGCAAACAAAGTTATATACAATTGTTGTATATACAATTTTATAGCCGGAATAGTTAGTAATAAGCTTATATTCAGAATGAAATCATTGGTTAACCGGCCTCTCCCAAAGGCGCATCAAAGGCCATTTCAGCGGGGTCAGGCCCCATGTTCGTTAAGGGCATTTTCCTGCGCAGCCCAAGGCAACCGTAAGCCATCGAACCCGCAGGAGATCTTCGAAACAGGAGACTCTGTTTAACCATCCGGCAGGCATAGACCCGAAAGCATGAACAAGAACGACAGCAAGAATTTTGTTGAACGTGCAAGTGATGGAGAAATGAAAAAATAAAAAACTTCTTATGCGCCATGATGTTCTATTTGAAAACCATTAATCATTATGAAAACTGTTTTGTTGGATATCGTGAACATCCCGGTGGACGATCCCATCGCATTCACATTCTTTACCGGCTACATGGCGATGTTAGCCGCATCTGTTTTCTTTTTTGTCGAGCGCAGCAGTGTTGAAGGAAAATGGAAGTTATCCCTTCTCGTGTCGGGGTTGATTACCGGCATTGCAGCCGTGCACTACTTTTATATGCGCGACTATTATCTCGCGACAGGTTCTACGCCAACAGCTTTGCGCTACATTGACTGGACGCTGACGGTTCCGTTAATGTGTGTGGAGTTTTATCTGCTTACCAAAGCTGCGGGCGCGCGTTTGAACCTACTGTGGAAACTAATCATCGCTTCGGTTTGGATGCTGGTGACCGGTTACATTGGGGAGGCGTTCACCGATGGATCCATGATGTATTCATTCACCTGGGGCGCTCTCTCCACCATAGGCTATGTGTATATTTTGTATACCGCCTGGTTTGGCGAAGTTGCGCAATTGGCTGCACAATCCGGCAACGCCACCGTGGTTCGCGGTGTTCGTATTCTGGCCTGGTTCGTGTTGGTCGGATGGGCCATCTATCCGATTGGCTACATGTGCATGCCCGGTGGTTGGTTGAATGTAGGGCTGGGGTGGAGTGCAGCTAACGTAGACTTGTTCTACAACATTGCCGATGCAATCAACAAGATCGGTTTCGGCCTGGTGGTTTACAGCGTTGCGGTATCCAATTCCCCCAAGACTGCAACCGCCTGATGAAACCAGCTGTCCAAACACTTCCGGCAGAAGTCACCACTAAACCGTTTTTTGAGTTGACGCAGGAAATGCTCAACTGTGTCCGTGATTTTGACTTCGACCGCCTCTCCGAAATCTGTGACGATGACTATGGCATCGTGGATATCAATACCACTGGCGGATCAGAAATCATTCGCGACCGGGCTGGTTGGGAGGCTTGGTTCCGCGGCTTGTTTGTGAACCTAAAAGGTATGAATGCTTCCACCTGGTCGGAAATCACCCAATACGAAGTGGTAACCGGGGAAAATATGGCCTATAGTGTGGTGGACTTTGACCAGATCTTCATAACACCTGAACAAAAGCTTCGATTTGGTGTAGTAGCCACCATCATCTGGAAAAAGACACCGGACGGTTGGAAGGAAGCGAGGTATCACAGTTCGCTAAAGGGTGTTCAGCCCATGTGACGAAAAAAATCCGGTGTAAGCCGGATTTTTTTTGCCTTTGCTCACATTCGTGGCATCTCCGCTGGCAATCTCTCATGCAGACGAAATTCCCAAAAGCTGACGCACGTCATAGGAATTCAGCTACGGGCGTTTAACCTTATGGCACATTAAACCCTGAAGGTATGGCACTGAACTTTGATAAAATGGCCGCCAAGGGAAACGAGTTTGTGAACCGGCTGGCCGATCACCTGGGTAACCGCGAAAATCGCGACCGGGCTGCCCGCGTATTACGTTGTGTATTGCACACTTTACGCGACCGCCTCACCGCAGAGGAATCGCTCCAACTGATGGCTCAATTACCTATGGCCATCAAGGCTGTTTACGTGGATGGCTGGAAACTTAAACCGCATCACCGCATCCGCACTACGGAAGAATTTAGCCTGGCCGTGATGCAGGAAGATGGCCGCTCCGCCTGGCGGGACTTTGCCAGTGTGGACGAAGCCTTACTGGCATGTCAGGCTGTGATGCGCACGTTGGCCGACTACGTATCGGCTGGTGAATTGCACGACATCATCGCCATTCTGCCGGAAGAGATGAAGTTGGACTTTATGACCTGGATGCACACGCCTTGATCAAAAGCAGTTCAGGATCATACGTAGGAACTACCCGGACTTGTCGGTCGCCCGCGCGCGGAACAGCCAGTACAGTCCGCGCACATTCGTTTGCCAGGTGGGCAGCAGGCGCACCATAATGATCTCCTCCACCAACTCGATGGAAGTGACGACCGAAGCCGTATAAAACCATACATACCACGGCTCCCGAAAAAAGAACAGGCTGCAGAGAAATACCGCTTGTAACACCGCAGCTAGTTTGGCCAGCACCGTGTGAAAACTGGTAATTCGGCCGTAGCGCCACAACGCATAGGCTGTTTGAATAAAAAACAGGGACAGTGGAATTGCAAAGGCGATCCACTCCTGCTGAATGAACAGCCAACGTGATTTCACCATCCCGATCAAAGCCGCCAACACCGTCAGGTCATCCCCGATGGAGTCCAGGCGCGAACCGAGCACACTGTTGACTTTGAATTTCCGCGATAAAAAGCCATCAATGGAATCAGTGAAAAAGCTTAGGGCCAGCATCCATTTGAACCAATCCCATCGGTCAGCAAAAACCAACACCAGCAAAACCGGGAACGCAACCGTGCGGTACAACGTCACGAGGTTGACCCACAACGCGGGTCCGCGTGCATTCCGCAGATCACGAATACGGATTAACCTCCGGCCGTCCTTCATCACCAACAAAGTACGGACTTTCAGCTTACGAACGAAAACGCTCAGCGCTTCACCACGCGGAACGCCAGGTTTCGCCCGTGGCCCTGCATGATGGCCAGGTTGATCCAGCTTAGTGCAAACTTCTCAAGGAGTTCCACTTTGTCATCGCCACCAAAATCCCAACACGCACTAAATCCAATATCAGCCGCGAGTTGTTGTGCCACTTTTTTGGATTCAGCATCATTTCCGGCACAAAACATATCAATGCCGCCAAAGCCCGGATAGACCGGGTTGGCCATGTTCTCAAAGCCCGTACTGTTGAAACACTTCACTACTCTTTCGGAGTGCGTGATGGCCTTCAGCGCATGAAAAGCCGTAGCATACGGCTCGGGTCGGGTTCGAATTGAATTGGTCGCATCAATCAAGACTTTTTTTCTCACGTCACCCAACTCAGGGGCTAATGCCAACACGGCTTCGGGCGGAGTGGTGAGGATGATCACATCAGCACCCGCACAGGCTTCGCGCACCATTGAAAAAGCAACGCCCGTCACCAGCGTGGCTGCTTTCTCCGACTTGGCCGAAGCCGGATTGCGCACGCCAAAGCTAACGGTATGACCAGCCTTGTGCAGGCCCGAGGCCAGGGCCGAACCCACATTTCCGGAACCGATTATGGCAATATTCATAGCAGTAAATTTTCGGAAATTAATGATTTACGGGAATTCATAACGGAGAAAAACTCCGGCATTCGTGGTGGTCGAATACTGACTGCGGCCGGTCGATACCCAGTCGCATCCCAAACCTACTTGCACCGCGTTTCGCCTTACGCCCACACGCGCCCGCTGAATGAAGCTGTAGTTATCTCCCTCAGCTGTTGGGAACGCGTTGACCAGTTCGAGTTGCGAAAACAACTTCAGCTTTTCGCTGAGCGGGGGCTCCCAGCGCGCCAATACAAACCAATCGACCAGCGGGTCACTCGCAAGTTCAACCACAGTCCACGTAAACAGCGTCACGCGCTCGGACCGATGAAAATATTGAAGGCCGGCTTTCGGGAAAACACCGGTATTGAACACTTGAACCGTTACCACCGGTGCCAGCCCTTTCAGCACTGGATGATTGTACGAAATCGCCTCTGTTAAGCCGAAAGTAGGCAGGTAGGTTGTACTGGTTTGCCGGTAATCCACACTGGCACGGTTGCGGTTAAAAAACAAGAAGCGGGAATTCTCCTTCGCCTGATTCTTGAAATATTTAAAGAACAACACATCCAGCGTGGTGCGTTCGTGTCCGCCAAACACCTCCACCGGCACCTGGGCAAGTGCAACTTTGCCCAGGGCGAGGAGTAATAATCCGAGTAAGGCGAAACGCGGCACTACTTCAGCGAAGTCAGAATTTCAATGAACCGCTGGGGCTGCACTACAAATGGCAAGTGTGAGGTTTCCATCACGGCCGTTTTCTTCACGGCACCATTGGCTTTCACCATCTGCTGTTGCAACTGATAGCCGATCGCATAGTCTTTGGAGGCATAGATATAGTATTTAGGCACTTTGCCAAACCGGGCACTGGTTAATGTTACTGCTTCTGACAAGGGGCCGGTGGGCTCCTCTGAGTAGTACTTTACAATGTTATCTTTCATAAAATCGGGGCAATCGGCACACAATGCCGGCACCACTACCTCACGTTGATATGCCATTCTCTTCTCGCCTTTTTCGGCATTGTATTCAAAGATGCCGCCCAACATAGATTCTTTATCCTGACCAGCCAGCGCCAACACACTTTCTCCGCTTCTGGGCAGGTAAGCCGCCACATAAACCAATCGCTCGATTTTGTCCGGAATCATTTCAGCGACAAGCGAAATCACCATGCCCGACATGCTGTGGCCGACCAACACAACCTTACCAGGTTGGCGTTTGATGACGTTGGCTACCGCGGTAGCATAGGAAGTAAGTGTTACCGAACTCTTCGGAGTGAGGTCAACGCCATGGGCAGGTAAATTCACCACTTCCACATTTGCCCTCACCGCCAATGCGCTGCGCACAAAACCCCAGGCGCTCTCATCGGCCCAGGCCCCATGGACCAGTACATACGTGGGATAGTTTTTTCGCTGCCTTTCCAACTCGGCAATCACTAACGCAGCTGCGGCAGCTCCGGAGTTCTGCTGTTGCCCGGTGATGAGATTGCCATCTTGAACCGCAAAAGGCGCAAAGGGCGCACCCACCACAAATTTGCTGTTGGGCATTTTGCGCGCTTCATCTTCGATGCGAAAAGGTTGAATCTGCATGCCCACGTAATTGTCGGCATATTGTTCTTCAGCGGAAGCGAAGCCTGTCCACTTCTTTCCGTCCACCAGAAATTTGCCATTGGGCAATTTCGTCTTCAGCAAAATGCTCGTGCCATGGCAAATAGCTGCTGCCGGCTTACCCGTCAGGTAGAAGTCAACAAAGAACCGGTGCAACTCCGCGTTGTCGATGAACGTATACATGGGCCCCTGGCCGCCACAAACAAATATGGCTTTGTAGTCCGCAGGGTTCACGGTTGAGAGTTTTAACGTATTCTTGACCTGCTCCATTCGGACCGGATCTTTCTTAAATCCGAGCGATACATAGTCAAAGGCCGCATAGCGGCTGGGATCTTCCGGATCGCTGAAGGCGTCAAATTTGATTTCACCACCATCTGGGCTGGCAATGTCCACGGTATACCCGGCCTCCGCAAACTCCCAGTACGGGTGTGCCACTTCGGCAAACCACACGCCAATAGGCCACCCGGTTTGCGTGCTTACTGATGGGTTAGAGGCAATTAACAGGACTTTGCCGTTGTGGCCGGCATGGTGCTGAGCCGGAGCGATACACGCGCTGGTGATCGCAATCACAAACAATACGATTTTTTTCATATTCATTTTTAGTTGGTTTCGCTTCTTCAACCAAAAATGCAGCAGGTATGTGCCCCAATTCAATGTATACGCTACGAAGTAGGTTACTATCTTTTTGGAAAGTATGGGTGAATTGAGATAATTTGACGAACCTTTGCTAACCCCACATCTTATGCCTGATTTCGTTTACGATAAAAAAGTCTACTACAACCCGGTGGAGTTCGCTATGGATCGAATTGGCGGAACCTGGAAGATGCCCATCCTCTGGCGCCTCCGCGACAAAACACTGCGCTACTCCGATCTCAAAAAAGACCTGCCGCACATTACGCACAAGATGTTGTCCAGCGTGTTGCGCGATCTGGAAAGGGAAGAATTCGTGACGCGAAAGGTATATGCGGTGGTGCCGCCCAAAGTGGAGTATACCATCACCAGGCGGGGATTGAAGGCCGTGCCCGTGATTGAGACCATCCGCAAGTATGGCGCGGAGTTGATGAAAGAACTAGGAGTCAAGGCGCTGGAAAATCGCTGATAATGTTTCCTAGCTTACAACGCCTCGCCATTTGCGTTTGTGGTCAGCACGTCACTCATGTAATCGAAGAAGGGACGAATGGCTCGAAAGTCGTTGTTCACCTGCTGTAGGAAGTTCTTTCCAACCACCTCGGCATCGGTGTACGACCTTTCAAACCAGAATTGTTTGAACCGCAAAAGATCGATGGCCGGATGATCTTTGGGGTAACCCCTCGGTGCAGATTTCACCTGGTCGCCTTGCATTTCGCCAAATACCGATTGCAATTTTTTCTGCCGGAGTATCTTCCGCCAATCAGCATAATTCAAATCAATATCCTGCCGAATGCGGGCCAGGTCCGTGGCGTTCGGATACGTAAAGCCACAACCAATGCGTGAGGCTCCGGGCTTGATCCAGAAATAATAGCCTCCGCGCAAATGGGGTTTTATCCGCTTCAGGTTACCGGCAAACCGTGGATTGTACGGTGTTTTGTCTGTTGAAAAACGAACATCATTATAAATGCGGTAGAGTGCCTCCTTGCCGGTGCGCGTCTCCAACTGGTCGTGCTTGCTGATTTCAGCAATGAGTGCATCCACCCACACCTGCACATCACCTTGTGCTGCCCGATAGCGGTCGATATTTCGCTGAAACCAGTCGCGGTGGTTGTGACGGGCCAGCGCACGTAAAAAAGCAAGCGTTTCGGTTGATACTGCACTCATCATGTTGCGGACACTAATTTCCACTGCGTTCGGCCCGTAATATTCAAACAAAAATCAGAAGAAACCGCTCCGATGGCTTGCCTTATTTTCATCGCGAAATAGGGCCACGCAATTCAATATATTCAGAAAAGCAGGCCACCTCGGTCCGCTTTTGTATTTTTAGGCAGGCCATGAATCAAAGCACGCCCATTCCCCTCTTTCGCGAAATCAACGATTTCCTGGAAGGTATTCATTCGATTCATCGCACACGCAACCCGCATTTTTTCTGTCTGCGTATGGAGGACACTTATCCCCACACGCGCAACGTCATGCCCCCGTTTAAAAAAGACTTCTACTTTATCTCGTTCGTGACCAATGCAGGCAATACGGCTATTCAATACGATCAAAACAACGAGTCGCAATTAGACTCGTTTCTGGTTTGTCAATCGCCCGGGCATATTTACAGCTGGCATCGCGACCGGCAGGTGAAAGGCTATCTCATCTACTTCACGAAAGATCTGTTTACGTTCTTGCGGGCTGACTTCGAAAAAGAGTTCCCCTTCTTCAGTGTGTTGCACACCAACTTTTTCCGGATTAATCGAAGTACGTACAAAAAATATGAACCCGGCTTCCAACGTGTCTTTGACGCCTATGCGGACGAAAACCGACACACCATCGCAGCGGTTCGTTTTCTGGAACTACTCTATGAATTAAAGGAGTACACGGCAGCCGCCCGGCAATGGATGCAGGGATTTTCATCGCCACAAGAGCTGCTTCTTCAGCAGTATCTTCAGTTGATCAATAACTATTATCTTGAGAAAAGGACCGTGGAAGAGTATGCGGCACTGATGAATGTCACCGCCAAACATCTGTCCCAGGTAGTAAAAAAGGCCTCGGGCAAGAACGCCCTGACGTTTATCAACGACCGGCTGATGACCGAAGCTAAAACGCTGATTCGGTACACCACGTTCGACATCGCAGAGATAGCCTGGCAACTCAATTTTTCCGACCCCGCCAACTTCGGCAAGTTTTTTAAGAAACAGGCCGGTGTAACCCCGCTGGGATTTCGCAAGGGCCAGAATGCAGAACATCCCTGAAAAATTGACCAGCTAACCTGCCTTTTTTACCATGAGCCGCCCTGCGGACAGATTTACTTTTGTTCCACAAAACAAATCACAAAACAGAATCTTATGAAAATAGCCGTATTCGGAACGGGCATGGTGGGCGATACCATCGGCTCGCGTTTAATTGAACTGGGCCACGAAGTGATGATGGGTTCACGCTCGGCCAACAACGAAAAGGCATTGGCTTTTGTTGCCAAACACAAGAGCGGGGCAAAAGCCGGTACGTATGCAGACGCAGCCGCGTTTGGCGAAATCGCCTTCAACTGCACCAAGGGTGACGGATCGGTGGAAGCACTCAAAACCGCAGGCCACGTGTTGAATGGAAAAATCCTAGTGGATGTCTCCAACCCGCTGGATTTCAGCAAAGGCATGCCGCCCAGCCTGATTCCCTCCCTGTCCAACACACATTCGCTGGGTGAAGAAATTCAAAAAAATTTCCCCACCCTGAAGGTGGTGAAGACGCTGAATACTATGTGGTGTGGCCTCATGGTCAACCCCGCCCTAATCGGTGGCGGCAACCACACCAACTTCATCTGTGGCAACGATGCCAACGCCAAGGTGGAAGTGAAAAAATTATTGAACCAATTTGGCTGGAAGAATGAAAACATTCTCGACCTGGGCGACATCACCAACGCCCGCGGCACCGAATCGGTACTTCCGATCTGGCTGCGCGTTTGGGGCGCCACACAAAACGGAGCTTTCAACTTTAAGATCGTAAGCTGATGAGCCTCGATGGGAACGATAAGATGGCCATCGAAGACGTGTGCAAACGCCTGGTATGGGCCATTGACAGGCGGGACTGGCCTTTGGCGCAGGCCCAATTCAGTAATCGGGTAACGCTCGATTACTCCGAACTTTTTGGCGGAACAGAAGAAACGCTCGCTGCAGCCATGATCATCGAACGTTGGAGTAGCTTTTTGCCCAAACTCAAAGCCACGCAGCACACGCTCTCCAATTTTCTGATCAGCGGGACAGCCGAGAGCGCCCAGTGCTATTCGTATGTCGATGGCTTTCACTATTTGCCCAACAACCTGGGCGAGGATCATTGGAACGTGAAAGGGTATTACACCCAGCGCCTGGTAAAAGAAAACGGCCAATGGCTAATCGCCTACATGAAATTGTCGCCCATTTATCAAAGTGGTAATTTGCAGTTGCTCGCAATAGCACAATCCTAATCTCTTACCCATGGCTGTAATTCTCGTCACCGGTTCAAACAAAGGCATCGGCTTCGAAGTGGTGCGTCAACTGGCCCGGGCCGGCCACCGGGTAATATTGGCTGCGCGCGATGCCGAAAAAGGCGAAGCTGCGGCCGCCCTGCTGGCGAAGGACCAACTTGCCGTTACACCAGTCGTGCTGGATGTTGCCGATCCCGTAAGCATCGAACAGGCGGCCCAGCGCGTGAAGGCGGAGTTCGGAACGCTGGACGTGCTGATCAACAACGCAGCCGTTCTGTTAAAGGAAGATCAGTCGCTGGCCACCGGCACAGCCGAAGTCTTTCACAAAACCATGCGCACCAATGTGTTTGGCCCCGTGGCGGTTACCCGTGCGTTTCTGCCGCTGCTGCCCGCAGGCGCCCGCGTGATCATGACCAGCAGCGGAGGTGGCAGCATGACCGATCCGGTGGGGGGTTGGTCACCGGTGTATTGCGTGAGTAAATCTTCGCTCAATGCTGCCACGCGCCACCTGGCTTTCGAACTCAGCAGCCGTAATGTTAGCGTGAATGCGTACTGCCCCGGCTGGGTGAAAACCGATATGGGCGGTAAATCGGCCCCGCGCAACGTGGAGCTGGGAGCGGACACCGCGGTGTGGCTGGCCACTGCCGGCAAGACCGGCACCGGAAAATTTTATCGCGATCGCCAGGAGATTCCGTGGTGAACCGAATACCTCAATGTGCTTTGTTTCGTGCCCAGGTAGCCAGCGCATCGGGGAAGTTCTGAGCATCCAGGCGTTGCAACACACGGCTGTAGTACTCCGCCATCGACAAGTTGCCGGATTGATAGTAGGCCTCGCCCAGCGTGTCGATATAGTTCGTATCTCCCGGCTCTACCAGGTTGAGGATGTGCGCCCACGCCACGGCCTTTGGCCACGCCTGCTCGCGCAAACACTCATACACCACCGAGTTGAGTAGCGCGGGCGATACCTTTTGCTGCACCAACACATTCAGCAGGCTGTCGCGGTCATGGTTTAACCGATCCAACGCCATGGTCGTGTACGCCTTCACGGCCACATGCAGGGGCGTGCCGCGTTGTTTGAATTCCGAAAAATATGCCTGCGAAAACACCGGCTCGCGGTACGTGTTGGTGGTGGCATCATACTCGGCATTTAGTTTGATAAGTTGTTCCACCGGCACCTGCCGCACGCGAATGGCGCGGTCCAGGTCGCTCACGCGGTCGTTATACATAAACGTGGGCCGCTGCGCAAAGTCCACGTGGTTCATGGCGCACATGCACGAGGCATGCAGCGCCTGGCTTTTGGGAAAGTAAAAAAACAGGTAGTCCTTGGTGGGCTTGAAGCGGTATTGTTCATCCAGAAACCACACCTCAATGGGGTTGGTGGACTTCGCCAGCAACACGGTATCGCGTGTAACCGAAATCACCTGCTTGCGGTATTGCTGCGCCACGGCCTGCGGCAGCAAGCCCTGCTCCAGGCTATAGCGCCAATTGGACCGGGCCACCACCAGTTGTGCGCCATGTTCAAAAAACGGAGTGATGCCCGAGAGGCTGTGCAAATGCCAGTGCGTGCTGAGCACGTACTTCACCGGCTTCTGGAACTCGCGGGTTAGGTATTGTAAATAGCGCTGGGCTTTCGGCACATCTTCGGCCAGGTTAGTGGCGCGGCTAGCGCCCGCATCAATCATGGGCAGCTCGATGACGATCAAAAACTTTGGATACTCGATAACGGTCGAACGCACACCTTTGGCTGAATCCAGTTGGATGAAGGATACCTCGCGCGAATGCTGCGTGCGCTGAAAGGAAAATGGTTGCTGGGCAGCCGCCCACCAGGGCAACAAAACGAGCAACAGAGCTGAGCATTTCATGGGTTAGTGTTTCCTGCAAAAGTGCACGGCACACAAACCCAGGTTTGTTAAGCGATTGGTAAATGTTGTTAAGGGTTGGTTAAAGGTCGAAACAGTCCACTTAAAGTAGATCGAAGTTGTTCTTTAAAACACATTTAAACTCCTGAGAGTCTGTAACAGTCTCACAAAACTGCGTAAAAAATCTATTCTCATCGGTTCTAAACCATCTGGATCAAAATGCATTATGTTGTTCCTGACATCTTTAATTCGTTTAAGTTGTTCACAAAACGTATTGCGATCAATTTGAAGACGCAGTTTGATCCAAATTACTGGGTTCTCAAACAAACGCAGGTACTCGCCAAATGTCAAGTCCGCGACAGATTCAATCTTTCGCTCAACATCTCTCTGGTCTTTACCGTTTTCCAAATCGACTTGATCAAGCTTCATTAGAATTTGCCTAATGTGACTTTCTATCTCCGCTACAAGCAAAAAGGGTTCTTCTTTGTTGTCAGGTCTTTCGACCTGACAAAGTACTTGGCTGTAAACCCGTCCGGGCGTAAGTCCTAACGGCAATGAAGCGCAGTACTCCCTTCGCTACCTCTTCCTCAACACCACCAACCTATAACTTTTATACTTCTTGAAATTTTCAGGGTTGCGCTGGCCGGTGAAGTGCTTCACGCGGTTTTTCTCAATCTTTTTCTTGAACTTCCACACCAGAAACTTGTAAACCCACGGGGCACGTGACTTGATCAGTTCGCCCACCATCAGCACGGCCGGGTACACCACGTCCATCGTCAGGTTGTTGATCAGAATCATGGTAGGGGCAATGTCGTTGGTAATGTCCAGGTCTTCCACCACATCAAACGGCTGCTGCTTCAGAATGTCATAAAATTCCACCAGGCGGTGGCCACCGCCCAGGGGGCTGGTACCTTCGGCCTCGGTGCGGAAGAAATCAGCCAGCAAGATGTGGCCGCCCGGTTTTAAAAACGTAATGCACTGGGCAAAGCTCTTGTGCATATCAATGTACTGGTAGCTTTCGCTGAACAAGCACAGATCGAATTTTCATCCGTAGAAAAATCTTCCTAACCCATGGCGTGTACCTGGGCTTTGCCGGCCAGTCGCTCGGCTGCTTTTTCCGTGAGGATGCTGGGCGGGGAGACGCACGTCACGGAATATCCTAACTGAATGAGTTCATCGGCTACCTTGCTCGATCCGCAACCGATTCCCAAAATGGTTTTGGTACCGGCCGGGATATGCCGGATCAGAAATTGCGTGTAGTTTTCCTGGGCTTGCTTGAAGTTCGGTCCTTTTACCCCCAGACCGGGCGTCCAGAAGCCATAGTGCATGTATTCGGAATCAAAGAAAAACTTGAAGAGATTAATCTGGATGTCGAGGCCCAGTTTTTTGGTATCCATAGAATCAGGTTAGATAAACGGCCGCAAGAAGGGGTTGGATGCTTGATATTGGATACTGGATGCTAGACTCTGGATTCTAGACACGATTAACAATAAGCGAACGATCAACAACGACCAACGACCAACTAAAAATGCCCTCTTCCTGTTCTTTGAGGATGCCAACGATCTGGCTCTCAGTAAATTTTGTCTTTTTCATTTCTCCCAATTTTAACGATTAAACTACAATAATCGCTACTGTTTTTGGGGGAGCTTTCAAAATGAGTGTTTCCGGCCACCGATTTTAATACAAACTCTCAATAAGAACCGAAGCCGTTTTATTGGTTCAAGTCCGTTTCATATCATTTGGAAATCACCGCATCAACACCGCATTCGCGAAAATCAATTTGCCGTTGGCCCAGAATGAACGGAACATCGGGTCATCGGCCAGGTACACCACACTGCCCCGGCCCTTGTTCTCCACACCGAACACGAGGGAATTGGTGAGGCGTTGGTTGGCGCGGTAGCCGGCAAAACCAATGAGCGGTTTTTGTTTTCCTTTCAGGTAGGCCACATTCCAGGCACCCTCCAACATCGCATACCTGCGGGCCGAGGTCTTCAGCGTGTAATAACCATCGCGGAGTCCGAACGCCAGCGGATGTGTTTTGTCAAGCGTTGTTTTGTAAATGGCACCGATGATCTCATTGGAAATCTCTCTGCGTTCAGCTTCGGCAAACACCGGTGTGCCTTCTTTTTCCAAGAGGGCGTCATCGTCCTGTTCGATTTTCTTTTTCTCGTCATCGGTGGCGTAACCCCTCAGGGCAAATCCTTTTTTATCGGCTGCGATGTTCAACGCGTTGCCCATCAAAATCAGCCGACCGCCATCACTCACCCAGCGCTGCACCATGTCTAACGTGGCGTCATCAAACAACCGGTAGTTTCCGTCCGGCACGATGAATACGTCATACTTCCACAGATCAATGGTGCGGAAGTAATCGGTGCCGATGATCGTGAGCGGGTACTTCAATTCCTGCTCGAAGAAATGCCACACGCTACCGTGCGCCAGCGTGGAGGTCTGGTCTCCGCCCAACAAAGCCACTTTGGGCGCTTTCAGGAAATCAACCTCGCCCGATCCGAAGTCTGATCCCTTTTCCACCAACCCGGTGGGGGCGGCAAACGGAATGCGACCATGGGCAGCAGCCAGTTCGCGCACGGTGTTATCAAAATTCATTACGCTCTCGTTATTGCGCTGTGGTACAATGAGTGTGCCGGCATCAAAATTCTTTCCATTGAGCGTAAACGGCTTCAACGCTACCCGGCTTTTGATTCCTTTCCGGTGAAGGGCAGCGAGAAATTTTGAGTCTTCCAGACTTTGATAGGTAAACACATAGGCATAGGGCTTTTCGGCCACCGGAGGAGTCTCGGGAGCGGGTGCCGCATAGGGGCGGCTGATCGTCAGCTTTTCGTTCACGGCCATGGCCTTCAAGCCATAGGCGTAGGCCAGGTTCCAGGCGGTAATGTCGTAGGTGAGTGAGTCCACCAGTTTGGTTTGCGGCTCAAAGAGCGTGGTGATCAGGCGGCCTTTCGCCTGCTGTACCGGAATAACAATATCGGTTTGGCTGATGTTGGCGGTAATCGGGGTTTGCGTTTCGTAATCAAAGCCACGAACCGGCTTGGGTACGCTGGCATGTCCGTATTGAATCTTATGCTCATCCATCCAACGCAGCAGCGCGTTGAGTTTGTCCCGTTGATTGGTGCTTCGGATGACATACGCCTTGTACGGCCAGGGCGCGTTAAGGTTTTCGCGGAAGAACTTGTCAAACTCATCAACCAGTCGCGTGGCGTTTTTCGATGACAGTTCAATCGTAGCGAGACCGGTGGTGTAGTGGTGCGCAATGCGATCTTTCAGCGTGAGGGGATCGCCCTCGGTAGTGATTACGGTGAGGCCTGCGCCAATACCGCCTTGTTCGTATGTCATGCCAATCGCTCCGCTATAGGTGGGGTAGGTGTCACCGTAGCTGGGGTAATACAGGTCGAAGCGTTCGCGTGAGAAATACAGCCAGCCGTTTTGATCAAAGTACTTCGCGTGATTTTTGCCGAGCATTTGCTGGAACTCGCGTTGCCAGTTGGTGATCACTTCGTGATAGGGCTCGGCGGCAGGCGCGAAGTAGTACGGGCTGTTGTACCCCTGTTCGTGAAAGTCAACATGCACGTGGGGCATCCACTCGTTATAGAGCTTGATGCGGGCGCGCGATTCCTGTTGGGTAAGCCACGCCCAGTCGCGGTTCATGTCGAAGAGATAATGATTCGGGCGGCCGGTGGCCCACGGTTCGCGGTGTTCGCGCGCCTGCGGATCGGGCTGGGCCGGCAGGTTACCGTTTTGATAATAGAAGTTCACATACCGGTCGCGCCCATCCGGGTTCAGGCAAGGGTCGATAATCACGACAGTGTTCTTCAGCCACTCTTTCGTTTGCACGTTGGCGGGGTTAACCAGTTCGTAGAGCGTTTTCATGGCGGCTTCGGTGCTGCTGGCCTCATTGCCGTGCACGTTGTAGCTGAGCCACACCAGGGCTACCTGTGTGGCGGGTGTGCCGGGCAGCAGACCTGTGCGTCTGAGGTTGTCCTGCCGGATCTGATCCAGCCGGGCAAAATTTTCAGGAGAAGCAACCACGGCATACAGCAAGGGGCGGTGTTCATACGTTTCACCAAAAGGGGTTACCGTCACCAGGTCCGACTGCGCATCGACATCCTGGAAATAACTCACCACCTGGTGATGGCGGGTGAACCGTTCGCCCAGCGTATAGCCGAGAAACTGATCGGGGGATTGCAGCTGAGCAAAACCGGAAATCGGAAGAAGGAGTAGCAAAAGTCGTTTGAGCATAGCGATGCGAAATTGAGTGCGACAAAATAGGATTAATTACGATGGCAGTAAACACCAACTCATACGTGCGGCCGGACCTTGTTTCGTGCAGCCTGGAGAATCCTCATTTCAACGCCCTGCGAATCTGAGGCTGGTGGTGTGTGATGTGTTCGCGAAAAAAGATCAGCATTTGGGTGATGTTGAGCATGCCGGCAAACGGGTGCTTATACACTTTACGCTTCAGCCGGTTTTCCGGGAATCGTTCCAGTATTTCGGCCAGTTGCGCGCGCACGCTGTCCCAATCGCTGCGCAGTTGATCAAACGAAGTATAGGCGGGCGTACTTTCCACTACGCGGCCTGGGGCTTTGAATTTTAAAGGGAGGCGCTGGCTGATTTTGAGCAACCCGATGCGCAGGTCTTCCTTCCAACCCGTGTCCGCTGCGTCATCAATACCGAGTATCTTTTTTTGAAGGTAGGCCAGTGACATCTTTTCGGCCGTGACCAGGTGAGCCAGAATTTGCATCAGGGACCACTTGCCGGGCGCTGGCGCGCGGTGCAACGCCTCGCCAGGCAAGGCCTGTGCCATGGCCAGCACGCTTGCGCGCTGTTCTTCCAGTTGTTTGTAAATATGCTGCAGGGAGGGGTGCATAAAGGGTAATGATTTGTTTAAACCTTTGATTTTGCTCACGTGAAATTCGTTCTCTATCTTTAGAAAACCTAAACTCTACCCTTTATGATAAATTATGCAGGCTTCGGAAAGCGACTTCTAGCACTGATTGTAAGGCGAAAAGGCTTGCTTTACCGGCAACTTTGCAATCTCAACCTCATTCTCTTATGTTTAAACGGAATGAATTTGTTCCATAAATTTGAGTATTAGAATTTAAATTTGTTATGGAAAATTTGCCCAACGAAATAACACTTTATTTAGCCGCAGCTTTTCTTCCTCCTTTTGGCCCTTTTGTACTAGGACTTATTGTCTTTATAATAGATGCTGATTGGGTTGATAATCTTACTGAAAAGATTGAGCATTTTGTTAGGCGAGCTGCAAATTCAATTACTCCTAGCTCACACTGGCTACAACGAAATCTTACTCGCCCCATTCTTAGCGGGTTTGTTTGGTTAAGCAATTGGACTGATTCATTTACGAGTCGGGGATTAAAAAATGCTGTACGGATTTGCTGTGCTTACTGGGCTATATCTTTAATACTATTCTTTTGGTTCATGGCATTATATGCATTAGTGGCTGTGTTGTTCTTTATCGTTGCCTTTTACGTTTTAAAGGCAATGGCAGAAGTAAATCAAAATAGGCGACATGACGACTATTAGAGTATATTTTTCTTTAACTTTTCGATCGCTTCATTTATATCCCTATCAGTAATTAATGGGGATTTATCCTTCTCTCGACTTTTTCTCAGGGCCATTCGTTTTACTGTCGCTTCAAAAAGTTTTCGCACATCTCGGCCGTTGCCAAAGAATTTATCTTTATTGGCATAAAGTTCCCTCAAATATATTGCGGCAGCTATTCTAGCGTCTTGTTCGATTTGATAATTTTCTGACGCAACTAGATTGTCAAAAATCTCAATTAATTCCTCAGGTTTGTAATCTCTAAAGTTTATTGTATTACTGAATCTAGACCTTAAGCCTTCGTTTGAATCCAAAAAGTTCCGCATAGGTTCTGGATAACCAGCTACAACTACAATAAATTCTGAGCGTTTATTCTCCATTTCTGCCAAAAGAGTATTTATAGCTTCTTTTCCAAATGCGTCTTGTTTATCAGTTGAGAGAGTATAGGCTTCATCGATGAATAGAATTCCTCCAATTGCCTCATTAATTTTTGCCTTTGTTTTAGGAGCGGTGTGTCCTTGATATTCGCCAACTAAGTCTTCTCTATTTACTTCAACAACATGACCGGTATCTAAAATTCCTATGTAATTTAGAATCTGACCTAAATATCTAGCAACAGTAGTTTTACCGGTTCCTGGTGGGCCGGCAAAGACCATATGTCCACTTGGTTTTTTACCAGAACCTCTTGAGAGTTCCCATTTTATGAATGCTGTTATCTCCTCTAACTCATCCTTTATATCTCTCATTCCGGTCATTTTTTCCAACTTGATAAACGCTGGAATTTTTGATAGCTCCTTAGTCATTTCAAGTGAGCCACTTCTACGCATTTTTGTATTTTCGATTTTTTCACCCTCACTTTCAAATTGTTTATTTACGCTCGAACCACTATCAGAAACTTTAGCAATTTTCTGTTGCCATGCTGAATAAGGAAGTTTCGCCCTGACGAATTCCAGATAATTAAAATACTCATGCTGTGATGGTGATAATTCTATAGCGCGCTTAAATGATTCTATAGACTGCTGTAAAGGCTGTTCTTCGTGAGTTGTCTCAAAGAGCAAGTAGTTGGAAAGACCTAAGTGAGCATGGTATTTCGAGGCTGATGGGAAAAGCCTTATTAAAGTGAAAAATAAAGAATTTGACTCTTGAAATTTTGCAGAGTTAAAATAACTCATTGCTAAGTAATAAATTAGCTGTTCATCTTGCTTCAAGATTTTGTATGCTTCCTCAAAGTACTTAATGGCCTCTTCGTAGTTGTCTCGTTTAAAATACTGAATACCCACCTGAATCTTTTCACGAGCTGTTCCCTGCTTCTTTATATCAGTATGATCAATTCTCTTCCGAACTCTGTTTCCAATTCCGTAACTAGTGATGAATCCAATAAAAGCATATACTCCTGCGAGAGCTTTCGATTGATTTGTGTATTCAGTGATAAAAAATGTAGCAGCACCAACAACTAGGGCGGCAACAAATACAAAAATTGTCTTCATGTTCAAAAATAGGATTTTTCATTATTCTTATAAAACTGGGTTAGCTTGGTTTGACTATTGACGTAGCATTGGTATCGCGGTGGTTTTGCGAGGCAATGGGATCTGCCAAATGCGAGGGGCAAGTCGAAGCGCAATTTTCTTAACGATGTTATACCGGACTGGTTCCGGTATCTACTTCGGTGTGGTCAGAATGGGATCCCGGCATCCCCTAAATGCGGGACCGGAATGACTTTTAGTTTTAATGAAGGTTTTTAGAGATGCTCCTGATTTAACCAAGGGGAAAAGGCTTACTTTACCGGCAAGCCTATTTTTATTATCGACAAAACAAAATCTTTCCGCGCAGCACGTTAATGCGTGCCGGTAACAGGCCCGCCCACTCCCCATCGGCTTCCATGGCTGCCGGTTCATGGGCCGTGAGCCATGCTTGTGCACACGTTTGGTAATGCACCTGCGGATGTTCAATGGTTTTTCCGCTTTTCAATTTGCCCTGGAGCCGAAGGAAATCAAACAAAGACACACGCGCAGCGGTGAATACATTCAACAAGCCATCTTGAACGCTGGCCGTTGGCGCAATGGTGAGGCGGTTGCCAAAGGAGCGTCCGTTGGCGATGGCGAGCACCCGCACCGGTTTTTCCGAAAACGCGGTCTCGGTTTTCAGGCTTATGTTCTGGTAACGGTAGGTGAAAAACGTTTGCACAATGGCGGTGAAGTAGTTGAACCCCGCACCCCAGCGCCTCGAGCGCTGCTGCAAAATTTCAAGTACCTGCGGCCCCATGCCCACGCTGCACGCATTGATGAAGTAGCGCGTCACCGGCTGTCCGTTGCGGTCGTACAATTCTACCTGCCCTACATCTGTGGGTTGAAAACTTCGCGCCTGAACAAGATCAATCAGTTGCTGCGGATCCGCACGAAGGCCGCAGGTGCGCGCAAAGTCATTGCCGGAGCCCAGCGGAAGGATGCCCACCACCGGCTGTTGCGGCCGCTCCATCACGCCATTGATCACTTCGTGCAACGTGCCATCCCCACCGGCCGCGAGAACAATATCGCTGTCGGCCTCCCGAGCTAATTGGCTGGCGTGGCCCGCATACTGCGTTTCGCGCACGTGCACCTCAAATACCCGCTGAAGAGGAGGCAATATCGTTCGATAGAATTTTTTCTTCGCAGGGCTGATGCCGTTGAGGAGGATGGTAATTTTCATCGGGTGTTAGTCTCCCGACCTGGTCATCACTTACAATTCTTCTTAATAGCCGCTTTGGCATCCGGGCTGCCGAGTTCTTCGGCATGTTTCAAATCGAGGCAGCCATCGTAGTTGTTGTTGGCCAGTATCTTCACCAGCCCGCGCTGAAAATACGTTTCGGGGTCGCTGGGGAATAACTCGATTGAGTAGGTATAGTCTTCAATGGCCCCTGCGTAATCTTCCTTCTCGGTTTTGCTCAGTGCGCGGTTATCGTAGTACGTAGGGTTGGTGGCATCTAACTCAATCGCTTTGGTGTAGTCGGCAATCGCTCCGAGGTAATCTTCGGTGTTGTGTTTAAGCACTCCGCGCAGGTTGTAAGTTTCGGGATCCTGACCGTCCAACTCAATGGCTTTGTTGTAATCTTCGAGGGCACCTTTGAAATCCTCTTTCGCGCTTTTGGCCAGTGCCCGGTTCTCGAATTTGGTGGGGTCTTTGGCATCCATCTTAATGGCCTGATCATAATCGGCAATAGCCTTATCAAAATTGCCGGTGCTGTAGAAGGCCACTCCGCGGAAGTTGAACAACGAGGCATCCGTTTTATCCAATTCAATGGCTTTGCTGTAGTCGTCAATGGCACTCACAAATTCACCGAGTTCAGCTTTTACCAATCCACGGTTGAAATACTTGTCGGCATCGGGCGGGCCCAGTTCCAGCGCCTTCGAGAAGTCGAAGTAAGCGCCCTGTAAATCTTCGATGTTATACTTGGCAAAACCGCGGTTGGTGTACGCATCGGTGTAGTTCGGCCGCAGCCGGATGGCTTTGTCCAGGTCGGAGATCGCCCCATCATCATCACCAAGGTTGATTTTGGCTTCCCCGCGGTGATTGAGGGCTTCGGCAAACAGCGAGTCGATGTCCAGCGCGAAGGTAAAATCGCTGATGGCGCCATAATCATCTTGCAACCCCATGCGGGCGCGGCCGCGCAGCACGTAGGCGAGTTTGTTTTTCGGGGCGGCATCAATCACCTTGGTGGCATCGGTCCGGGCTCCTTTATAATCTTTAGCCTCCAGCTTTTTGCGGGCCGCTTCCAGCAGCGGGTCCGTCTGGCCGAATGACATCAGGGTTATGGACAGAAAGCACGACAGAAGAAACGATCGCATGCGAAGGGGTTTTACTCGGCCAAGTTAGGAAGATTTCAGGCGGGGATAATCGAGTAGGAAGGTAGCGATTATTTCGCTACCTGTCCTCTCACACCACCCTGCGTACCGGTCTGGTACAGGGCGGTTTGTTAGAATAA
>JAJTGY010000095.1 GCA_021298015.1 Flammeovirgaceae bacterium
GGAGGCTCAGGAAGAGCTTTTTTAAGAAAACGTCTTGTTTGATGTATACGACTTCGCCCGCCAGAGCTTCCAGCGAAGGCGGGCTTTTTGTTTCATAGCCTCGAGGGTGGTTTTGAACGTGCCTGCCGGGCTTCGTCATGAACCCCTCACCCCAACGAACCGAATCGCACTGCTGTTTTTGAATTATCTTCACCCCATGCGAATGAGGCTTCTGGCAGGGTTGGTACTTCTGTTTCTGAATGGTTACAGCCAGGTGATGGTACTAAAATCCCCTCGTCAGCTGATGGAAAAAGGAAAATGGAAACCTGCCTTTGACCTATTCAAGCGAAATCTCAGTAAAGACAGCCTGGATGTCGTGAGCCAGTACGGCCTGGCGGTTTGGTATGCATCGGTCAGAAATCCAGACGCGCAGGTTGACTCCGCTTACCGGTGGGCAAAAAAATCGCTCGTGACCTACTCACGAAAGAACGCACGTGAGCGCGATCGGTTAAGACGCGATGAGATCGATAGCGCCCGGTTAGCAAGTCATAAGCTTCGCGTGGATAGCCTCGGATTTGAAAGGGCTAGAACTCAACACACCGTGGCTGCGTACCATCAGTTTGCCGTTGGGTTTCCTGACGCCCGGCAGGTTCCCGAGGCGATTGAGCTGCGCAATGAACTTGCCTATGCCGAAGCCTTACGCCTCAACACCGAAATGGCGTACGCCAATTATCTGGCGCATTATCCCGGTTCGGCTTGTGAGGCCGATGCCCGCGGCCGTCTGCATCGCCTGCAGTTTGAGCGCGCTTCGCGGGTGGGCACGCTGGAGGCATTTCGTGATTTTTGGTTGAAATATCCGGAGAACCCGTTTCGCACGGCAGCAGAAAAGCATCTCTTCGAAATCAGCACGGCTGATGGTGAGCCGGAGCACTTTCTGGGTTTCATTAACGATTTTCCAGAAAGTCGATGGTCCCGTGTTGCGCGAGACTTTCTTTTTCACCTGAAGCCCGAATTGCCTGATTTTCCGTGGACCGACTCGCTTCGTCTGGAACAGCGGCTAAACGAGGGGTACCTGCTGCCTTTTGCAGCTGGCGGAAAGATCGGATTCGTGAATGAGCGAGGTGATGTGGTTGTTCCCGCCCAATTCGCGGATGTCACGACCGACTATTTATGCGGACCCGTGACCTTACCGATTTTGGTTTCGCCATCTGCGGGTGTGTTTTCACGCCAGTTAAGGCACCTGACCAACCCGAGCGCCAGCGTTCAGTGGCTGTCGACCGGGCACTTCCTCGCGTTGACTGACTCAACAGGTGAATTGTACCACGCCAGTGGCAGGCTATTACTACGCGATGTTGAGGAGGTGGAGCTGGTTGAGTCATTCCTTGCTTTTCGGCAGGGTAACAAGTGGGGCGTTGCTTCTCTAACGGGAGTAGAGTTGATGCCACCCGCCTGGGAGCAGGTGCAGGTGGTGGGCGAATTTATCGTGACCACGCGCATGGGCAAACGCCATATCTTTCCCTTGTCGGCACTTGCCGCGGTGGCTAACCGTCAACCGCTACCTCCGCCTTTGGTTGCCGATGATTTCCGCCAGGTCGGTGACCGGTATCACGTGCGCAACGGTGCCCTCGAAGGTGTGGTTGATGCCCGGCTGAATGAAATTATTCCGCTTGACCGGCAGCAGCTAACGCTTCACGATCAACTGGTGGTGGTGAAGAAGGAGCGATATGCCGTTCGTGGCTTTTCTCCCGTGGACCCCGCCCGATCATTCGATCAGTTGCTCGTTCAACCTCCCTGGTTGAAGGCACGAGAAGGCACACACTTTCACCTCTACCATATGCCCAGCCAACGGCTCTGCCTTTATCAGGCCGACTCGGTGTGGTTCGCCCGATCGCTGACGTTTGCCCGGAAAGATGATTCGCTGCATTTGTTTTTCGCAGGCGGTCAGTCGCTTTGCTTTCCGGTTGATGCTGAATTTCACTGGGTGACGTCTGCCGACTCGGTTGGTTTTTTTTATACGGTTGACAAATTGAAGAAGCAGATTTTTGACATCCGCACCGGTGAGCGCTTGTTTGCCACGGAGGCCGATCAGGTCCAATCTATGGGTGGTCATCTGATCATTATTCGCAACGGTAAAAAAGGACTGTTGACCCGCGAGGGGAAGGTCATTCTGTCACCGGAGTATGATCATTTTGTGTTGGTTGCCAATAACCGGTTGTCGCTGCTGAAAGATCAGAAATTCGGACTTTATGATTTTGCCACCGGCCGGGTAATAAAGCCCGTCTTTGAGCGTAATCTCATTCAGGTAACAACGCATGAGTTGATGGGATTCTCGCAGGGTAAGTTTGGATTTGTTTCATGGGATTCACGGACGAAACCCGTTTTTGAATTTGATGATGTTGTTCCCTGGTCCGATTCGCTGGTTTGGGTTAAACAAGATCAGCGTTGGAAGTTGTTGGAGTCTCGTTCGAGGCGTATCGTACTGGCCAATGTGCAACGTTTTTCGATACTGAACACGGGCAGCCCGAGCTCATTTGCCCGCTTTGATATCGATGAATACAACGGCCTGTTTAGCACGCAGCATGGCATGGTACTTGCCCCTACGTACCACGCCATCGAGTTGTTTGTACCCGGCAGTAGCCCGGTGTTTCGGGCGGAGAAGAATGTCGAGGAGGCGGGGATTTACATCGTCATGTATTTTAACGAGAGGGGAAAGCTGATTTACCGGATGGCACTGGAAGAGGTGGACTACGAGCGGCTTTATTGCGATGATTAATGGTTTATTCATGTAAAACCGGGTTGATGAATCACTTTTTTTTGGAATCTTGCCAACCATGAAGAGAATTCAAATCATTGTTTTTTTTCTGAGTTCAGTTTGTTCGTCTTTTGGACAGACGCCTGAGCCACCCCGCCTGGTGGTCGGAATTGTGGTCGACCAGATGCGGATGGAATACTTGTACCGGTTTGAGTCAAAATTTGGTGAAGGCGGATTTAAGCGGTTAATGGGTGAGGGATTTACGCTCGCGAATGCCCATTACAATTACGTACCCACGTACACAGGTCCGGGCCATGCCTCGATTTATACCGGGGCAACACCGGCTATCCACGGCATTATTGGAAATGAGTACTACGACAAAATCACCCGTAAGATGGTTAATTGTGTCGAGGATTCCCTGTACAAGCCCGTGGGCAGCCTGACCGCTAATGGCAACATATCGCCTTCACGATTGTTGTCCACCACCATCACGGATGAGTTGAAAATCTCCACCCAGTTTCGGGCTAAGGTTGTGAGTATGTCATTTAAGGACCGCGGAGCTGTGTTGCCGGGCGGGCATCACCCGGACGGAGCTTTCTGGTACGATGGAAAGTCTGGCCAGTTCATGACCAGCACCTATTATATGATGCAGGTACCGTCTTGGGTTCAGGCCTTCAACGATCGCAAAATGCCGGATCAGTTTCTTTTACAAGTGTGGAAGCCACTATTACCCATTGAGCAGTACACCGAAAGTGGCCCGGACGAATCGCCTTACGAAAGGCGGTTGGTTGGTAAACCCTCATCTGCATTTCCGTATAACCTGCCCGAACTGCGAGCCAGGAATGGAAACTACGATTTGTTGTCACTTACTCCATTCGCCAATGACTTGTTAACCGAATTTGCGCTAGCCGCTGTTCGGGGTGAGCAGATGGGTGCTGATGCAACACCCGACTTTTTGTGTATTTCATATTCCACACCCGATCTGATTGGCCATGCCGCAGGCCCTCAATCGGTGGAGGTTGAAGATACCTACCTTCGGCTGGATCGCATTCTGCAGCAACTGCTGTCGGCACTCGACAAAGCCGTGGGTGTGGGAAAATATACGGTGTTTCTTACGGCTGATCATGGAGTGGCCGAGGTTCCGCAATTTCTGAAAGATAAAAGCATGCCGGGAGGTTTGTTGAGCACCGAAAAACTTCGTGCCGATCTGGTTGATTTTCTGAAACCTTATTTTCCGGGGCGCCAATTGATCGCCAATGTGAGCAACGAGCAGGTGTTTTTTGATCAGGAGGGATTTTCGAACGATGTAAAAACTGCGGGGGTCGACCTGCTGATAGCTTCGCAATTGACGGGTAATTTTCTGATGACACAGGAAGGTGTATACAATTTTTATACAGAAAGTACGCTTCGGCAGGGGAGCTTCAGCGAAGGGGGAATCCGCGGCATGGTGATTCGGGGTTTTCACCCCAAGCGTTCGGGCGATATTGCGTATGTGTTGCAACCGGGTTGGTTTTCAGGCTCGTGGCCTCAAGGCACTACCCACCAATCCCCCTGGACGTACGACACGCACATTCCCATTCTTTTTTTTGGGGCTGGAATACGGAAAGGAAGCTCGGCTGGCTATGCAGCCATCACGGATATTGCACCTACACTGGCATTGTTGTTGAAAACAAAATTCCCGTCTGGTATGACCGGCCAGCCGGTGATTGAGGTGCTTGGTGAGAAATAGGTAGCTGAAAATTTCTAACGGAAAAATCGAGTAGGAAGGTAGCGATTATTTCGCTACCTGTCCTCTCACACCACCCTGCGTACCGGTCTGGTACAGGGCGGTTTGTTAGAAT
>JAJTGY010000063.1 GCA_021298015.1 Flammeovirgaceae bacterium
CTGTCCTCATAGGTAAGTCTTTTGTATTCTTTCATTTTGCAACAAGTTACTTTTTGTAATTTGTTGCGCTAAACTTTTGAATCGAAGAAACAGTTATTAATTACTTTCAAAAATTACTCCTACCTTAGTCATATAACAACCTTCCTATGTATTTGAAATTCATAAAGGCGTTATTCATTTGTTTTCCTCTTTTCGCATCGGGCCAAATCTCCTATGATTTTGGCAAGGTGTCGGAAGCAGAATTGATGATGCAATCTTATGAAAAAGATCCATCAGCCAAAGCTGTGATTGTTTTCAACCGAGGAGATGTTGAACTTAATGACCGGCTAGAAGTCACGATGAAACGTCACGTTCGGATTAAGTTTTTTGATCAAACCGAAGTTGATGAATGGGCCAATATGACGATTTACGTTAGCAGAGGCTCAAGTACTATCTCGAAGATCAGAGCATCGGCTTACAATCTCGAAAATGGTAAATTGGTGGAAAGCAAGATGAATGAAGATGCAGTTTTCAAAACGAAAATCAACCGATATCGTGAAGAAGTGAAATTCGCTGTGCCGAATGTAAAAGCTGGTTCGGTAATTGAATACAGTTACACGATTCGATCAGATGCGTACTGGATACCATCTTGGCAGTTTCAGTATGACATACCTGTACTTGAGACTCAATACGATACTCGGTTCCCGTATAATTTTACATTTCGTAGTGATGTAATCGGATTACTTAAACCTTCTCGTGTCGACAACGAAAAAGGAACAAGGTGGACCATGACGGATGTGCCGGCCTTTAAACGGGAACCGTTTCTTACAACAGAGAATGATTACATTTCGCGCGTTGATTTTTATTTGGAAGAGTACATGGTTCCAGCATCAGGAACTATTCGCGTTTTACAAGGTTGGGGGTCAGTGTCTGAAGGCCTTTTACAAAGTGTGGACTTTGGAGGCCAAATGAGAACGTCAGGGTTTCTAAAGAAGATTGTAGAAGAGCAGGTTGGTGACGAAAAGGATGAGCAGAAAATACTGGAAAGACTGTACGACTATGTCAAGAAGACGATTGAATGGAATGAATATACGGACGTCATTCCGGATCATCCGTTTAAAAAGGTCATTGATGAGGGTAAGGGGAGCTCCTCGGAAATAAACCTGCTGTTGGTTACTCTTTGTCTGAAGGCCGGACTCACGGCTTACCCGGTGGCGATCAGCGACCGCAGTAATGGGGCAGTCCGTGCCTTTGTTCCGATGCTTAGTCAATTTAATGACTTGATTTGTATGGTGAAGTCGGGTGAAAAGCAAATTTTTTTGGATGCTACCGATCGGAGACTCCCCATGAAGTCACTACCCATGCGATGTTTGAATGGGGTAGGATTACTTATTTCAGATGCTCCGGAATGGGTTGCAGTTCAGGCGGCCCGTTCGCGACTTTCAGTCACCTCTACTGTGTCCATCGGAGAAGGGGGTCTTCTTTCCGGTCATTTGAAAATTACCCGGGACGGATTGGCGGCATCATTAGGACGCAATAGCATTATCGGAAAGGGTGAACATGATTACACGAAGGGGTTGTTTTCGGGGAAGTCATGGGAGGTTAAGAGTAGTAGTTACAAGAACAAAGACGGTTATACCCTGCCCTTTGAAGAGATGCATGAGGTGCTGATTAGCGATCATATCCAGGATGGAGGAGATCGGATCTATTTTAACCCACTGATGTACGGTGTACAAGTGGATAACCCGTTTAAGTCCGAGACTCGGGAGTATCCTGTGGACTTTGGTACTACTTTTGAAGATATAATCATTTCACGATTTGACATCCCTGAGGGATATGAAATTGAAGAACTTCCTCAGACCAAGGTTTTGGCTCTACCGAACAACGGAGGACGATTTAGCTATTCAACAAACCAAAACGGAAGAACAGTTTCTATTACTTGTCAGCTTATTCTGAATAAAGCAAAGTTCTTAGTTGAGGAGTATTCGGCACTTCGTGAGTTTTATACTCAGGTGGTAGCTAAACAGGCTGAGCAAGTGGTATTAAAAAAGAAATTATGAGATTTCGTTTTCTTTTAATCAGCGTGTTGCTGGCGTATGCTGCTGGGGCTGCAGAAGTCAAATACCCGGTCGGAGCTATACCAGCGGAGTTAACAGAGGGCATGTACGCAGTTGTCCGGCTTCAGGAGCAGGATTTCCAGATAGTGTCAAAATCAAAGTCTCGTTATCGATTCAAAAGAGTTGTTACCGTTCTCAATAGCCAGGGTAAGGACCATGGCGTGTTCGTTATTGGTTACGACAAAGAGCGCACGATTGATTTTGTCGAGGGAGCCGTCTATGATGCTTTGGGTAAGCAGATTAAGAAAGTGAAGAACAGCGATATCATCGATCGCTCAAGCACCAGCGGATATAGCCTGTATGAGGACAATCGAATAAAGATTGTGGACCTTCGGCAGGATTACTACCCGTATACGGTTGAAATCGAATACCAAGTAACCAGCAAACTTCTCTACTCAATTCCGAGTTTTTATTTGTACGAAGATGATGAAGTGTCAGCCGAACAACTGAGTTATGAAGTTACATACCCGGTTCTGCTCAGACCCCGTTATAAGACATTTCGATGCCCTGAGCCCGAAAGGACAGCGGTTGGAAAGGATCTTGAAGCATTATCCTGGAAGTTTTCAAATGTAAAGCCCGACAAATTTGAACGTTATGCACCTGAGGTAAATCGCGTAGTACCAAATGTCGCGCTTGCTCCTGCCGACTTTGAATACGATGGCTATGCCGGTTCGATGAATAGCTGGCAAAGTATAGGGCAGTGGCAACTGCAGTTGAATGCGGGTCGGGATGTGCTACCGGAGGCGACCCGATCCAAGGTTAGACAAATGACGGTAAATCTCACTAATGACCGGGAGAAGATACGCGTCCTGTATGAATTTATGCAAAGCAAGACCCGTTACGTAAGCATTCAATTGGGCATTGGAGGTCTTCAACCGTTCGATGCCAAAACCGTGGATGAGGTAGGTTATGGTGATTGTAAGGCCTTGTCCAACTATATGGTTGCCTTGTTGAAAGAGGTTGGCATTAAGGGATACTACTGTTGGGTTTTCGGAGGCGATGGCATGAAGCACCTTTCGCCCGATTTCCCGGTAGATTATTTCAATCACATCATTGTAGCCGTACCACAAAAGAAAGACACGGTATGGCTTGAGTGTACAAGTCAAATTGCACCGTTCGGCTTCCTTGGAGATTTTACCTCTAATCGTTATGCCTTGATGATAACCGAAGAGGGTGGTAAATTAGTAAGGACGCCCCACTATGTTGCCGATGCCAATCAGCAGATTCGGGTAGCCAAAGTTGATCTCCAACCAACTGGTGATGCACAGGTGGCAATGATGATGAACTTCTCAGGTACACAAACGGAGAATGGCGGATTGGATGCATTAATGGCATCTAATCAGACCACTGAACAAAAGAAGTGGCTCGAGCGAGCCATTGATTTCCCAAGCTTTACGGTCAAGAGTTTTTCCATGTCAGCAAAGAAGTCGGAAATTCCCACCTCCACGGTTTTGGCTGACATAGAGCTTCGTAAAGCGGCCACCATAAATGGTAAACGGCTTTTCATTACGCCCAACATTTTTGGGCGATTTGCCTATGTTCCAGAGAAACTGGAAGTCCGAAAAAACCCCGTAGTTAGAAACGCGGCCTACGTAGACACTGATACAATAGTAGTTAAAGTGCCCCAAACGTTTCATCCGGAGTTTGTGCCAACTACTGTTTCGATAAAGACAAGGTTTGGCGAATACTGGGCCGACTATAAGGTTGAGAATAACACGGTTTACTACATACGGAGATTGAAAATGCTGGACGGTGAGTTCCCGCCTGAGTCTTATTCGGAGTTAGTAGAGTTTTTTAAGAGCATCTCGAAAGCAGACAATACGAAGATGGCCTTCGTCAACAAGACCTGATCAACCAATTGGCGCATTTTGCTCTTTCGCCATCACCTTGTACACCATCTGGTCAGCGAGAGACGGCCACCACTTGTTCAGCCACACCGCCAGTTTGCCCTGTGTGGTTAGGATAAGAAAGTTCTTTCGCTTAACCACGGCCCGGTAAATATGGTTCGCGCACTCCTCAGCGGTCATTATTTTTTCTTCCGCCCGGGGCGACTCCCCCTGCTGGGCTCCGGATTTTGTTAATGAGCGCTTGCGAATGTTGGTGGCGGTGAAGCCCGGACAGGCCGTGAGCACGTGGACACCGGTTTTCAAATGCTCGCTCCGAAGCACCTCCAAAAAGCCATTGAGCGCAAATTTAGAAGCTGAGTAGCCCGCCCGCCCTGGCAACCCCCGGAACCCGGCTATGGACGAGATACCCACCACGGAGCCTTTATTTTGCTGAATGTAGGGCAGGCAGTACTTGGTAGCATAAAGCACACCAAAGAAGTTGATATCCATTACTTTTTTGATCACTTCCAAATCCACTTCGCTGAACAATGCCCGCATCGATATCCCTGCGTTGTTGATTAATACGTCAATGGTTCCATACAAACGAATGGCTTCTTCTGCCATTTTTTTATTGTCTTCTTCCTGGCTTACATCGGCCCGAAATCCCGCCACCGTTATCCCTTTTTGCTGCAACTCGGTCACAGCCGTGTCAAGCTCGGTAGCGTTTCTTCCGGTAATCAAAATGCGCCCGCCTTCACGGCCGAACTTTTCGGCCAGTGCCCGGCCTATGCCGGAAGATCCACCGGTTATCACAATCACCTTATCTTTCATGGAGTTTTGTTCAATACACCAGATTCGACAAACCAAAACGTGCCGGTAGACGGCCAGGATGACCCCGGGAATGCTTCTGTGCCGCTGGGCGAGCCGCTAACCACATGTACCTGAACGGCTTGTTGATTCCGATGCCAATGAAGTTTTTTACCCGGGCTGCAATCTTCTGCCATCGTTTTCCCTTGAAGGAAGTATGCTTTACCGATACCAAAAACGGTGGTCTGGCCATCAGGCGCAATACATACAGCGGTTTGCTCGTCCACTCCGATGCCACGGGGTTCGTTAACTCCCAAATCTTTTTGAAGGCGAGCCATAAAGGCAACGTGCCTTCCTTCGCGGCCCCGTTGTGTATAATGTTGATCGGCTATGACGTTCGCAAGAGCGGGAATTTGGATAAAGCTCTTTGACAGACTCACAGCCGGCACATACGGATTGGCCAGTGCTTCCGATGAGGTAACCGTTCCCTGTTGTGCATCGAAGATGTAATCACTGAGAATGGCACAGCCGGCACTGGTGCCGCCAATCGGTATTTTTTTTTCGTTTATGAGGTATTGAATGGCAGCCGATACTTCGGTGTTAGCCCAAAACTTCACATAATTTGCCTGATCCCCACCGGCAATGAAAAGTGCTTCTGCTTCACGAATACGTTTGCCGGTTTCTGGCAGCAGCGCTTTTTCGCGAGTATTGATGAGCAGTGTTTCGACCGAGTTGACGGTACCCAAACCAAATATGTAATCGTTGTATCCTGTAGACCCCGAAGCGCGGATGACCACGAAATCGCCTCCCCCGCTTCGCTGCAACATCCATCGAATGGCTTCATCCACATCGGTGCTGCCGCCCATCAGTACGGTGCCGCCAGCCGTGGGTGATGTCACATCTTCCGAATCTCCAACCAGCCCAATGCCGGCACCGGCCTGACCACAACAGGTGGTCGGTTGCTCGCAACTTAAAGCAATTGCCAAAAGAAAGACAGGCGACAGAATTCTTATGGACACAGTCTTCAAAAGTAATCAAAACATTCTCTAATTTTGCCGGTCATGTTTTTGCTCCGCTTGCTTTCCAGGCTGCCGTTTTGGTTTCTCTATTTGCTTAGTGATTTCCTCTTTTTCTTGATTTATCATGTCCTTCACTACCGCAGAGAGGTGGTTCAAAAAAATCTGCGCAATGCCTTTCCGCAATTTGATCAATCCAAACTCAAAAGCATTGAACGCGAATTTTATCACCATATGTCAGACTATGTGGTGGAGATGCTCAAGCTGCTGACGATTTCAGAACAGGAATTTCGAAAGCGCCTTAAGCTCATTAATTCCGATTTGATGGATCGAATCAAAGGAAGTCATGAATCGTTTTTTGGCTTAACGTCACACCAGTTCAATTGGGAGTGGGCTCTGGCCGGCACCATACTGCAGGCTCCCCTTCCGTTGGATTTTGTATATCAGCCTGTAAAAATTGAATTGTTTGAAAGGTTCTCGCTGGCCAGTCGCATGCGGTTTGGTGGCCATGCCATTAAGCGCGATGAAGTTGCCCGTGAATTATTCAAGCGCAGGGCTATTCCGAAGATCATTGGACTCGCAGCCGATCAATATCCCGGCTTGGATCGCGACAAGCGTTACGCGACCCGGTTTCTCAATCAGGATACCGTTTTTTTTGACGGCACCAATCAACTGGCCGTGTTGATGCAGTACCCGGTACTTTTATTCAATACCCGCAGGGTAAAGCGGGGCTACTACGAGGTCACGATTGAGCTGCTCACCGAGCCACCCTATCCGAAAGGTACTACACAGATTGTAGAAAAGTATGCACGAAAACTGGAGCAGGCCATTCTGGAAAACCCGGCTAACTGGTTGTGGTCACATGATCGCTGGAAAACACGCCATCTCAAGAACGAGGCAGTTCCTTAGGCCAACATCATCTCCAGATCAGCCTTCGTCAACTGCTTGATAATGCTCTCTTCACTTTGGATAAGGTTTTCCGAGAGCTTCAGTTTATGTTTCTGCAACTGCAGAATTTTTTCTTCCACTGAGTTGCGCGTGATAAACTTGTAAGTAAACACCCTCTTTTTTTGCCCAATCCGGTGCGCGCGATCAACCGCTTGAGCTTCCACGGCCGGGTTCCACCAGGGGTCAAGAATAAACACATAGTCAGCCTCAGTGAGGTTTAGACCTAGGCCACCCGCTTTTATGGAAATGAGGAAGATTTTTAGATCAGGGTCTTTATTAAATCGCTCAACCTGCTCTTTGCGATCGGTGCTGCTTCCATCGAGGTAGGCATACGGAATCTCCCGGTTCTTCAGCATTTCCCGCACAATCTCCAGATGCTTTACAAACTGACTAAAGATTAAGAGTTTGTGCCCTTCTAACAGCGCGTTTTCAACCATGTGCGAGACATCCTCTAGTTTGCCACTATCACCTTTGTACTGCGCGTCTACCATCCGTGGGTGATTGGACAACTGACGCAACTTGGTTAATCCTTCCAGAATGGTCATCCGGCTGTTGCCGATGCCTTCCTTCTCAATGAGGTCGAGAATCTTATGACGATAAAAGCTTTTTGCTTCTTCATATCGTTCTTCCTGTTCCGGGCTCATATCCGTGTACCAAATGTTCTCCACCTTTTCCGGCAGATCGCGCGCCACCTGCGATTTCAACCTCCGCAGCACAAAGGGCTTGATGATGGCATTGAGTTTTTTCGTTTTGGCTTCGTCTTGCTTTTTCTCGATGGGTTGCTGGTATTCGTTCTTAAAGAAAGTCTGCCCGCCTAACAATCCGGGATTGACAAACGTCATCTGTGACCATAAGTCCAGTGTCGTGTTTTCCAACGGGGTGCCGGTAAGCGTAAGCCGGAAGCGCGACTTGAGTTGGAGCACAGCCTTGGCAATATTTGAGGAGGGGTTCTTGATCACCTGGCTTTCATCCAAAATGACATAGTTGAAGTAAAATCCCTGCAACAGATCGGCATCTAAGCGGGTAATGCCATAGGAAGTGATTACGAGATCATACCTCGAAAACTGTTGAATGTCTTTTTTGCGGTGCGTACCCGTGTAGTTGAGGATTTTCAACTCGGGGGTGAACTTGGATGCCTCCATCTCCCAGTTATAGACGAGCGAAGTGGGCATCACCAAAAGGGAGGTGCTGGGCGCACCTTTTTCAGATTCCTTCTCTTTCTCGGCTTGTAAGAGTGCCAACGTCTGAACGGTTTTACCCAAACCCATGTCATCCGCCAGGCAACCCCCGAGATGAAATTCGTTCAGGAAGCGCAGCCAGTTGTACCCGGCTTTTTGATAGGGGCGTAGTTCTCCTTTGAACCCTTTCGGGATGGGGAGGTCTTTTATGCCGGTAAACGACTGAAGATTGCGCAGCCGGTCGCTCATTTGCACCTTGGCCAGCGAACCTTCCTCCAGTTCTTTTACCAGGTTGATATGGTGTTTTCTCAATACGGGTTTCTCCTGGTTACCCTGGGTCTCGCTCATGGCGAATAAGTCGCCATACTTAATTAACCAGGCTTCGGGAATGATGGCGATTTCTCCATTCGGCAGTTTGAATTCAACTTTCTTCTTTAGAATTAGCTTTCGCAATTCCTTGAAAGAGATTTCGAATTCACCAAAACGGATTTTAGCGTGAATGTCAAACCAGTCGATATTTTCCTTTACCTCAAGCTCGATCACTGCCTTGCCCACAAAGTATTTCTTATCGCGGTTTTCCGGCTGGCTCACTTCAAAACCCAGGTTGAGCAAATTCACGCGATTCTCGTTCAGCCATGAGAAGGCTGTGCCTTTCTCAATGGCCACGCGAAACCCCTTTAGGGGTAACCCCAGCTTAACCAGGGTGTTGGTATATTTTTTCTCCGCGTCAATGTTACGCTTAATGCGATGAAAGATGTAGTCATCATCTTTTTTCTCTACCGTAACATTCACCGGGCTAATCATATCACCGCGGAACCGATGCTTCCCGTATTTGAACGACAGGTCAAATACAATTTTTCCGGCCTCATCATCGCTGGGGGCGCTGTCATCGCGCACGGTTTCAAAAAGAGTTTTCACCTCCCGCGTATTGGCCGGGGGCAGTTCGGAGAGTGACAGCAGGGGATGCGGATCGTATTCGCTCTTGTTGATTTCAAAACCGTTTACCTCCACATCGTCAAACGAGGCGATAAGCGGTGCCACAAAGCGGTTGTAGTATGTTTCCTCCATATTTTTCGGAATCACTACAAATTTTTTGCTGAGAAACGGTTGCAACTTTTGTCCATCAACCCGTTTATCAAAACCGTATAACTTACCATTCACCACCAGCCAGGCCGGATTTTTACAAATCAGGTAAGCATTAACGTTTGGAACCTCAACTTTCTTGCTCTCGTAGGTAATCGTAGGGTAGTAGTTGGTGTTTTCGTTGCTCCGGGTAAAATGAAATTGTATGGAAGCCCGTTTCTCCAGCACCTCTACCTTACGCCAGGTGGGCTCACCATCATTACCCATCTCAAACAGCATTTTGCCACGCATCTTTTCGAGGATGGCAGCGCGAAGCCCCTCGAGGTAAATCTCAATCTGCTCTTGTAACAACTCACTGCCTTTTTGCTTGTCGTAGGTTTTGGCAAAAAACTCCTGCGGCTTCATGGGTTTTACTGAAAATTTCTTCAGCAATACATCGTGCCCCATCTTATCCATGAGATCGATCAATTGGTAATCCCGGTCGTCCAATCCTTTGGAAAACTCGCGCGCATTTTTTGCCGAGATGTTCTGATGCTGATAGGTCAGCCTGCCCTTGTCGTCTAGGTGTACGATGAAGGATTCAAATAAACAGCCCAGGTACTCATGCTGGTACATGGAGTAGATAACTTGAAAGGGCTGAGCGGCCGATACCTTCATTTTTGTTCAATTGGCCTTTTTTTCGACACCAAGCTGGCCAAAAGGCCATTTTTAGGGATGCACAATATAAGGCAAGTTGCAAATTAGGTAATTGGCGCGAACTCACTGCGGGAAAAGCAGGCAGAAAGGTACACCAACCTTACATGGTCATTGTTGCTAAAGATGCTGAGGAGATGCGGCTCGCGCGGCCCGCTGGGCCGGGTACCATGACATAGTAATGGTAATCACGGCAATCAGGCCCAAAACGGCCAGGAAGTCGGTACCTAACATCTTAACCGGATAGTTAGGCACCACGGCATTTTCCATCCCCATGCTCACCAGGCCAACGGTTTCCTGCAACCAGCACAGCACCCCCCCCAGTACGAGGCCGCATCCGGCACCGATCCCGGCTATTACCATGCCCTCCGTTACAAAAACGGAACTCACCAGACGCGGGGTGGCGCCCAATGATGCCAGGACACTAATGTCTTTCGTTTTATCGATAACCAGCATCATGAGTGAGAAAAAGATGTTGACCGATACGATCGTGATGAGTAACCCCAAGGCCAAAAACATAAAGAGCTTTTCCATCTTCAGCAGCCGGTACAAGTCCTTGTGCTGCTCAAAGTTCGATTTCACGGTGAACCCATCTCCCAGTATCTGTTGAATGCGGGCTTTAACGTCTTCGGATTTGGTAGAGGGGGTCGACTTGATTTCAAGTGCTGTGCGCTGGTTGCCGTAGTCCATTAAATCACGTACTACGGCAAGTGGCAGAAGGATGTAATTCTCATCATAATTTTTTTCAATCGAAAAGACCCCTCCCGGCATCACCATAGCCGTGGTATATTGTTGTGTTGGGTCAAAAGAAAAGCCTGCCCCTTTCCGGATGTAATAAAGCTGAAGGGGGTAAAAGGTTTCTTCAATGGCCATTGATAAAGTGTATTGAACACCCCGACCGACAATGGCATAATTCACACTGTCTTCGCGTAGCACGAGCCGGCCTTCGGCCAGTTGACCGTCCAACCGATGCTGATCCAGAAAGTTTTCACTAACGCCCTTGGCGGTCACTACCATGTCGGCACCGTTGTAACGCACGTACACGTAATCTTCAATCACTTCGGTGACAACGGCCACGCCCTCCGTATTTCGTAGTGCAGTAAGAAGGGAGTCACTTACCGGGAAGGACTTACCCAGCCGCGCCTCTACCTTTAATTCCGGATCGAATGAGGTGTAAAACGAGCCGATCAGTATTTCGAGGCCGTTAAACACGGAGAGCACGACAATGAGGGCTGCGGTACCAAACGCAACACCTGCGGCAGAAAGCCACGAAATAACGTGTATGAAATTCTTTTTGCGCCTGGATAAAAAATAGCGCCTTGCGATGAAGAATGAGACATTCACAGCTACTCCCGGGTTTCAGGCGGGATGTTCAGGTTGCGAATCAAGGCATCCATGCGCATCGCATTTTCTTCAACCTCATCAATGATGAAGACTAATTCCGGAATAATGCGCGCCTGGTTTCGGATCTTATCGCCCAGTGCTTTTCGAATTTCGCCTTTATGGTCGTTGAGTTTGGCCAACACCGCCTGTTTATCGGGGGCCAGCATCATACTGATAAACACCTTAGCCACCCCCAAATCCGGGCTCATGCGCACTTCGGCAATGGTAATAAAAGCGTTGCCCAACAAGCCGCGTTTGTCGCGCTGAAAAATGTCACTCAATTCCTTTTGAATTAGCCGCGAAAACTTTTGTTGCCTTACGCTCATCCGGCAAAGATAGCAAGATTAGATTTCGGAGTGCGACTCATGACAGCTTGGTGTTTTTTGAGTTTATTTGCCGGCAAACCCAAAACGTGTTACTCCGCTTTTTTCGAATTAACGATCCCTATCGTCTGCTGGCCGTTCTCGCGGTACTCGCGCTTCTGGCCCTTCCGTTGTGGTTGAGCAACCCCGGGCTCTTGTTGAGGGATCTTTACCAATTCATTACGGGAGAGGCGGTTAGCGGAGGTCGTACGCTATATTCGGAATGGTTCGACTCTACTCCGCCCCTTGCCGCCTGGATAGCTGCCCTGCTAGAGACTTGCTTTGGACGTCATTCTCTGGGTTGGAATACCGTTGGCTTTCTGCTTTGGTTTTTGCAGGCAGCCGTTTTTGGTTGGATTCTGATTGTGCACCGCGCCTACAACGAAAACACGTATCTGCCGTCACTGATTTTTTCCGTCCTCGGTGTCAGCTCATTTGATTTGTTGAGGTTTTCGCCCGAGTTACTTGCTTCGCTGCTCTTGCTGCTGGCGCTTCATCAGCTGTTTAATGAAATTGAGTTTCGGGAGCAGCGCGAGGACGTGGTTCTCCGAGCCGGGTTTCTTTTGGGATTGGCTACACTGGTGGTGTTTAGTTATTGGGTTTTCTTTCTCTTTGCGTGGGTCGCCTTACTGCTGTATGGGGGGCTCACATTTCGGAAGTCTGTCTTGCTGGTTACGGGGTTTCTTCTTCCTCACCTGGTCCTCGTGGCGGGATATTTCCTCATGGGTCAAACGCGCTGGCTTGGCGTGAACTTTTACGCTGCTAATTGGGGATGGGGCGGTAGATGGGGAATTGATTTCAGAGCTCTATTGTTTGTTGGTGGAATTCCTTTGCTTTATTTCCTGATCTCCCTGTTGATGTTGCAGCGGGAGGCCCATTTTACGCGCTACCAAAGTCATTTGTTGCAGGTGATGTTCCTTTGGCTGGTCGCGGCTGGTGTGCAAGTCGCGCTTGCGGAGGTTCGCACACCCACCACGTTTATTACGTTTATTCCGCCTGTCACCTATTTTATCAGCCATTATCTGTTGCTCATTCGCAGGAAGTGGATTGCGAATGTGATGTTGGTTGCTATGATTCTGGGTGTGACCGTGTCTGCTCATGCCGTGCTGCGTGGCTTTGTCGGTACGGGGTCCTACAAGCAAATGCTGGTTCAGGGCACACCCTCCCGGGTAAAGGCGAAGCGCGTCATGATGCTGGCTGAGCCGGTTCCTGGCCTCATGACTGAAAACCAGCAGGCTGGATTTTTCTATGACTGGGAGCTCAGTAAGCCGGTATGGCAGGAGCCCAAGACGCTGGCTCATGCACTCTTAATTCAGCGTTCGTTTTCAAAAAGCCCCCCGGAGGTCATTTTTGATCCACATGATAATTTTAGGAAGATTTCGGACATTCTGCCGAACATCTACAACAGTTATTACCGTGATGGTGAATTCTGGTATCAAAAACAGACAGCTCGAATTGGGTATACCCGGTAAACCCGGACCAACATCTACTGCTCGAACGTAACCTGCGCTTTGCGCAATTGAAAATTCTGGCCGAGATAAACCTTGCGCACGAGCGGATCGTTAGCGAGTTCCTCTGAGGTTCCGGATTTGAACAGCTTTCCTTCCACCATCAAATAGGCACGGTCGGTTATGGACAACGTTTCGTCCACGTTGTGGTCGGTAATCAGGATGCCAATGTTCTTTTTCTTGAGTCGCGCTACGATACCCTGTATCTCCTCCACGGCAATCGGGTCAACGCCAGCAAAAGGCTCATCCAATAGCACAAACTTCGGGTCAACGGCCAGCGCGCGTGCGATTTCCGTTCGCCTCCGTTCGCCCCCTGACAACACCATGCCCAGATTTTTTCGCACGTGCGCAAGGCTAAACTCTTCCAGTAGTTGCTCCACTTTATGCTTTCGCTGGCTGGCGCTCATAGTGGTCATTTCGAGGGGAGCCATTATGTTCTCCTCCACGCTGAGTTTGCGAAAAACGCTCGCCTCCTGGGCCAGGTAACCGAGCCCTCTGCGGGCCCTTTGATACATGGGTAACTGGGTGATATCTTCTGTGTCTAAGAAAATTTTGCCCTCGTTTGGTTTTATCAACCCCACCATCATGTAAAAGCTGGTGGTTTTACCGGCTCCGTTTGGACCTAGTAAGCCAACAATTTCACCTTGCCGCACCTCTACCGACACGTTATTCACCACGGTGCGCTTCTTGTATTTTTTCATCAGGTTCTCGGCCCGCAGGATCATGCTCTTCAGTTGGTTTAGTCGAATTTGATATCCTTTGCCCGCAATTGAATCGAAGTGTTGCCGTTAAAGGTATTTTCATCAACGGTGTATGCCATTCGGAACTTATCTCCGTTCTGTAAGCGGGCGTAATGCTCTATCAAATCGAATGCCATTACGGTGAAGATCTGGTCAGACCCTGACTGCCCGACTAAAAAACGCATGTGTTTGTCCTTAAAGCTGGATAGCGAATTGGCAACCTGCAGGCTGCGGCTTTCAAAAACGGGTTTCTGGTTTTCAGGACCGAAAGGTGCCATTTGCTTCAGGATATTGAAAAATCGCGGATTGATCAGATCCAGATGTATTGGCAGATCAATGTCAACGATGGGAATTCGCATGTCGTCAGTCAGCGTGGCGGCCACAATTTCTTCAAATCGTTTTTGGAATGCGGCCAGGTTTTGGGGCAGCAGTGTAAGGCCGGCCGCGTACTTATGTCCTCCGAATTTTTCAAGCAGATCGCTACACTGCTCAATGGCATCGTACAGGTTAAACCCGGCCACACTGCGTGCCGAGCCCGTAATCCGTTCATTTGATTCGGTCAGGATGATGGTGGGCCGGTAGTAGCGCTCCACGCATCGTGCGGCCACAATGCCGATTACACCTTTGTTCCAGGTGTTCTTAAACAACACGGTTGATTTCGCGGTACGCAGCGATTCATTACCTTCAATCATAGCAATCGCTTCTTCCGTAATGTTTACGTCAAATTCTCTGCGCAGGTCGTTGGTGGAATTTATTCTGCCGGCCATCTCATTGGCTTCATCTTCGCTTTCCGCGACCAAAAGTTCAACTGCTGCCCGACCGTGATCGACCCGGCCCGCAGCATTGATTCGCGGCCCGAGGGTAAACACTACGCCTGAGACATCCTGATCGGCTTTAATGCCCGATATGTCGCGCAAAGCTTTCAGCCCGGGGCGAGGGTTTTGATTGAGTTTTTGCAAACCGTAGAAAGACAGCACCCGATTCTCGCCATTAATGGGCACAATGTCTGAGGCAATGCTCACAGCCACAAGGTCGAGGTAATCAAAAATCTCGTGCTCCTCGCGATGTGTGCGGGCGTAACCCTGAATCAGTTTAAACCCGATTCCGCAACCGCTTAACTCCTGAAAGGGGTAGTTACAATCCGGTCGTTTGGGGTCAAGCACAGCAACCGCCTGCGGAATGGCTTCGTCCGGCAAGTGATGATCGCAGATGATGAAGTCAATCCCCTGGTGATAGGCAAACTTGACCATATCGGAAGCTTTGATGCCGAGGTCAAGCGCAATGATCAATTCTACATTGTTCTCGGTAGCGTACCGAATGCCGGCTTCCGACACGCCATACCCTTCTTTGTGTCGATCGGGAATATAAAAGTCGCAGTGCGGGTAGAAAATCTTCAGATAGCTGTAAACCAGAGCTACGGCCGTAGTGCCATCGACATCGTAGTCGCCATACACCAGAATCTTTTCATTGTTTTCAATGGCATAATGCAGACGGGCAACCGCTTGTTCCATATCTGTCATCAAAAATGGATCGTGCAAGTCGCTCAGTTGGGGCCGAAAAAAGTGATGCGCAGTTTCGTACGTGGTGATACCGCGTTGAATCAAGATGGCTGTCAGATATTGGTTAATGTTGAGCTGCCGGCTCAGCGTTTCAATTTGTTCCTTGGGCGGAATGGGTTTGTAAAGCCAGCGTTTGACCATTTCTTACTTCTGTACAAAACTAATAATGCCTGGCAAACCCACATTGCCGTCCTGTCCTTCTTTGCCACGCTGGCCCCGTTTGCCGTCCACTTTGGGCCCCAGCCCGGCATCACCGGCCTCTCCGGCATCGCCACCGCGTCCGGCCGATCCCCCATTGTTACGCACAATGATCTGGCGCGAATCACCGGTCAGTTGCTGGTATTGCAACTGGAAGTTGCCGCCATTGCCGCCATTTCCACCGGCTGCGCCATCTCCCCCGTTGCCGCCATTGCCCCCGGCACATACCCGCGTACCACCGCCACCGCTGCCCCCCCATCCTCCGTTTCCGCCATCACCCGCGTCTCCGCCCGTTAACAAAACAAAGAAACGCCCGGTCAGGGTAACGTAGTTCCAGTAAAGCGATATGCTGCTGCCATGGCTACCCGGTTGTCCGGCTTTGCCTGAAGTTGCGTTTGTACCATTACTACACGGGCCATTACCGTTTTGTCCATTCCAGCCGTTTTCGCCCCGTGCGCCTGCTTCTCCTTCCGCGTGAATCACCGCGCCACTGCCAATGACGGCAACCTTGCAGTGAATGAAATTCTGGTCTTTGTCATTCCGAAATACAATACGCGAACTATCAGCCATGACGAGTGTATCAATCACGAGCATATCGGACACGCGCACCTCGTACCGTTCGCCTCGTTTCAGCGAGAGCTTATCAAGCCGCACCTGCCCGAATAAGGGAAGACTAAGTAATGCCAACAGACCAATTCCCGCTACACGACACACCATACATGTATAAAAAAGGCAACCCCGGAGTCGAGGCTGCCTGATCAGAATTTAATAACGATCTTAATTTTTCTTTTTGGCCTCCTCGGCCTTCGCAGCTGTTACCGCATCCAGCACTTCTTTTATCTCTACGCGCTGGCCATCACGATAGGGAACAATCCAGGCATCCGATACGCCCATAGCGCGCATATACTTCTTGAATTTGTCGGCTTCCCAATAGTCGCGGAAGATTCCGATGGTAAACTTCTGCTCGCCCTTGTCGGTGGCCTCGCCTCCGAAGTTGGGGTTGTTATCAAAATATTTCGCCAGGTCTTTCTTCCGAAATGCGCCAATCTGAACCTTAAATACCAGCCCTCTCGAAAAATCCATTGGATTAACAGGGGGGTTCTCTTTTAATTGCGCCAGTTCGGCACGGGCCGAGGTAAGATCGCTTCGCATGCGGGAGAGTTGATCTTCCAGGTCAGCAATCTTGGCATTCTTGTCGCTGACGCTCTTGTTGAGTCCGCTAACTTCGTTTTTGAGGCGCGATACTTCACTGTCGGCTGTTGCTTTTTCCTCTGTGAAATTCTTCAAGCTCTCCGGATTTTTGCCGTACTCTTTGGCTTTCTTTTTCCATGCTTTCTTGTCCTGCTTGGATAACTGAGCAAACCCCGCTACGCTGCAAAAAATCAAAGCCAGACAGACGGTTAGCAGTTTCGTTTTCATTCGGTTGTTGTTTAATTTAAGGATAAAAGTAGTAAAAAATTGGAAAACAGTGAGTTGAGGGCCTTAGTCAAGCGGGCACCTAAGACTGCCTGGCCTGCCCGATGGTGAGTAGATTTTGATCACCGATCTCAGGTGCGCCCCCGTGCAACTCACGAGCACCCAAGAAAATGCCGTTCCGCGTACTTGCAACGCAGTAAACTTGTGGGCATCTCTAGAAACCTCGACCTGTCATACCGGATTGGTTCCGGTATCTGCTTCGGTGTGGTTGGAATGGGATTCCGGCACAAGGGCCGGAATGACATTTAGTTTTTTTGGTGGTTTTTAGAGATGCCCTTGTGTTCTTCCGAATTAGAAAGCCACTACTTGGCAGCATCAATGTCTAAGAAGTACCGAGAGTGGAATCCTCTTTTTTGGGCAATCTCTAACTTGTGAGTTAAACTCTCTAGTGTTTTGATGTTTACGTCAATCATTCATTGAAGTCATTGATAATGTTGGAGTTACAACGGTTTTTGGGCTAACACGATTTGAAAAAATTCGGATTGAAAATTTTGTAGTGTGCTGCAAATGTGCACATAATGAATAAAGGCCAATACGTTTTTTCTCAAATTCTGGCACTTGCCTCTTCAACCAGTTTTCGCACCTGCGTGAACCGCTACAGCGGGAATTACAAGACAAATGAATATTTCAGATACGTTTGACCCACCCATTTCGGTAATGGTTTGACCCACCCCTTACGCGATGAGATTTGATGCGGTAAAGGTATCTAATTTTTGGTAAGGTTTTTTCTCCGCAGAGATTCTGTGATGAATTCCAAAGAACTTCCTTTGTTTTTTTGATGTCGAAATGATGGACAACCCCCGTGGTTCACCGTCATGCGA
>JAJTGY010000096.1 GCA_021298015.1 Flammeovirgaceae bacterium
TTACCAGCCGGTGATTTAAAAACCGGGCAAAGCGTGTGGCTGGCAGGCATGGTGATGCAGTTTAGCCACTGGCAAGGCAACGTGCCCGTGTTTCGGCACTTTCAGGCTTCGCCACAAGGCAAAATGCAAGTGAATTATAAGAACGACAACTTAAACCGCCACTCACTCATTGAGTTGGCAAACTAAAAAAACGTTATGCCCAAATCCGTTTTGTTCAACGAACAAGTGCCCCGCCTATACTACTCCATTGACGAAGTATGCCAGCGGTTTGCTCTTTCACCCAGCTTGTTACGCTTCTACGAAAGTGAGTTGGGTGTGCCCCTTCACACCAAACGCACACGAAACGGAAAGCGATTGTTTACTGAATCAAACATGGAGTTGATTGAAACCTTGGTTCGGTTAACACGCAAAGAGGGCGTGCGCACCTCTTACCTCAAAATGCATCTTCAGCGCATGAGCCTGCTGCCGAAACAATCATAACTCATGAAATGGATCAACAGCTATTTGCAGCCTGGCGTTTATCGCCACTTGCACACCGGGGCGCTGGTAGTGGTTACAGATGTGATTACCCACACTTGGAGCGCCACGCACCAACTGCACGAGCTGGCCCCCGAGCCGCTGGTGATCTGGCGGCCTCTTATTGAGCCCGCCAACGAACACGTGAGCAACGCTACGCCACTTTCCGTTTTTACGCAACACCATGAATCGACTCATTGACCAATCGACCATTGAATCATTAAAGTATGACCATCAGCTTCCTCACCGTTCACTTCACCAAAACGAGCCTCACGTTTAACGGTCGCCTGCCGTGGTGGGCACCGTTGGTTGGCAAAAAAGCACCCGGTACCTCGGTGGTGCAAAACGTGGCCATACTGCACACCGTGCATGTGCCCGATTGGTTCGAGCGTGTGGTGCTGCGCAAACCCCGCGTGCGCGTTACGTACATCGGCAGCGGCCGATTTTGGAAAGTATACCCCAACGGCCCGCGGGTGATCAACCGGCAAGCCCGGCAACTGGGCGCATTCGAAAAAATGTTCCGCGCCAAAAAGAAATCAACCCTCAAATTCAAATAACCATGAAAAGAGTTTTACGCATTACCCTGGTAACGGGCGAAGTGGACGAACTGGACCTTACCACATACATGCTTCAGGCAAAAGTGCCGTTGGGTGCCAGCGCTATTGATCCGGCTTACATTATGATTACGAAAGACATTGCCACGCACGGCTTTTTGGCCAAGCCCGAAGCCGGCAAACACCCTACCTGGATAGCCCCCAGCCAGATTAAATTCATTGAGATTGTGTTTGACTTGAATTGATATGCAAAAGACATATCTTATGAAAATCATAATAATGGTTCAAAGCAAAGAAGAAACGGCATTTGAATTTGCGAGAAGTATTGAATACACGCTCGACAATGCCATTCTGGAATGGAAATTAAAACTTAATCACATTTCGTTTACCAGCGACAGTAGCGGCCGGCAAACGTGCAACATGGTGTTGGTTCCGGATATTCCGGCTTTCAAAAACCAAAAACCAAATTAAATGAATGGACTACCCCTTGCGAATACTAAAAAAGCACCTCGACAACGAGCGCAGGTGGCTGGGCATGGCCCACCTGGCCGGGCACAGCCGCCAGTATGCCGAAGGCGTGCGCATGGCCCGTGAGCGCGTGCCGCAACTGGAGCAAGCCCTGGCCAAGCTCACACAGCCACCCAAGGCCGACCACCGCAAATCAAAAACAGAAAATACCACCAACAACCAACTACATCTTTTCTTATGATATCAGTTCAACTATTCAATCTTGCCATCCTGCTTTGTGTCATTACTGTTCTAAGCGTTATGATTGGCTTTTTTATTGGTTTTCGGATTAAAGACCGACATCGAAATACACTTGCTCAAAAACAGGCTTCATATTTTGTCATTCTGAAATCACAACTGGACAAATACTACGTAAAGTTTGAAAATCCAACCGAATACAGATACCTGCGTAGGTCCGGTGATGGCTACATACTTGACAGCTCACTGTTTGCCACTCCATTTTTTTCGAAAGAAGAAGCCGTGAAGGCTGCGGAAGATTTTATCAAAAGTCAACAGTTGGTGAAGGTTTAAATGATATCCCCCAAAACCATAGACGATGTGCGCGACTTGCCCGTGGAGCAAGTGATATTGAAGTAGAAGAGACAGGCGAAGCGCCAACACCCGAGCAGAAAACCGAACACGAAAACCAACTTACCGCCCTGCACCAGGCGCAAGAACGATATCGTAATTCTTTAATTCTCAATTCTTAATTCTCAAATTCCTTATTGATGCTTCCCTACCTACTCGGTCGCAACTTCTCGCCTGGCACCATCATTGAATGGCAGTTGGGCTTTTGCCCCGATTGGAAAACCTACACCACCCGGGCTATTGCGGCCAACTTGTTTACCGCAGCCGAGCAGGCCGGCATTTGCAAGAGCGGCAACGGCAACGTGTGGGATGTGCTCCACCACCGCATTACCATACCCATACACGATGCGCAAGGCCGCCTGGTGGGCTTTGCCGGTCGCGTGGTGCCCGGTGGCGAAGGCCCCAAGTACATTAATCCCACTAACACCGCGCTGTATCAGAAAGACAAGATTTTGTTCGGCCTGCACAAAGCGCGAAAGCATTTTGCGGCCCACGGCTGCGCCTGCCTGGTGGAAGGTTATTTTGACGTGATCAAACTGCACCAGCACGGGTGGACCAATGCCGTGGCCAGTTGTGGCACCGCCCTCACCGAAGGCCAGGCGAAGCAATTGAAGCGATACACCGACACCGTGCTGATCTTGCGCGATGGCGACAAAGCCGGGCGCAGTGCGTCCGAGAAAGATATCAGCATACTGGCCTCGCAGCAGTTTACCATTTATCTGTGCCTGCTGCCCGAGGGCCAAGATCCCGACAGCTTGTTTGACCACCCCGACCGCGCCCGCACGGCCTTGCTCAATTATGCAGATGGCATTGAGTGGATGTGCCAGAAATATTTGAGTGCCGCCCATGGACCTGCCGAGCTGGCCACCGCCATCGAAAAGATTGTAAAGCTGCTGGCGCTGATCACGAGCGCACCGCGCAGGGAGCAATACATGAAGTCGCTGGCCCGCGCTAAAAATGCGCACGGCCTCAAAGTGGCCGATATCAGCAAGCCGCTCGACCGATATTTCAAAGATCAGGAAGCCGAAAAGAAGGCGGCCGCGGCCGAGATCAGCGAAGATGATAAGCTGCCCGCGTGGGTCGATAAAAACGAGCTGTGGGCCAATGGCTTTGTGCAAAATGCGCAACCCACCAAAACGCACCCCGTGGGTATTTACGTGCTCGAAGGCACGCTCACGCGCATCACCAATTTTACCGTAACCCCGCTCTATCACATTTACGAAAGCAGCAACAACCGCAGGCTGGTAGAAGTCAACAACGGGTTTCGCAGCAGCGTGGCCGAGGTACCGACCAACGCTATGGTTACGCAAAGCATTTTTGAAACCGAATTGCTCAACAAAGGCAATTATATGACGTTGCACACCTTTGCCAAGCGCCATTTTAAGCAACTCACCGGCTGGCTGAGCAACAAAATGCCTATTGCTTACGAGTTAAAAACCCTGGGCTGGCAGCCCGAAGGTTTTTTCGCCTTCAGCAATGCCGTAATGCACGATGGCGATTTAATCCAGTACGATGAATTGGGCATGGTGAGCCTGGCCGATAAATATTACATGAGCCTGGGCAGTAGTAAAATCCACCGCGATGAACGGGCCGATAGCAACCCGTACGAAAATGACTTGTTTTTGAAATTTGTGCCGTTGGAAAAACAGCCGTTGAAATCCTTCAGCGAGTGGGCAACATTGTTTGCGCGGGCTTATGCCGATCACGCGCCCTACGGCATTGCGTTTGCTTTTGTCACCATCTTCAAAGATGTGGTAACGCGTGTGGCCAAAATGCCCATGTTGTATTGCTACGGGCAGAAAGGAAGCGGTAAAAGCTCGATGGCCGAAAGCATCACTTGGTTATTTTTTTCCGGAAAGGATGGTGAAGGCAAACTGATCCGCGGCTACAATTTGAATCCCGGCCAGGGCACACCGTTTTCATTTTTCAACCGCATTGAGCGCTTCCGCAATTGCCCGATACTGTTCAACGAGTTTGACGAAAACACGATTGAAGATTGGAAGTTTGGCACATTCAAAGCTGCATACGATGGCGAAGGCCGCGAAGTGGGCGATGGCGACACCGGTAAAAAACGTAAAACAAAAATTCAGAAAGTACAGGGCACGGTGATTATTGTGGGCCAGTATTTAAGCGTGCGCGATGATGGCAGCGTGGCCAGCCGATCGATTCCCTGTCAGTTTTCATTGGAGCGTATGAAGCAATTGACCCATGAGCAATTGCAGGCGTTTGACGAGCTGCGCAAGGCTGAAGATGCCGGCATTAGTTACCTGCTGGTGGAGTTGATGAAGCTGCGGCCCGTGGTGCAGAAACATTTTGCAACCTACTTCAGCGAAGCACAAGTGCAACTGATGGACGAAACGCGCAAAGCCGGCCAGCGGGTAGAAGCGCGATTGATCAGCAATTACAGTTTGATTTTAGCAGCCACGCGCCTGATGGAAGAAGCCGGAATTGGCTTGCCCTACACGTATGAAGAATTCTACACCAAGGCCAAGGCGCGCATGATTGCGCACAACCGAATGCTCAAAGACAACAACGTGGTGCAGCAATTCTGGAAAGCCGTGGAAGTGTTGTTTGATCTGGGCAAGGTGCGCATGGGCTACGAAATTCAGATCCGGTTTGTGCCAGGCACCATCGACATTAAAGAAGATGGCACGGTGAAGAAACACAAGTTTGAAAGCACCACGCGCGTGCTGCTCGTGCGCTTCAGCAATTTGTACAGCTTCTATGCCGAATACCACCGGCAGCGCACCGGGCACGCAGCGCTGAATGAAGAAACCATTTTGATGTACCTGAAAGAGCAGGGCTACTACGTAGGGTTAACGCCCACGGAAACCTTCAACGACAAGCGCACCAGTGCGTATTGCTTCAACTACGATGAGATGGAAAACCTGGGCATGGTGCTGGAGAAAAACCACAGTGATGGCGGCAAATCTGCCGATCAGCCGCAGATGGCCATAACAGGCGAAAAAGCCGGAAATGATGATGCACCATTTTGAGCGTAAAAAAATGAAAAAGCCAGTCTCACAGTCTGTTTTAGTCTCACTAATTGATAATCAAATAGTTACGTATATGAGTAAATACAGACAATTTGCAGACAAGTGTAGACAGTTGCAGACAGAAACAGACAGTGAGACAGTGCAGACAGCATTTTCTCCAGAAAAAGATTATGAACTCTTACAACATCTTCGACAGCACAGAACCTGCTACAATTCTTTTTCATGCAATAGCTAAAGACCATGCTCATGTTGAGCAATTAGCGCAAGATGCTGGTATAGATATTACTGGCTACACAAAACGGCGAACTAAATAGATAACTACACACTAAACATTTTAAATTTTTTGCGCGATGGCAATTCAACCGAACCAAATTTTAACAGGAACCTATCTTCAATACTTTATCGGTGAAGAAGGTTGTGAATGGGATACCACTAAACTTGATTGGCAGGATATAAAGTGGTGTGAAGAAGATAATGATAACTTTAACAAAGTACATAAGCCAATCCCATTAACAACCACCCACTTAGTATTAAATGGATTTAGTGAAGATAATAACGGACACTTTTCAAAAAACTGTCAAACTCATTGGCTTGAAATAATTCCTGTCAAAGATGGAATGTACCCCGTATGGATTCAATTACCTGAAATGAGTTTTGAACAGGAAACAAGAGTATCACTTAACCGCCTTCAATACTTCCATGAGTTTCAAATGTTCATGTTAGTTCTTACTGGCGCGATGGCCGAAAAAATTTAAAATGTTTTCCTCACTGAACCATATTGATAAGTACGCACTTTATTGGCCTGTTTTGCATATAGCATTTGTTGGTGGGCTTGGGTCGGCCTTTGCGGGTTGGCGCGAACAGTGCCGCCCCGAAGCGTGGGCAAACCGAGGAACAGCTTCCATGCCCGAAGCACCATTGGAGCGGGGCGGCATTGCCACCAACGTAGGAGGGCTATAAAATCGTAAAAGGCGAAACACTAAACTTTAATATGAAAACAAAAGATTTTACACCAAAAGAAACGTCACCGACGCTGTCAGTTTTTTAACCGATTAATGAAACACAATTTATTAAAACACCAATAGAAATACTCCACAAATATTTTCACCACTTCAATAGTGAAAGGACACGCGATTTAGTTGTACGTGCTATGGAAGACTACGCTAAGATTTACCACGAAACTGAGGTTAAAAAATTGCAGCAACATAGTGTTATGCAAGGGCTGACTGAAAATGATATTCGTGCGCAGGCTTTGTTAATGGAAAACCCAAATGATGGGTACGCAACCAAGATAATAGCAAGAGGTGCCTACGAGTCAGGTGCGCGGTGGGCTATCTCCAAATTGTCCGGCAGCCCGACAGTTGGCAAAGCGGGTGGGGATGCAAGCGTGAGCGATGGCAAGTGAGGCGCGGATTTGTGCGGTTATTGGCAGCTTGCATATTGAGCATTGCCAATTGTGCATAACGTATTTGGGGTTTATTTACGGTTTTTGGCTAACCCTCAATTTGCTATGAAAAACGGGTTTTGGGAAAAATATTTAAAATTTCGCTTGTATATATCGTATATATGGTATATATTTACATCATAATAAAAACAACAAAACATTATGAACTCTTACAACATCTTCGACAGCACAGAGCCTTCAACAATTTTGTTTAACGCAATTGCTAAAGACCATGCCCATGTAGAGCAGCTTGCGCAAGAAGCTGGTATTGACATTACTGGTTACTCTATTGAGCTTGAGCGCGT
>JAJTGY010000064.1 GCA_021298015.1 Flammeovirgaceae bacterium
GTTTCTATCCGTAGGCTCGAGAATTTGCCTTAAGCTTCCTTCAGATTCGCAGTTGCCCGCGACACCCTTGCTCTTAGCTAATGATATGCACATTCGGGGCTTGCACCCTATAGCCAGTAAACATGCCTGACGCACCAACAAAACGGGCCTGCCTTTCGGCAGACCCGCTGAACACCCCGCACCCCCGCGCGATCAAAACGTAAACCGCACGTAGGGCACCGGAAAGAAACCCTGCTGGTATTGCGTGACAATCGCATTGGTGCGCGGGTTGTAGCTCTGCGCAAAAATGTTCTGGTTGTTGGTCACGTTCTGCAGGTCAAGCGCCAGCTCCAGCGTACTCTTGCGGTACTCTTTGCGGTAGCTGATGCGGAAGTCGGTACGGAAATAATCGTCCTGCTTCTCGCTAAACGCTTCACTCTCTCTAAATATGGCGCTGCCGTACTGCTGAGACTTCTGAAAATCGATAGGGGTCAGGTACATGCCGCCAATGGTGGTAACCTTCAGATTGAGCGACAAAAACTTGCTGCCCGCCCCCAACTTCCACTCTTTACCGGCCAACAGGTTGAATACCTGGCCCGTGTTATAGGCGGTGTTGCGCTCCACGCCATCGCTGCCCTCATACTTCGAGTCGAACACCGATGCAGTGGCCAGAAAATAATAGCCGCGGCTGAAGAAGCGTTCCAGCGTAATCTCCACACCGGTGTTGGTGCCGGTACCGTTGTTGATCAAATTCGCTTTATCGCTGGGATTAAAGCTGGCACCCGTATTAATAGCCGAGAAAGAACTGGGGTCCCGCTCCACGGGTACATCGCGCAACTGCTGGAAATAACCTTCGGCTTTCAGGCGTAATTGCTCGGTTATGTTCCAGTCGTACGTGAGTACATAATGGTCACTGTTGATAAATCCGAGATTGCGGTTGGTCAATTGCGGCCCGGCCGGAGAGGGTGTTTGCACAAACGTAGTGTAGATGCCGGCTGCCTGGCTATGGCGGCCGTACCCAACACTCAGGGCATGGTTGGCATGCAGGCGATACTGCAAACCTACGCGCGGCCCGATGGCCAGTTCTTCGTTGAGCGAGTAGTATTGCAAATGCACCCCCGCGTTAAGCGTTAACCGGTTGCCGAAGCGGTGCTTCCATGTGGAGTAGGCCTGGTAAAGCTGGGCCTGGTCGTTCACATCCAACCGCACAGAATCCTTGCCCACGTTGGGGAATACATCGCGGTTGAATAGATCAAAACCGGTCGCATCGATGTAAAACCCGGAGGTGAGGCTGTTGCGTGCGTTGAATTTCGTGCGCGTGAGGAATGCCAACGAGCCCTTGTTGGTGGTGAATTCTCCGATAGCTCTCTGAAAACGGCCGACTACCTTTTGCTGGCTGTCGCGTTCCAGCGAATCGGAACGGAATTCTTCATACGTGTGGCTGATGCCCGCAGTAGCTTTAATGAACGTACGGGCCGAAATATTTTTCTCATAGCTGATGCCGGCTATTCCCGTACGGTAGCGCGGGTAGGTATCGCGATTTTCAGTTCCGTATAAATCCTCGCTGGTGGTGGTGAGGTCCGCTTCGCTGCCCAGCAAATCAATGGAACTTATACCCCCCATGCCAAACACGGTCCACTTGCCCCCGGATTTGGTCGGCACGGAAATCTTAAAATTCAAATCCTGATAGAGCGGCACATTGCCGCCGGCGCCGAAGTCGATGCCCAGCGCATCGAATACGCCCAGCGTGGAGTAGCGGTAGTTGGCAATGAAGCTGGCTTTTGAGTTTTTCGAGAACGGACCCTCGGCCCCGAGTTCAAACCCATTGAAGCCAACCTGTGTCACAAACTCCTGCTTCCGGTTGTTGCCATCGCGCAGGCGGATATCAAATACACCAGCCGTGGCATTGCCATACTGAGCCGGGAAGGCACTGGTGATAAAATCCGACTTATCGAGGTTGTTGTTGTTGAGCATGCTCACGGGGCCACCGGTACTGGTGAGCGAGCCGAAGTGATTGGGGTTGGGAATGTTCAACCCTTCCAACTGCCAGAGCATACCTTGCGGTGAGTTACCCCGCACGACAATGTCATTGCGCGAGTCATTGCCTCCAACGACACCGGCAAAGTTGGCGGCCATGCGCGAAGGATCGCCCAGTGCACCGGCATACCGTTTGGTGTCATCCACATTGAACGAGCGGGCGCTCACCACGGCCAGGTCGTTGTTGGTGGCTGTTTTGTCCTCGCGGCTGTCGGCCACAATCACCACTTCATCGAGGCTGTTCACGCTCTCGGTTAAGGCGATGTTGAGGATGACTTCCTTACCGGCCGTAACCACGATGTTGGGTATGACTTGTTCTTCAAAACCCACGTAGGTGATCTTGATGGTTTGGCGGCCAACGGGTACCCCGGTGATGAGGTAGTCGCCATTGGCATCGGTGGAAGCACCCAGGGGCACATCGCCCACGTTGAGCACCACTACGTTTACCCCCACCAGGGGTGTTTGACTTACGGCATCGATCACGCGGCCGCGCACGGTTTGTACGGATTGAGCCAGGGCAGTGGCGGAGCCTAGCAGAGCCACGATCAGCCCGAGGGCCAGCAGGAGATTTCTTTTTCGGAGTGTCCAGATTTCTAAATTGTTCATAATTGTTTGCGTTTTGTGGCACAAACATGGCACACGAATACAGCAGTAGTCATTAACCTATGTTAAGAAGTGCCGACCGCACACCGATCTTAACCCAGATCAATATGCAGGGGCTCAGGGCAGAACCACCCGTAGCGAAATCAGATTTTCTTAGCGGTAGCAAGGCGTTTGCGGATACGGCTGAGAGACTCAGGCCGCAAACCGAGGTAGGAGGCGATGTAATGCTGGGGCACGTTGGCCAAAACTTTGGGGCGGCTTTTCATCAAGTTTAGGTACTGCTCCTCAGCCGTTAAAAACAACATGGCCCGGTTGCGCTCAGCTATACCAATGATGATAAACTCGGCAATGAGTCGGCCAAATTTATCCCACCCCGGGAAATTTTTGTATAAGTACTGCAAATCGTCATATGATACGGTAATCACCTCAACATCATCTAGGGCTTCATGTGTTTCAATACAGGGTTGCCGCGTGAGGAAGCTGGAATAATCGGTGATGAAGTTGCCTTCGAACCAAAAATTGTACGTCACCTCCTCGCCTTTCACCAGGCAAAAAGAACGCAGGTGCCCCTTATTAATAAAGGCTACGTGAGGACAAACGTCACCCGCTTTTAATAAATAGCCGCCTTTGGGGACAGATTTACATACTAAGCGCTGTTGAATGGCTGTAAAGTCATGGTCTGTCAAATCCATAAACCGACTGACATACGCCCGCATCCGGCTAAACTCCTCATCCGACACCATAGAAAAAAAATAAATGCTCAAGATAGCAAACGAGACGAAAATTTGCGACTTTTTTTGGCCCCTTACACGCTAAACACGCATAGGATATAGCCGCATTTTTGCCGTTCTTTCACCTTGCAATGATGGCCGAACAACAACGATTGCTGGACGAACGTGCTACGAGCCTGACGGGGAAGCCCGGGTGGCGCTTTTGGGGGCCCTATCTGAGCGACCGACAGTGGGGCACCGTGCGCGAAGACTACAGCGCCAATGGCGATGCGTGGAACTACATCTCCCACGATATGGCCCGCAGCAAAGCCTACCGCTGGGGCGAAGATGGGATTGGCGGCATCAGCGATGATCAGCAGCGCCTGTGCTTTGCCATAGCGCTGTGGAACACGCACGACCCCATTATTAAAGAGCGTTTCTTTGGCGTAACCAACCCGGAGGGAAACCATGGCGAGGATGTAAAAGAACTTTACTACTACCTCGATAATACTCCAACCCACTCGTGGATGCACATGCTGTACAAGTATCCGCAGGGGGCGTTCCCCTACACAGACCTGGTGAACGAAAGCAGAGGACGCTCAAAGGCCGACCGCGAATATGAACTCACGGACACCGGCATATTGAACGGCAACCGCTACTTCGATGTGCACGTGGAGTATGCCAAAGCCGCACCTGACGACATTCTGATTCAACTGCGCGTAACCAATCGCGGCATGGAAGATGCACCCCTGGTGCTGATGCCCACGCTTTGGTTTCGCAACACGTGGGCGTGGGGCGGCACAACCGCGCGCCCGGAAATTTACCTGGACGACCCGCACACGATGAAGGCGCACCATGCCACGCTGGGCGATTACTATTTGTGGTGCGAAGAAAAAGGGGAAGCTGTTTTCTGCGAAAACGAAACCAACACCGGCCACCTTTACGGCCACCCCTGCGAGGGCACGTTCAAAGACGGCATCAATGATTTTGTCGTGCACGGCAACCGCACCGCGATAAATACCATACCGCGCGGCACCAAAGCCTGTTTTTGTCTGAACTGGCGCCTGCCTGCAGGCAAAACCAAAACCGTACGACTGCGGCTGAGCCGGGAGTATCACACTCAACCCTTTGCCGAGTTTGCGTGGGTTTGGAAGCAACGGCAGTCGGAAGCGGATGCGTTTTACGCCATGTTGCAACGCGAGGTGAAGCAGAAAGGCGACACGCTCATCCACCGCCAGGCGCTGGCCGGTTTGTTGTGGAGCAAACAGTTTTATTACTACGACATTGACGTGTGGTTGCACGGTGACGCGAACCAGCCTTCCCCTCCGGCCGCACGCAAACACGGCCGCAACCGGGACTGGAAGCACCTCAACAATGCCGACATCATTTCGATGCCGGACAAATGGGAGTACCCGTGGTATGCAGCGTGGGATCTGGCGTTTCATGCCATTCCCCTCTCCATGGTAGATCCTGAATTTGCCAAGCAACAGTTGCTGCTGCTCACCAAGGAGTGGTACATGCACCCCAACGGGCAAATGCCGGCTTACGAGTGGGCGTTCAGCGATGTCAATCCGCCCGTGCACGCGTGGGCTGCGTGGCGCATATACAAAACGGAGACGTTCATGGAGGATCCCGTGCGCGATCGCCAGTTTCTGGAAGAGATCTTTCACAAGTTGTTGCTCAACTTCACCTGGTGGGTGAACAAGAAAGATGAAAACGGCAATAGTGTATTCGAGGGCGGCTTCCTCGGCATGGATAACATTGGCGTATTCGACCGCAGCAATGCGCACCTGCCCAACGGCTGGGTCATCGAGCAATCAGATGGTACCAGTTGGATGGCGATGTTTACGCTCAACATGATGCGCATGGCGCTGGAGTTGGCCAAGGAAAACCCCACCTACCAGAGCCTGGCCACCAAATTCTTTGAGCACTTTCTCTACATCGCGGGTGCGATGTACAACGTGAATAACGAAGGCATCGACTTGTGGGACAGCGAAGATGAGTTTTTCTACGATGTCATCAGCCTGCCGGGGAACGGACGCGTGATTATGAAAGTGCGCTCCATGGTGGGCTTGATTCCGCTGTTTGCCGTGGAAGTGCTGGATGAAGAAATCTTTCAGACCATGCCGGAGTTTACGCAGCGGCTGGATTGGTTTCTGCAAAACCGGCCCGACCTCGCCAACCTGATTTCGCGGTGGGGCGAGCGCGGAAAAAATCAAACGCACCTGCTCTCCCTGCTGCGCGGGCACCGCATGAAGAGCCTGCTAAGACGTATGCTGGATACAAAGGAGTTTTTGTCGGACTTCGGCATACGCGCACTTTCCCGTATTCATTTAAATGAGCCTTACCGGTTGCATGCCAATGGCAGCGACTTTATAATCCGGTATCAATCGGGCGAGAGCGATTCCTTTATGTTCGGTGGAAACTCCAACTGGCGCGGGCCTATCTGGTTTCCGGTGAATTACATGATCATCAAATCGCTACACCGGTTTCACAATTACTACGGAGAAGACTTTCAGATTGAGTACCCGACCGGTTCAGGGCAGTTGCGCAATTTGCAACAGATTGCCGATGATCTGGCCGAGCGGCTGATTTCCATTTTCCGAAAAGACGAGAGCGGAGCGCGGCCGATGTATGGCACCGATGTGCTGTTGCAATCGGACGAGCACTTTGACGACCTGCTGTTGTTCCACGAGTACTTTGACGGTGACACCGGCCGCGGCCTTGGCGCCAACCACCAAACCGGCTGGACAGCCCTGGTGGCTAAACTGATTCAACCCACGTTGCGAAAAGGATAGTTTTTATCGCGATGTCGCCCGGCCTGATGCCATAGTAACACCTCATCCCGTTTTGATCGCGTTACGAAAACGATTACAGGCCGATTGCGTTACTTGCGTGTAAACCCCTGCCCTTCATGAGTGAGTTACCCCTGCCCGACCGCCAATTCACCGGGTATCAGATTTTTGTAATTGCCATTCTGTCCATCCTCCAGTTCATAATCATCCTGGATTTTATGGTGCTGTCGCCACTGGGCGCCATGTTATTACCTAAACTGAAGATCACGACCGCACAATTCGGTTTGGTGGTGAGTGCGTATGCCTTTAGCGCAGGCGGGGCCGGTTTGTTGGCCGCAGGCTTTGCCGATAAGTTTGACCGGAAAAAATTACTGTTGTTCTTTTATACCGGATTTTTGCTGGGCACGGTGCTCTGCGCCCTTGCGCCCTCCTACGAATTCCTGTTATTCGCACGCATCGTCACCGGCATTTTTGGCGGTGTGATCGGGTCGGTCAGCTTTGCCATCATCAGCGACTTGTTCGCGTTTGAAGTTCGCGGCCGCGTGATGGGTTTTGTGCAAATGGCATTTGCCGCCAGCCAGATTCTCGGTCTACCTATCGGCCTCATGCTCGCCAACGCGTTTGACTGGCATGCCCCGTTTTGGATGATCGCCATCTTCGGTGTCGCAGTGGGCGTGCTCATGGTGGTCTATCTTCGGCCCGTAACGGATCACCTGAAAGTTCAGACCGAACGAAATGCCTTGCAACATCTGGTCAAGACATTTAGCGTACCAGACTATGTCAAGGGCTATCTGAGCACGGCCCTGCTCGCCACCGGGGGCTTCATGTTGATGCCTTTCGGCAGCGCCTTCAGCACCAATAACCTTGGCCTCACGCTCGAACAACTGCCGATGGTCTATCTGATTGTCGGCATCTTCTCGATTGCCACGGGCCCGCTCATCGGAAGTTTGAGCGACCGCGTGGGTAAGTTTAGAGTATTCTTGTACGGCACACTGGTCAGTTGCATCACCGTGGCCATCTACACACCCCTGGGCATCACGCCTGTGTGGTTAGTGATTGTGATTAGCGTAGTCATGTTTGCCGGCATTACGGCCCGTATGATCAGTTCCTCCGCCCTAATGTCAGCCGTACCGGCTGCGCGCGACCGCGGAGCATTTATGGCCATCAACTCGTCCATCCAACAAATTTCAGGCGGCATTGCCTCAGGCGTGGCCGGGTTAATTGTGTTCCAGGCTCCCGATGGCAAGATCGAGCGCTACCCGCTGCTGGGTGGCGTGGTGATCGTCACCATGATCATTACCATTTTCTCCATGTACTGGATTGATCAGCACATTCAAAAAACTTCGGCAGCAAGGGAAGAAGTCGCTCCGGAATTGCAGTCTGTATGAACGCTCACCCCAATTGAAATAGTGTAAAACACAAATCGAATCTAAGGCATCACGGAAACATGCAGCGCGTTATCAACATCTTGGTCATCTTAACTTCCTGGATGGGCTATCTCGAGTGGGGTGACAGCCAGTCAGCGTTTTTGATTGAGATAGAGTGGCTGTTGCTCTCCGGTCAGTCGGCTTCAGCAAGTGATTTTGCGCATCCGATCATTTTCTTGCCGCTGACCGGGCAAGTGCTGGTCCTAATTGCCTTGCTTCAGAAAAAACCGAGCAGGCGGTTAACCACCATCGGACTGGTTTCGATCGCAATTTTGTTGTTGCTCGTAGTGGTGGTGGGGCTGATCAGCTTTAATCTCCGCATCTTCGGTTCTACCCTTCCCTTTTTCGTGGTAAGTATCTGGCACCTGCGAAGAAAGCAGGCCAACTAACCTGTTCGAATGTTGCGCAACAGTCGCTCGACCATTCTGACCAGCGCATCAGCCGTGTGGGCCATCGCATAGTCAGGTCCAGCAGTCCCGGTAAATAAGTTGTACTCATGCGCTAGAGAAAGCACGAAAACTTCTGGCACAAACCACGAATAAAGTGGCGATTGTAAAGAAATATTTTCAGGGCGTGCCCCCGCGGCCCAACCCACGGTGTCGGACACCGCGCAGCCCCTGGCCGCGGGGTCGCGCTTTCGCTACTCGCCCGCCTTCGGCCGCCCGCCCATCCACACGCAGCGAAGGCGGGGCTCAGACAGGCCGCTCAATCGCTCACGCGAGGTTCAACGGCTACGCCTGCGGACTACAGCAAAAAAGAAAATGAACGCCAGCAAACCCACGCCTACCGGAAAGGCCAGCTGCAGGAGAAAGTGAATGCGCAGCCACGACACCGTGACGACAAGGGCAATCATCACGGCACCAAGCCACTGCCAGTACGGGTGATCGGCAATGGACAACCGCGCAGGTGGGTGTGGCGGCATCTCGATCAGTAGAGGCAAAAAGGAACGAACGTCCCACACCAACAGATAAATTGTTGCCAACAGCATGAAACCCGTTACCACCGGAGTGCCGGTAAACTCATAGGCCACGGTGATCACAAAAATGTTGAGGATGATTACAAAAAACATCAACGCGCCAACCCGGGCCAGGCGCTGACTCATGAGTAGCGCGCCTGCGAGAATCTGCGACCACCCGATAAACTTCCAATACAAACCCGAGTCCGTCATCACGCGAAAAAACTGTTGAATGGGGGCGAGTTCCTGAATGGGCGCGCTCATGGAACCCATCAGATTCGAAGAGCCATCCAGTTTACCCATGCCAAAAGCGGCCATGATGAACGCACCGCCAATGAGGTAACGCAGGTAGATGGTGAAAATCTGGAGAAAGCCCTTCTGCTTCCAGCGATCAATGAATGTTAAAAACCACATCAGCGCTAAGACGAAATGATCGGGCAGAGGTTACACATTTAGCCGTGGCCGCTACCAGAAGTGCCGCAGCTGCCACCAGGGCAGCAAGGGTGATTTTCATCATTTGGTTGAGTGGGATGGGCTACCAAAGCTAAACATTTGCCGGTTACGCTGCTGACCGATGTGATGAGAGGCGTGCTGGCAGAGCGCACACCCGTTAACACAGGGCCAAAAATACGCGTGGATTGGTTCTGCTATCTTCGCGAAAAAAAGAGTGCATGAAAAAGGTGCTTCTGGCGGTAACGATAACCGGATTTCTGGCGTTCGGCTTGCTGCTGTTTTTGGGCAAAGATGCTATGGGCGATTCCGCAGGCGAGTTTTTTTACAAAACATCTAATACAACGAGGATGAATGCTAATCCGGTGGTTTATTTCGAAATACCGGTTACGGATGTAACCCGCGCAAAACGGTTTTACACCGCGGTTTTTGGTTTTGATTTTACCGATGAGGTGATTGACCACAATACCATGGCGCTGTTTCCGTTTTTTGAGGCGGGCACCGGCATTACGGGCGCGCTGGCGCAGGGCGAAATTTACAAGCCCTCGCACAACGGAACGCTGGTTTATTTTGGCGTGACGAACATTGACGAGGTGTTGAAAAAAGTGCAACGCGCGGGCGGCAAAACACTGTACCCCAAGACCGCGATTGGCAATAACGGATTTGTAGCGGAGTTTGAAGACAGCGAAGGCAATCGCGTGGCGTTGAACGAGCGCTAACGGTGGCTGTGCACTGCGGCAAGGATTGCAGCGGAAAGCCCACAGCAGCGTGGCCCTGTGTGTGGGCGCGAGGACTTGCAGCGGAAAGCCGGGCCCGAGCCGCGGAGCACGTGTGTGGGGGCGAGGGAGCCGCCCAAAAAAATGCGCAGGGGCTGTTGCTAACCCTCCTGCTGCGGGGCATCGTACACCAATCGATAATAGGCCTCTTCCAGGCTGTCGCGCGTGGCCACCAGCAGCAGCACCAGCAGGCTCACGACAAACACACCAAAACTCTCGGCCAGCACACTGGCATACGCGCAGCACACAAACGCGCGTACCACTTCGGCCATAAACACCCAGCGTTGCTGTTCCAGTAATGCACCACAGTTGATGAGCGTGATCAAAATCAGCGTCACGATAAATCCTTTGTCGCTGGTGCCGAGCGAATGGAAAAACAGCGTGAACAAGCTCAGGGCGATGAGCACGGCCAGTAGCTGTAGGTTGAGATAGGCTTTGAAGCGGAATGTAGAACGGAACGGAGCCTTTTCGGGAAGCAACTTCTTTTCCAGTGCCGGACGGATGGACGGATCCAGATCATCCGGCTTACCGAAGATGATGCGCACCGACTTCCACACGCTGCCGCTGCGCCTACAGGCTTCGGCCAACTCGGCATAGTAATGGAAGTGCTGCCACAAAAAACTTTTACTTGTTAGCGGATGCGTGAGGCCGTACACCGGCTTTTCTTCTTCCGCCTGAAACGTGCCGAAGAGCTTATCCCAAAAAACAAAAATGTCGCCATAGTTTTTATCGAGGTATTTTGGGTTGGAGGCGTGGTGCACGCCATGGTGCGAGGGCGTGATGAAGATCTGCTCCAACCAACCCAGCTTGCCGATCATTTGGGTGTGCGTAAAAAAAGAGTAGGTGCCATGCACCACCAGAATGGAAATGACCATGGTGGGATGAAACCCGGCCAGGGGCAACACACACCAAAACAAGTTGCGGATGACGGCCTGCAGGGTGGTGATGCGTGCGGAAACGGTGTAGTTAAACTCCTCGCTTTGATGATGCACAATGTGGGCGCCCCAAAAGAGATTGACCTCATGGCCGAGCCGGTGATACCAATACCACACAAAATCGGTAGCCAGCAACAAGAGCACCCAAACCCACCACGTGGTTGGAATTTCCAAAAGCGCGAAATGCTGATGGATGTAGTGATACAAGCCATAAAAGCTGCCGGTTATGAACAGGTTGAGCAGGCGCTCGGCAACGCCCACGGAAATGTTGGCCACCGATCGTTCGTAGGTGATGAGGTGATGTTGTTGGCGCAACCAGGCTACGCCATACTCTAATCCAAAAAAGAGAAAAAAGGCCGGCATGATGCAGGCTCCCAAAATCAGTTCGTGGCTCATGGCACGCGCGTGCGATTGGTTTTATGAATGTGGGCGCAAATATAATCTATAATATCTATAGACTTTATTGGTAATAGTGTGAATTTTGCACTAACCTTGCGTTTGCGATGGGAGCGGCCAGGCGCTTGGCGTTCCATCCCCGTCCCGTTTCACCAACTTGTGATGACCCGAAAAAATCCACCGCCCTTTCATCAACCCTATCTGGACGTGGGCTCCGGGTCGGTGGTGTTGCTGCTGCACGGGCTGTTTGGTAATGTGCAGCAGTGGAAGCCACTGGTGGAGGCCCTTAAAACCAACTTTCGGGTAATTGTACCACGCCTGCCGTTGTTTGACTTACCCGTGGAAAACAATTCTGTAAAGTACCTCACGCAAGTATTGCATGATTTTCTGGAATGGCACCAACTTACTGATGTGAACCTGGTGGGCCACGCCATGGGCGGGCAGTTGGCCGTAACGTACACGCACCGGTATCCGCACCGCGTCAATCGCCTCGTACTCATCAGCAGTGCCGGGTTGGCCGAACGTAACCCGTTTATCAATCCGCGCGACCACGTGGATGACTACGACTACGTGCACGATAAAGTGGAGAGCGCCTTCTTCAAACGTGAATTCGTGCCCGAAGATTTTGTAGATGAGATTTACGCCACCGTGCAGAACATTTCAAAGCGCATGGCGCTCGATCATCTCATGCGCTCGGCCCGCAACTCGGGTGTAGGGTCTTTCCTGCACAAAATTGATCACCCGGTGCTGCTGGTGTGGGGGCTGAATGATAACGTGCACGTGCCCGAACAGGCGTTGCATTTTCACGACCTGCTGCCCAACTCCGAAATCAAGTTTATTGACGAGTGCGGTCACCTGCCGATGGTGGAACAACCAACTGTTTTTGTGCAGCACGTTACGCACTTTTTAAATGAGTTGAACCCGTTAAAGAACTGGCATGGCTAACAGGCATTAGTCAGAATTTTTTTACGATGACAACTTGCATCAACCATAACTTCTTGTACTTTTGAATCGCGTTCATTGCAAACTACTTATCAAGAAAGGCAGAGGGACTGGCCCTGTGAAGCCTTAGCAACCTGAATTATGCAGGTGCTAAATCCAGCTCCGAGACATCGGAGAAAGATGAGTTGGAAAGAGTTCTGAAATAACAGCAAGCTCTTCTGATTTGTCGGAAGAGCTTTTTTGTTAAAAGCCCTCCGCGCGTTTTTTGGTAAGTGTTCAGCAACGAAACAAAAACACTAAAAACCAAAAAACACATGTCCTTTACCACCGATCTCATTCACAGCATTCCCGTAGATGAAACCACCGGAGCCATTTCCGTTCCCATCTACCAAACCACCACATTTGTACACAGCTCGCCCGGTGTGCACCAGGGGTACGATTACACCCGCTCGGGCAACCCCACGCGCAAAGTGCTGGAAGACCTGATTGCACGGGCCGAAAGCGGCACCACCGGAGCTGCCTTTGCCAGCGGAATGGCTGCCATTGATGCCGTACTTAAACTGCTGAAAGCGGGCGACCACGTGATTGCCGGCACCGACATTTATGGAGGCACCTACCGGTTGCTCACCACCATCTTCAAAAACTTTGGTGTTACCACTACGTTTGTCGATCTCCAGAATGAAGACGAAATCGCGGCCGCGATTACACCGGCCACACGGCTGGTGTGGGTGGAAACGCCTACCAATCCTTCGTTGAAGATTGTCAATCTTCGCGCGGTGGCCGCCATCACCAAAGCCCACGGCATTCTGCTTTGTGTAGACAACACCTTCGCCACACCCGTGGCCCAGCGCCCAATTGAACTGGGGGCCGATCTGGTGGTACACAGTGCAACCAAATACATCGGTGGCCACAGCGATGTGATTGCCGGCCTGGTGGTGGCCGCTACGGAAGAGCTCGGAAAAGAAATCTTGTTTGTTCAAAATGCCAGTGGAGCGGTGCTGAGCCCGATTGAAAGTTGGCTGCTCATTCGCGGTTTGGAAACGCTGGAGTTACGCTTTAAACAACATGCACACAGCGCACAGCACATCGCGGAATTTCTGCAGGCGCAAGAATGGGTGAAAGAAGTGTACTACCCGGGCCTGGCCAACCATCCGGGTCATGCCGTGGCTGCCGCGCAACAGTCGTACTTCGGGGGCATTGTATCATTGCGCCTGCGCGAAGATTCCTTTGCTGCCGCCAAACAATTCGCCACGTCTACCAAGCTGTTTAAACTGGCCGAAAGTCTGGGCGGGGTAAAAAGCTTAATCGCACACCCGGCCACCATGACGCACGCGTCCATACCCACAGAGCGCCACATCGACTTTGGCATTACCGATGGCTTGTTGCGGCTCTCGGTGGGATTGGAAGCTGCCGCTGATCTGATTGCCGATCTTCAGCAGGCCGCACAAACACTGGAAACCGCAGGCCGGCCCGCTCTTCACCGAAAACCCGTACTTCAACCAAGCTGATCACACGGCTTAACCGCTGCAAAAATGTTTCGATCAAAAATCTGGGCGCTGCTGCCCTTACTGGTGTTTATCGTATTGTACCTGGCCACTTCGCTGGTGCTGAACGATTTTTATAAAATGCCGGTGATCGTGGCATTTTTGATTGCCGCAGTGGTGGCATTTGTATTGTACCCGCGAATTTCATTTCACGAAAAGACGGAACATTTTACCCGAAGTGCGGGCGACCCGAACATCATGTTGATGATTCTGATTTTCGTTCTGGCCGGGGCGTTTGCGGGTGTATCGAAGAGTATGGGCGCAGTGGAGGCTACGATTAACTTCGGCTTGGCGCACCTGTCACCCCGCTTTTTGATTGCGGGTTTGTTTCTCACCGCGTGCTTTATTTCGCTGTCGCTGGGCACATCGGTGGGTACCATCGTGGCGCTCGCGCCCATTGCCGTGGGCATGAGCGAGTCCGTGCCGGGCTCATTGGCCGTGGCGCTGGGGGCGGTGGTGGGCGGGGCCATGTTTGGCGATAACCTCTCCATGATCTCGGATACCACCATCGCGGCCACGCGCACGCAGGGCGTAGAAATGCGCGAGAAATTCAAAGTCAATTTCTGGATTGCGCTGCCACCCGCGGTGGTTACGTTCGCGATTTATTCCTTCGCATCGCCTTTCAACACCGTGGTGCCGGGCGAACATACCTACTCGCTGGTGCGCATCGTACCTTATCTGTTCGTGTTGGTGGCCGCCTTGGCTGGATTGAATGTGATCTGGGTGTTGATTGCCGGCATTGTGCTGGCGGTGGGCATTGGCCTGTGGCACAGCAACGCCAGCATCTGGCAGCTGATCGAATCGATGAACGCGGGCATTGCCTCGATGTTCGAGCTCAGTGTGTTGTGTCTCATCATCGGAGGCGTGGTGGGTTTAATTCGCCACTACGGGGGCATTGACTACATCCTCACGCACGTAGCCCGAAAAGTGAAAGGTGTGCGCAGCGGTGAACTGGGTATTGCGGCACTCACCGCGCTGGTGAATGCCAGCCTGGCAAACAACACCATCACCATTCTAATTGTGGGGCCACTGGCCAAGCGCATCGCTGACGAGAACGGAATTGAACCGCGCAGAAGCGCCAGCATCCTGGATACGATATCGTGTTTTGTACAGGGCTTTTTGCCGTATGGTGCGCAGGTACTCGCGGCTACGGCCATTGCCAGTCAGCAAATCACGCCCCTGCAACTTATGGCCAATTTATACTACCCCTATTTGCTGGGCCTGAGTGCGTTGGTGTTTATTTTCATTCGCAGACATCGAGCGATTGCATCCTGAAGAGTTGTGTGCTTCACGATAAAACCGGTTTGCCCAGCTCCGGCCGCAGCACGTGAATGACGGACTCGGCAAAACGCTCCATTTCCTCTAACTGCGGGCTACACTGTAGTAAGAAAAAATCCACCCCGATTTCCTGAAATGCGGCAACACGGTCGGCCACGTAGGCGGGTGTGCCGGTAAGTCCTGTTCGCAAGCCCCGGTTCGACACCGAGTACTCCTCCAGCGATACGCGTTTTTCGAGTTGCGTACCGGCCAACCATTGCTGGTAGTTGTTGTACCCTTTTGCTGAGGAGCTGACATTGGTAATGCGCCCGATCTCCGCTTTCACTTCCTGTTCAGAATCCCGAACGATGCTGTAGGCGGCCACTCCGAACTTCATTGGTGGAAGCCCCAGCCGTTCTCTGCGCGCGCGCATATCCTGGATTCGGAGGGCAATCACTTCAGGCGGGTCTCCATGCATGACATAGCCATCGCATTTCTGTGCAATGAGTTCTTTGGCTGCTTCGGATTCTCCGCCTGCGTAAATGAATGGTCGTGGTTTAGAGAGCGGCTTGGGTTGCAAAATGGTATTTTCTACCCGATAGTATTTTCCCTGATAAGAGAATCCATCTTCTTTCCAAAGGTGATCCACTACATGCAACCATTCGCTGGTGCGCGCGTAGCGGTCGTCATGCTGCTCAAAATGTACTCCATATTGCCGGGCTTCATCCTGCCACCACGATGAAACGACATTTAAGGTGAGTCTCCCGTTGCTGATGTGATCAATATTGGCGGCTTGTTTGGCCAGCAATGCCGGTGAATGAAAGGTGGGTCGCACAGCAATCATGATTTCGATTTTTCGGGTTACCGCAGCCAACGCAGCCGCAGTACTCCAGGCATCAAGCGAGGGTGCAGACTCGCCCTTGATATCATTCAGGTTTAATTCTGCTACCAGGGTAGTATCATAGCCGAGCTCCTCGCTGCGCAAGGCCAGTTTTCGCACATACTCCCAACTGGCATTCATGTTCTCATGCTCAACATTGCGGAGCCAGCCACCAAAAACGGGTAACCAATATCCAAATTTCATAGGGCAACAGCAGCTAATTTCGTTTCCAATTCAGGCGAGAGTCGGGTGGTGAGATACTCCACAAACACGGCATAGGGATTATAGCCCACAATGTTCTCCGCATCGGCCACGAAATTTGAGAGGGCATTGATGTCATAAAAATAGGCCTGCCCGTCCGTGTCGTTGATGAGATATTCTATGCCTCCCACATCCAGGTGTGCAGCTTTCGCGATGCTCTCCACTGTGTTGATGATATCGGGTGGAGGCGTGAAGGCCTCCACTTTAATTCCCTTTCGGGGTGCCTCGGTGAGGCACGCCAACGCTTCTGGTGTCTCGGGCACGTGGCAAAGTTCGGCCGGGCAGAGATTGAAACTTTCGCCTGTGGTGTGCACGCGAATGGCGTACAGGTATTTACCGTTAAGCGTTTCTACGCGGCAGATGTGCTGCCCGCGCGCGGTTAAAAATTCTTGAACCAGGGCCGCATGATCAATGCCCAGGTTTATTTGGTTGAATTGCACAGCGTCCGTCAATCCCTTGAGCGTATCAAAGCGAACGATGCCTGCGCCACTGCCCCCTACGTTTGCTTTCACCACGACCGGGAACTGCAGTGCCCCGGCTGCGGGAATAATCTGGTCGATGTGATTAACGACCACAGACTTTGGGTAACGCACACCCAAGGCGGAAAACAACGCCAACTGGCGCGCCTTTGAACTCTCAATCAACTGGGCCTTCACTCCATTCACCACCGGTACGCCCAACTGCTCAAGGTGAAAAATATAATCCAGTGTATGAAAGTACCCGTTGGCGTGGCCACGCAAATGAGAGGAAGAACTCATTCGGTTTACAACCAGACTGAAGGGAACATTTCGCTCTGCTGGGTCATACTGGTGATTGGCTGCGTTAACTTCTACATAGGGTAAGTTTCGCTTCCGCAGCTCGGTAAACAAAGGCTTAAACCACTCGGGATGCTCGTAAAAAATGGCAATGGGCTTCACAAAATTGGTGCTCAGGTTAATTACAGGTGTTTCAGCATCACAAAAGTATATATTTTCCTATATTGCCTATCGATATAGTAGATTAAAAGTTACCAATTGCTTGGCTGTGTGTTACGAACGTAGAAATTGTGACTGATAGTCTCGTGGCCGAGGGGATAGGCGGAGCTCTGCAAAAGCTCTTACAGCGGTTCGAATCCGCTCGAGACGTCAAAAAAACGGTAGTCCCAGGGGGAAACTCATCGTCCCAAGGGGTTTGTTCCATCAAAATCAGATTTTTTGTTATGCCCAGAATTAATCCCCTACCAATCGAGTAGGAAGGTAGCGATTATTTCGCTACCTGTCCTCTCACACCACCCTGCGTACCGGTCTGGTACAGGGCGGTTTGTTAGAATA
>JAJTGY010000065.1 GCA_021298015.1 Flammeovirgaceae bacterium
CCCGGAAAATATTATTCACCACCCGGTTGCCAACCGATGCCACACGGTCGAAATAAAAGGCCGTGCTGTTCGTGCTCGTGCCCGTGGCGTTCACACTGTTGTGGTAAATGTTCGTGTTCACCAATCCCTGCCGGATGTAAAATGTGATATAACTCGAGTTCGAGTTCGTGGAACTGAAAAAGTTGTTCGCAATCAAGCCGCTCACCGTGTTGGGGTAGTACAGGTAAACCCCATAACCCGCTCCGCCCGTAATCCGGTTGCGCTGCATCTCCAAAACCCCAGAACAGTTCCAGATCACCGTACCGTGGTAATCACTGTAACTCGTACCCGTGATCACGTTGTCGTTGAACACCACTCCGTTCATGTACTGCAAATACATCGGCCGCGCGTACACATTGCTTATCGTGTTACCCGTAATCACTGTGCCCGCTGAATAGTTGGACAGCGAACTGTTGCCCACATGAATAAATCCGTGCGAGCCTCCTGTAATCACGGTGTTCAATAACCGAACGTTACTCGAGGTGGTCGGCCGTAGTAAAATCGCAGCCCTGTCTTCCGTTATGCTCGTGGTCGTGGGAAGCGTGATGCCCAGGTTCTCGAAGGTGATGTTGGTCAGCGCATTGACCCCTTGTACCGCCCGATTGAACGAACTGCCGGTTGGCTGAAGTGTCAGATTCCGAAAGGTCAGAAAGCCCGCATTGTCCAGTCTGATGATATAATTGGTTCCGGCTGCGGTTGCGGAAAAGGTCAGGACCGCATCGCCAGGATTTCCGCTCTCAGCTTCAAACGTAATGGTATTGGTGGCTGAGGCGCCTGCGACCGTGCCAATAATGACTTGCTCATTAAAGGTGCCGGTGCGCAAGCGAAATGTAACCGGACTATTAACTCCACGTGAAAGAAGATCACTAACCGCTGCGGTCAGTGTGCCGTAATTTCCACCGCTGCCAACCGTGTAAATGCCCGAAAGGGGTTGTGCCGTGGCGCCAACCGAAATCAGCCCAACCAGCACCCAACTCAAAAACCAACAACGCCTGCTCATAAAAATAAAGGTTTACCGCCAACGAAGTCCATCCCGGATTCTCGCGGGAACACCGGGGAAAGTTCGGCATAATGAAGGATTTAAACCCTCCCCGAAAAAGGGGATATTGTTAAACAGAAATGGCCGGGTATTCCTGGCCATTTCTTCTTTTGGAAAGGCTATTTCAGTCGTTCCTTAAAAAAAGCAACTGTGTTTTGGAATGCATCGGCTGCCGCTTGCTGATTGTAGCGCGGGTTGCTGGGATTGGCAAAGGCATGGTCGGCTTCATAGGACTTAATCGTCAACTTCTTGCCGGCCGCCTTCATGTTAGCCTCGAACTTGTCCATCACCTGTTTATTGATCCATTGGTCCTGGGTGGGCCAAATGTTAAGCACATCGGTGTTCAGCGTTTTCAAACGCTCGATATTTTCCTCTGGCATACCATAGTACATGACACAAGCTGCGCCTTGTTTGCCGGCCGTAAGTGTGGCTTGCAGGGATTGGCCTCCGCCAAAGCACCACCCTACGGTGCCAACCCTGGCATTGGCGCCTGCATAAGCCAGTGCTCCTTTCACGATAGCGTCTCCGCGCTGCTGCCGGAACTCACCCATGTATTGGCTGGCGGTTTGCGCATCCGTTGCCAGCTTGCCATCATACATATCTAACGCCAGTACGTTTACATTACCCACGGCATGATAAAGTTCCTCCGCTTGCCGCTTAATGTTGTCATTAAGACCCCACCATTCCTGGAACACAAAGATCCAGTTAGCGGATTTTGTTTTCGCTTCGATCAGGTACGCATTGGCTTCGCCACCATCAGGAGTTTTGAACTTCATCATCCTGCCCCCGGCCTGCGATTCATGGGTATAACTGCGGGGCGAAAGATGAGCCGCTTTGAATTCTTTGCCGGAAGCCATCACGGCAAACTTGTCGGTGGCGGAGGTGTGGCAAAGCGTGATATCGTCTTGTGCCATCACCACCGTTGTGGCCAGGCAGAAGTAAATCAGAAGTCGCATTTTCATATAGGTCGAATTGGTTACAAAAACAAGAAATAAGGAACCAGGCTACTCCTGCCACTGCCCCGTCACCACGCGCTCGTAGGTGATGTAGTCGGTGTTGATGGGCTCATAGTCTTTCTGGCGCATCAGCAGGGCAATCTGGCCCCGATGGTAACTGCCGTGGTTGACCAGGTGAATCATGATTTGCTCCACATCATTTTCATAATAGTCGCCCACATAGTTGCGGTACTTCAAAATGTGCCGAAATGATTTCTGGCTCTCAATAAATGCATTCCAGTTTTGAGCTGCATCTTCCGTCATGGTGCGCAACTCACTGAGTTTATACCCCTGCCAGAGCGGAAACGGTTCCGTGGGCAACCCTTTAATGCGGTTGAGCCAGATAAATTGTGCGCTCAACAGATGGCTGAAAAGACGCAAAATCGATTCCTCGTGCACGTCCTGCTTTTCCATCGCGCGAAGCACCCGGTCGTTCGCCCACGCATTGTACGCAAACCACTTGACAAAAAAATCCTTCATATTTCGTAAACGTTGCAGCGAATCTACATAGATTTTATCAATTTGGCGGGGTCATGCGTCTGTGGTTGATTTTTTTGCTTTGCCGCACCGTCACCCTGCACGCCCAATCGGGCGAGTGTGATCTTAAACGCGATCGGGATGGTATTAAAGTGTACATCTGCAAAGTGCCGGGTGAGAAGTTTCGATCGTTACGCGCAGCGTTCGTGCTGGAGAATATCCCCCTGGCCCGGCTGGAGGCGTGGATTCGTGATGTGCCGAATTACATCCATTGGCAATACAACATGACGGAAGCCGAGGTGCTGCAGCAGGTATCACCCGACTCGCTGATCATTCGGAGTGTGGTGGATGCCCCCTGGCCAGTAGAGAATCGGGAGATGATCAATGTCTGCTCGTTTGACCGGAGTAGCCCGGAGATATTGCGCATCACGATAAAATCGCTGGCGTACAATTACCCCACGAGTGACGACCTCGTGCGTGTGCCGTACTCTCTGGCGAAGTGGGAGATCACGCAGCAGGGGCGTAATCTGAACGTCACCTATTCACTTGAAATCGACCCGGGCGGCAGTGTGCCGCCTGTGCTGGTGAACCTCGCCATGGCGGAAGGGCCGCACCATTCCTTTCGCGACCTGAAAAGGTTACTCGCGCAAAAAGGAAATTAGCTTTTCCGGAACGGTTGCCAGCGCCAGTAGGTAAGGCTGCGCCAAAACCATTCTACCGGTCCGTACTGGTAGCGACTGAGCCACCACTTGCTCAAAAATATTTGCAACACAAACAAGACGGTGCCGGTGACAAGGCCTGCCGTTGCTCCTACTTGCCCCAGCAGGTTGAGGCCAAGCCCGAAGAAAATAAAAAACCCAATGAGCGTTTGCGTCAGATACGTGGTAAGGCCCATGCGCCCCACCTCATAAAATACATGCAGGCGCGGTTGCCACCGCGGTTTCAAAAACAATAACACCAACGAAGACAGGTACAGCAGCGCGAGCGAAGCATTAAACCCATCGTAGGCAAGGCCACCCACCGACCATTGCACATACGTGGGCAATGTAATGCCCATAACATGGGCTCCTCCAAAAAAGATCAACGCCAACAGTATCGTTCCCAACAACATCCAAAGCGAAAGGCGAATGAATTTTTTGAACTGCCGGGTGTTGTTTTCAAGCTCTAAAAAAACATGCCTGCGGCCGGCCAGCAACCCCAACAGGAACAACCCCAGCGTAATGTATAGGCGGCCGGACCCCACCTGGAAAAGAAACTTGGGAATGAACTGTTGCACGTTAGCCATCACCAGCGCACGGTAGTTGCCCGATGTCACCGCATCCCAGTACCGCTGGTTATCGGCATCCCCTTCTCCGGTAAAGGGATTCACGGCCGCTGTTCCGTCTGCGGGCAATTGAAATTGCTCTACCAAACGCATGACCACAGAGGGCAGATTAAAGATGAGCATGAGGCTTACCACAAAGACAATGCGGTCGGGCAGGCGCTGGGCCAGCAAGAGGGCAAAACCCAATACGGCATAGATGGTCAGAATGTCACCGCGGTAGTGAATATGATGCACGAAGCCAATGCCAAACAGCAAAACCAGCCGCCAGGCGAAGCGCGTTAGCGTGTGGCCACCGGGCTTGCTCTCCATTTGCAGATAAAAACTGAGGCCGAATAAAAAAGAGAAAATCATGAAGAACTTGCCGGCTACGAAAATGCCAACGAATCCGTTGGTGATATTGTCAAGCAAGCCAACGGAATTATAAGACGCATGACTTTCGGGGGGTGTGCCCGCCAAAAACTGTTCGGTGAAATGCACCCAGGCAATGCCCAGCAGGGTAAAGCCGCGCAGCACGTCAATCACTTCAATCCGGTTGGTAGAAATATCCCGCATGTGTTAAGGACAACCCGGAGAAACGTTTCCCCTAAGTCGGCCGGTTCTTTCTCAAACGAAACTTGGCGACTTCTCGTTGTGCCTATTTCTTACCCAGCGAGATCTTGTAGTCATCCGGTGTACCGCTCACTTTCACGTTGACGAACCGGATTCGCCTGGCCGGGTCGCGGTACTGAATGGCATCTTCACGATCGGGGTCTACTTCTTCCGGTTTCTTGCCAAACAACTTTTGAGTGGCCGCCTGCGTGACCAACTTCCAGGGCACCCGCACCAGCAGGTCCATATTCTTATCCAAGCCTTGGCGGCCGCTGATCTCGATAAACCCGAGGGACGAATTGATGGTCATAGCCGGAATCTCCATCACCCCATTGCGCAAACGAAACGTGTTGCGGAGCGTATCAAACATCACCTTTCCCAGATTGCGATCACCAAAGTACTCCGACATCGCCAGCAGCATGGGGTAACGCTCCAGTCGGCCCTGCACCACTTCAACATCCATTTGCAGATCAGCTTCGTTTAGAATTGGTACCAGATCTGTATGCACCCGAACCTTTCCGCTCACCGTTCCGGAAAGCCTGCCATGAAGATTATCGGAGACCAAATGATCCTGTCCGAAGTTATCGAACTTGATCATGATTTTATCGAGATCCAGACCTTCTGCGCGTAGCCGGGGATTGAAGTACAGATGGAACGGGTCGGAGCCATTGAAGTATCCTGACACAAAAAGTTTGCCCCCGGCCGTTTTCATGCTCAACGTATCCACATACAAGTAGTGATTAGCCTGAGTACGCAGCGAGGCGTGAAACTTATCAATCTGGTGACGGTGATAACGCAGCTGATCAATATCAAATTGAAAACTCATATTTGGAAAGGGCACGGTATAAATGTTGAATACCGAATCGTGCGCGGCAGCGGTGGCCGAGGACGGCAACGGTTGGAAAGAAAAGAGTTCGTCAAAATCGAGCACCGGTGCGGTGAGTGAGAAGCGATTGACACCCGAACGCGGAGTTGCCTTGCCCAAATCGTAGGCGAGATTGGCCGTGAATTGGCTTCGCCCAAGTTTGCCGGATAAATTTTCCACACTGAGTTTCTGTTGCTGAATGTGAACACGCCCGCGAAACTGCTCGAAGCGCATAGGGTGCACCTTCAGGCTGCCCTCCAGTTTATCAATATAGATATCTGCCGAGTGCAGCGTGTCCTGAAAATGAAGATCGGCCCGGCCAGCCACATGGCCGCGGGCAATTTCTTCATGCCGATAGTCTTCTGGCACATAATTCTCACCACCATAAGCAAAAACATCCTCCAGCTTCAACAAGTTTGACGTCAGATCAAAACGAATTTCCGTATCGCCTTTGGGCTGCTCCATAAACCACAAGTCATAATTGCGCAGATTGCCTGAAAAGTGAAAGTCACTCTTGTCAATGATACCCCGGAAGTCAATGACGCGGAAATCCTGATCGGTGATGAAGACATCGGCATGAAAATCATGCAGAGTGTGCGGGTAGTTTTTAAGTTTGGCGTAGAGATCATCGATGAAGAATTCGCCCACCGGCAGATTGGGCGACTCGGTGAATGCGCGGGCCGAACTGGTGAAGTGCAATTTCGTGCTGAAGTTTTCGATGAGTTCGTTCACCGGTTTGGTGTTGGCCGTGTCCCCCGAAGTCAACTCCCGAACATCCAACCGGTTTGAGCGAACAGCCAATTCCACGGTTACCGGAAGGGCGGTGTGGTGAAGAATCGCGGGAAGGTCACTGATGCTGCCGCTGATGTCAACGTCACTATTGCCCACACGTACGCGCGCATATTCTAGTCGGGCTGTGTGGCCCTCCAGATTTACTCGAATATCCACATCGTGCACCGGCAGATGAAAGTCAGGCGACTCGAAACTCAAATCCTCGACCGTGAGGCGGGTGAAGTAGGATTCGTTTAGGCGTTCGATGGCCTTCTCGGGCTGATCTAAATCGATGATGTCGTGAAAGTTCATGCTCAACGCCACCTTGCCCTTCAGGTTTTTTAAGTTGCGTACCTCCAGAAACTGTGCAAGAAAGTCCAGATCCAGTTCGGAGTCTACTTTCATATCAATTTCGGGTGATTGAAAGTTTTTCACTTTCAGGTAGCCCTGAAAAAGACCGGCTTCCGGTTTGGCTGAGACATCCAACAACGCGAATTCGGCTCCTGAAAGATCGCGTTGGGTACCGGTTGAGAAGTGGCCCTTGAAAAAGAGAGCATCGAGTTTCCGGTTGAAGTTGCGGTTGTTGAAGAAGGCATCTTCACAGCCGAAGTTTGCCACCACCAGCGGCATGCGCCCCGCAGCCTTTCCGGTAATCGTGGCTTCAAAGAAAATCCGGCCCTGGTTGTCATAGCGCTCCAGCACAGGTGCGAGTTCATCAGGCGCAAACGCCAGAAAAAGATCAAAGCTCGGTTTGTTGCCGTACAGATTCAAATCAAGATTTAAACTGTCGTTCAGGTCTACGCGCCCATCCAGGCCAAACTCGCCCTTCTCCAAAGTAACCGTGGAGGGTTGGACCGAGAGCACTTGCTGCTCCACGTCAAAGTCCAGCTCAGTGGAGAGGGTAATGTCCTTATCATGGAGAAATGTGGTGTCTCCGGCCGTTACTACGTTCAAGATCAGCTTCGACTGCAGCGCTGCGTGAATCGTCTCCGGTGTAGACTTGAAACGGCCTTCTGCCCGATCAAGGTTAATTGATACCAGCAGGCTATCGGCTTCACGGAATTTGGTTATCTGAAGATTCTCCAGCCTGATGGATTTTAGATGAATGTGAAACTCCTCCCCGGCATCTTCAATTGGCGCCTGGGTGGAGAGCGCCTCCATAATGTTGAATCGGCCATCCGGGTGCTGTACAATACCAATATCTCCGTTCCGAACCCGGATTGATTTGATGTCAACGCGGCCGGAAAGTATACTCAACAGGTCAAAGCCGAGATAAACGTCCTGGAGGCGGAGCACCGGTTGCCGGGTGGTGTCTTTGTCTTCAAATAGGCGCAGATCTTCAAGATCAAGAGACACATAGGGAAGGTTGGCAAAGGGTGACAGATGGCTGTCGCGTAGCGTGACGCTACCTTTGAAATCCTGGTTAAGCGTAAGGATCAACTGCTGGACAGCCGCGTCCTGTTTCCAGTACAACAGGCCACAACCCGCTCCGAAAAGGACAAACGGCACGATGAGGATAAACGCCAGGATTCGTTTCCAGTAGCTGCGCATAGATTTTTCGGCCGTGCAAGTTAATGAGCAATCGCGATCGGCTCAACGACAAATGCTTAAATAGATCTACGCGTCTACGCGCTCAATTATTTTACCGGTTTTCTTGTTTTTCAATATCCATTTGCGTGATCCGTAGTGGGTCACCTCTTCCTTCACCAGATAATGATCGTCATCATACGATTCGAGGTGACTGTCCTTGGTTACGCCTGTGCGGCCACGCCACACATCCAGTTGAACCGGCTCCCATTGCTTTGTCCGGGCGCTTTTGTAGGCCGCATCCAGAATAGCATTCACCACATAACCGTCATAAAAGGTTTCCCGCGGCTGTTGTTTGCTCTCCATCGCGTTAAACATGTCGGCAAACATGTGGTTGTAGCCCAGTTCATTTAACTCATCCCCCACGGGAAAAACCCAACCCGAATTACTCTCTGCTTTTTCGGCCACATAATTCGCCCCTTTTCCACTGGTGAACATCTCAAAACCGGTTCGCAAAAATCCGTTTATCCAGATAGTGCCTTCACTGCCCATCACTTCATCGCGCAGGTCGAGGCCGCCACGAAAAGTCCAGCTTACTTCAAATTGGCCAATGGCCCCGTTTTCATACTTCACCAAACCAATGGCATGATCCTCCGCTTCGATCGGCTTCACCTGGGTATCTGCCCAGCACATGACCTCCACGGGTTTGATGTCTTTTCCGATGTAGGTGCGCGCAATTTCTACGCAATGACAGCCCAGGTCAAGAATAGCCCCACCGCCCGCCTGCTCGATGTCCCAGAACCAATCGCTATGGGGTCCGGGGTGTGTTTCGCGCGATTTCGCCCACAGGATTCGGCCGAGCGCTCCGCTCTTTACACTCTCATAGGCCTTGATGAATTTCGGGGTGTAAACCAAATCTTCCAGGTAGCCATTAAAGATGCCGGCTTTTTCTACAGCTTCCATCATTCGTTTGGCCTCAGTGGCATTTCGCCCCAACGGTTTGGTACAAATCACGGCCTTGCGGTGTTTCACGCACAGCATCACAGCTTCTTCATGCAAATGGTTGGGCAGCGAAATGCACACCACATCCACTTCGGGTCGGGCGATCGCTTCCTCCATGTTGGTCGTAGCCGTGGCCACCCGGTAGTCGGTCGCAAATTTGCGGGCGCTCTCCGTCTTGCGGGAATAAATAGAAACGATTTTGTCTTTGCTGCGGTAGCCCTGAAGAGAATCCGCATAGAAACGGCCGATGAAGCCGGAGCCGAGCATCGCGATGTTCATGTTGAAAAAATTGAAGAGCTAAAGTTAGTCGTTTGGCCGGTAAATCAGGATGGCAGCAGTGTGAGCACAGCAAAAAAATGGAAGATGCTGCCGGCTAACACAAATACATGCCACACGCTGTGATTGTATTTGACATGACTGCGCATATAAAAGATCGTGCCCAGCGAGTAAGAAAGGCCACCTGCTGCGAGCAGCGCGAACCCAAGACCGGACATCTCTTCATAGAGGGGTTTGAAGGCCAGGGCACCCACCCACCCCATAGCGAGATAAAGGAACGTGGAAAGCCTGTCGCGGCCGCCCAGGTGTACAGCCTTGACTATCGCTCCCACGAGTGCACATCCCCACATGATGCCGAGGAAGGTCCACCCCATCCAACCGCGCAACACGGTAAGGCAAAACGGAGTGTAGGTGCCCGCGATGAGCAGATAGATCGCAATATGATCAACCTTGCGGAAGATTTTTTTGAGGGGCGTGCGGGTGACACTGTGATAAAGCGTGGAGGCGAAATACAAGAGCACCAGGGTCACGCCAAAAACAGTGAATCCGACTACGTGCCACATCGTGCCACGCAACACGCTGAATACGACAAGGAAGATAAGTGCCACCACAGCCAGCACCGCCCCAATGCCGTGCGTAACGGCATTGGCTACTTCTTCTTGCTGCGTCTGCTCGCGACTCATGTCAGGTGGCGGCCAAAATCTGGCGCTTCTCGCGGAAGAACAATACAAAAAGAATCAAAACAGCGCCCGCGATGTAAGCCGGCATCAGCCAAATCGGGGCCCAATTGTGGCCGGTGCCTACTATGTAGTTGTCGGCTGTTCGGCCGCTGAACCACGTGCCGATAAACATACCCAACCCATAGGTAGCAAACGTGAAGAGTCCCTGAGCCGCGTTCTTGATTTTTTCACCGGCCTTTTTCTCGGTGTACATATAGTCGGTAACAAAAAAGAAGTCATAACAAATGCCATGAAGAATAATGCCGGCATACAACATCCACAGGTTGCCGGCTGTATCGCCCCAGGCAAAGCACAGGTAACGCAAGATCCAGGCTACCATACCCAGCACCAACATGTTCTTCACGCCAATGCGATTGAACAGCAAGGGAATAGCCAGAATAAAAACGGCTTCGCTTGCCTGACCCAGTATCATTTTCCCGGCCGCATTCTCCACGCCCAGTTCATTGAGGAAGACGTTGGCAAATCCATAATAAAACGAGAGCGGAATACAAACGAGAATCGCGGCAATAAAAAATATGAAGTAGGGCCGGTCGCGCAATAAGACCAATGCATCGGTGCCCAGCGCCTGGCCGGCTGACATTTGCTGGCTGGCCTGCGGTGGCGTATGGGGCAAGTCAAAACTGATAACGCCCAGCAAAACGGAAATGCCCGCGGCAACATGAAACGTGGACGCTGTTTTTTCAAGGGCGAGAAATCCGATGGTGAGGCCAGCCACAATCCAGCCGATGGTGCCGAAGACGCGTATCCACGGAAATTGTTTTCCCGGGTCATTCATTTGCCTAAACGCGATGCTGTTGCTCAGTGCGATGGTCGGCATATACAAAAGAGAATAAACGAGAATGACCCAGTAAAACGCGGTGGTGTTGGAAACCCAGGTGGCGGCCAGCAACAAAACGCCACCCAATACATGCAACACGCCCATGATCCGTTGCGCAGCAAAGAACCGATCGGCCACCAGCCCCACGAAAAAAGGCGAAATCATGGTGGCAATCGCCAGTGCACCATAAGCCGCCCCAATGGGTGTTCCGCTGGCGTTCAGGTGCTCGGTCATATAGGTGCCCATGGTTACATACCAGGCTCCCCAGATGAAATACTGGAGCAGCATCATGAGGGCGAGCTTGATAAATGTGATAGGTGTCATGACATGGTCATTTGATTTAGCCAAAAAGTAAAATGACTAATTCGTCTCGGGTCAGGGTTCGGTGAGTTGCAATTTCGTTCAATATGGCAGCGAGCATGCCGACTCGAAGCGGATGATGGTTGGGTCTGGTAATATGGTGTTACGTTGGCGAGTCCGTTGTCAGCCGTATGTGACTGCCTTTTTGGCGAGTTGGCGCGTAGCCAATTTTTCGTAATGATTTAATCCGTTCCGCGGATGAAAGATCGCGGGGTAACTTCATATTTAGATCAACTCCTCTTTAACAAAGTGAAGGCGGACGATGGCCGGATTTTGGCCTTCGTCAAAGTGTGCCAGAACCGCCTCCTTTATGTTTCCCTTGAATTCGTCTAGTGAGTCTGCTTCGGTAAAAATACCTTCCCCTAACGCCCTCGCTTCAAATCCGCCCTCCGGAGAATCGGTTACCAAAAAGATGATCTCATTTTGCATATGCGAATGTACCCATTTTTTGTAAAAGTGCTCCCGGATCACCTAACGCTCCACCGGCCGGTATCGCGATTCGCGCAGGATCTTCTCTGCCGAAGGCTCGGCCATAATTTGCTGTAACGTGAGAGAAGGATTTTTTCGCGCATACTCCTTTACGATCTGCCAACCGATGTACGTGGCAATGCGCCCCGGACAATTAGCGCCTACCTCCAGTGTCTTCGGTCGCTCGCTGATGTATTTCTGTTTAGCCTGGTTGCTGGTGGAGAACAACACTTCATCATCCACTAACTTTTTCCAGATCAAATCCTGGTTGAACCAGGCGTCCTCGGTTTCGTTGGCCGAATAGCCGATGAAAACGCTGTCGGGCACGCAGGGCATCATCTGCTTGGCGAAGTAGTAGGCTTTGCCGTACGCTATCATATCGGCCAGCACGGTACGGTCTTTCAGGTCGGTGCGGTTATACCGCGTATCGATGCCCATCAGCAGCAAAGCCGAGGGCACCACAAAGTTTTTCTCATACCGCGCCAGCATGTACTCATACATGTTGGGCCGATACCGTGCCCCCGCCCCAAAAAAATAATCCAACCCAACGATGATCAGGGTATCGCTAACTACGAGGTCGGCCTCGAAGCCGGAGATCACGGTTTGAATGCGCGGTACCTGCAGCTCGGGGTAGTAATATTTCAGATTGCGAAAGGCCTCGGTGAATTGTTGCCGGAGGTATTCTCCTTCGCCAAATACCCGTTTGGCCTCCAGCCGCAGCGAGTCAAATGCCGGATGGGTAAAACGGTTGTACAGGGCGTTAATAAAAACCGAATCGCTTGGGTACGCCTCGCGGCTGAAAAAATAATCGCGCAGCGCCTCGTGGCGTGAAAAGAAGGCGACCAGTTCATCCTTACTGCGCAGGCGGGTAATGGAGTCTTCGAGATTTTCCATGGCCACCTCAACGGTAATGGAGCCGGTGTTCGGGATGTTGGCACAACGTTCTTCATAATCCGAACCACAACCCGCCAGCATCCAACTACCCACCAGTATTAGCCAAACCAATCGCATCATGCGCGCAAAGATGCAAACAAACGATTGAAGTTTTTTGGTGGCCCTGTAGCTATTATTTGTCGTGGCGCGTGCGTACCTTGACGTAATGAAATACACCACCCTGGCCATACAGAAAGTAAAAAATATTGCGCTGGTAGCGCACGATAACAAAAAACATGACCTGCTGGAGTGGGCGCGGTGGAACAAAACCATTTTGCAAAGCCACAACATTTTTGCCACGGGCACTACGGGCAACATGCTGGAAGAGGTTCTCGAAATGCGAATCGTTCGCTTTCAAAGCGGACCGCTGGGCGGTGATCAGCAGATTGGAGCGCACATTACCGAGGGCAAGATTGACTTTCTGATTTTTTTTTGGGACCCGCTGGAGCCCCAGCCGCACGACCCCGATGTAAAAGCGTTGCTGCGCATTGCACTCGTGTGGAATATTCCCACCGCCTGTAACCGGGCCACTGCCGATTTCATCATCAGCTCACAATTGATGGAGAAATCTTACAACCGGATTGTACAAGATTTCTCGGCCTATCACAAAAGGAAAATCTCACCGTAAAAAAATAGAATAGCGGATTTGTACCGCTACATTCAATCGGGGCTGACCGGCTACAAACTTGGTGGCCGCCAAGCTCAGGGCCGAACGCTCCGTGGCCATCCAACCGAAAAACAGTTTGAGATACAAAAAGTAGGTGCTCTCCGACAACGAATATTGAAACGGAGCATCAATTCCCAGCCATGCGCGCGCCTCGGGCAACTCCATGATCACCGGCAACTGAACCGACACCAACTGCAGGCGGTTCTCCTCATCGGTATCTTCCGGATCGGGCAGTCCGTCATTGCCTCCCAGGCTGTTGATGCTGCCGGCCGAAAACTGAAAACGGGCTTCCGGATAAAACATGACGCCCGGAGTCAGCGGCACCGTGAGCACCATACCGGGTTTGAAAAGCCAGGTACCCACTCCGCGCCCGGCCGTTGGGTTGCCGGTAGGGGCGGAAAGCGCAGCGACCACGGATACGCGTTCGATACCTTGCTGTTGGGTTGACTTAAACGGAACCCACCAATACGCAAACTGGATGTCGCCAATACCGGTGGTGTTCTCGAGCCCGCCAAAATCAGCATTGATAATCGTGTGAATGAAGGGCACCTGCAGACTGAATAAGTGACGCTCGTTGGAGAGGCCAAACGCATAGCCTGCGGCCAAGGTGTAAAAGCGATCCTGGCCCACAAAGAGATAGGTGTTGGCATCGAACATCCACCGGCTGGCCATCAGGGCGGGATCGTACGGCACCACCCTCTCGGGAAAAACACTCTGCGCCCGCGCGAAGGGCGCGGTGGTGAGCCACAGAAAAACGAAAAAAAACCTGACCATCACCCGGTTTTGGATTTCAATGTAAGAAGGGCAAAAAATTGCGCCCGGTTTGCTCATCTTGCGTCCTATTTGTTATGGTTCCGGTTAAACACATTGCCATTGCGGGCAACATCGGCTCGGGAAAAACCACGCTGGCCGAAAAACTTGCCAAGCAGTATGGGTGGGTGCCGCTTTTTGAATCGGTGGAGCACAACCCCTATCTGCGCGACTTCTACAGCGACATGACGCGCTGGGCTTTTCACCTGCAGATTTACTTTCTCAACAGTCGCTTTAATCAAATCCGGCAGATCCGCGAAAGCGGGAAAACCATTGTTCAGGACCGCACCATTTATGAGGATGCGCACATCTTTGCCGCCAATCTTCACCGCAGCGGCCACATCAACGACCGCGACTACCAAAGTTACCTCGACATCTACAACTCGATGATCCACTTTGTGCAGGCACCCGATTTGTTGATTTACCTGCGGGCCGACATCCCCAAGCTGGTACACCAGATTGCCAAACGCAACCGCGACTTTGAATACAACATCAAGTTGGAGTACCTGAAAAACCTCAACGAGCATTACGAAAACTGGATCAGCAGTTACCAACACGGCAAGCTGCTGATGGTGGATGTGAACAACCTGGATTTTGTCGAGCGCGTGGAGGATTTCTCGCTTATCGTGAGCAAGATTGAATTGGAGCTGAACAGCTTGTTTTCCTGAATTTTGTATTCGGCCCTGATGGTGTATTTTAGGGCTTTGTTACCATGCAAATCCTGAACTCTATTCTCACCTGGGTCATGAAGAAGCGGATCCACCAGATCGAGCTTTTCAAAAAGTACCCCCATGATGTTCAGGATGAGTTGCTCAAGCGCCTGATTCAAACCGCGCGCTACACGGAGTTTGGCCAGCGCTACGCGTTTGACGATATGGTGAACTACGAGGATTTCAGACGAAGAATACCCGTGAGTTCCTATGAGGCCTTTTACCCGTACATCGAGCGGATGATGAAGGGCGAGCAGAACTTGTTGTGGCCCACGGAAATCCGGCAGTTTGCCAAATCCAGCGGCACGACCAACGCCCGCAGTAAGTTCATCCCGGTATCGCCCGAGGCGCTTGACGAGTGCCACTTCAAGGGCGGCAAAGACCTGCTTTCCATTTACATCAATGCCTTCCCGGACACACAAATCTTTTCCGGTAAGTGCCTGGCCGTGGGCGGCAGCCACCAGGTAAACGAACTCGATCCGGGTTCGCAATCCTATTATGGTGATGTGTCGGCCGTAATCATGCAAAACCTGCCCGTATGGGCGCAGTTCATTCGCACCCCCAGCCTGGACGTGGCGCTGATGAACAACTGGGAAGAAAAAATTGAAAAACTCGCGCGCGATACTGCGCGGGTCAACGTGACTCATATTGCCGGTGTACCCACCTGGACGGTTCTGTTGCTTCAGCGCATACTCGAACTGGAGAAGAAAGACAGCATCCTGGAGGTGTGGCCCGACCTGGAAGTTTTCTTCCACGGTGCCGTGGCCTTCGGGCCTTACCGCTCACTGTTTCGGTCGCTGATTCCCAGCGATAAGATGCACTATTGGGAGACCTACAATGCCAGCGAAGGATTTTTCGGTATTCAGGATGAGGCACACTCGGAAGACCTGCTGCTGATGCTGGACTACGGCATCTTTTATGAGTTCATCCCACTGGAGGAGATCGACAAAGAATTTCCGGAAGCCATTAGCCTGGCCGAAGTCGAGTTGGGCAAGAATTACGCCATGGTGATTACCACCAACGCAGGCTTGTGGCGCTACAACCTGGGCGATACCGTGCGGTTCACCTCCGTTTCGCCCTACCGCATACGCATCAGCGGGCGCACCAAACATTTCATCAATGCCTTTGGCGAAGAGGTGGTGGTGGAGAACGCAGAAGCCGCCATTACCAAAGCCTGCGAGGCCACCGGAGCACTCATCGAAAACTTCACGGCTGCCCCCATTTATCTTGAAAAATCAAAACGCGGTGGCCACGAGTGGATCATCGAATTTCGGAAAAACCCGGGCGACCTGGAGCGATTTAAGCAGGAATTGGACAAAACCCTGCGCGCCATCAATTCCGACTATGATGCCAAGCGCATGCACGATCTGGCGCTGATCGCGCCTACCATTCACCCGGTGGCGGAAGGCACGTTCTACAACTGGATGAAGAAGCGAGGCAAGCTGGGCGGGCAAAACAAAGTGCCGCGGCTCAGCAACTCACGCGAATATGTGGATGACATTTTGCAAATGGTGGCCATGAATTCCTAACCCATGTAGCCATGCGAATGGACGTGAGAAAAGGTCTGGTTTACACCCAGAGTAAACACTGGCTAATCCACAACGATTCGCACCGATTCCTGCAAAAGTCCTTCATTAACGCGAAGAATATTGATACCTGAAGCAATATTTTCTGGTTGCACGCTGATGATACTCCGTTTCAGTCTTCTTGCATCAGTTTAGTCGCCCTGTGGAGGAATAATGGGCACAAAAATTTTTAGGTGACCCTACGTCAATCGTACACAGCCATCATCAGGGTTTGTCACGATTGCAAGTTACCATCCACTTGTACCGCTTCCCCTTCTTCACCACCATCTTCACATCTTGCAGCAGCGCCATGTGGCGGAACACATCGCCTTTCACAGCTATGATTTTGGCATACTTGCCTTTGGCGATTGTGCCGTAGTCTTTCTCTACGCCCATCATCACGGCCGGCCAGTAGGTGGCCGCACGAATGGAGTACATCGGGTCAAGGCCGAATTTGTTTACCCGCACATCGAGTTCGTTCCACGTGCTTTGACTGGGAAACTTCATGGGGATACCGCTGTCGGTGCCAATGCACAATACCACGCCTGGGTCTTTGAGTTGTTTGATCTTTTTCTCAAGCGTGGGTTTGCGGACGGGGTTAAGGCCAAAAAAATTTAACCTGCCCGGATACTTTAGTGATTGCTTAATGGAGATTAGCCGGGAGCTTTATCCTTCCGGTCGGCATTTTTTCGGTGGCCTCCTTTTTCTTGCGGGTATATGCAATGGTTTCAACAGAAGTGGCAGCCGGGGTTTCAACTTTTTTAACAGCTAACTCTAAGGCAAGCTGCTCGTGGGCAACGGCAGGGACGAACCGCTCGTGACGTGAACCAAAAACCAGGCACTTGAGTTGATCCAGTTCTTGTTTGAGCTCTACAACGCTGAGAAGAAGTTCTTCACGCGATAAATGATTGTAGGCTATCTCTGCGCTTCAGGCAGGGCTTGACCATTCCAGTCGGTTGAACTTAACCCTGGCGGTTCGCTCCTCAGCAGAGCCCGCTTCCGTTTCAGTTCGACTATCCAAAATTCAAATCAGTAATCTATATTTACAACCTGTCAAAATTCCCAGCCATTTACCAATGGTTTACAGGACTCTGGATGAATGTCAATTCCTTTACGACACCATTGAGTTTTACTTTCTAATGACAATTCCGGGATTAGCCGTTTAGGCTAAAAATCGAGTAGGAAGGTAGCGATTATTTCGCTACCTGTCCTCTCACACCACCCTGCGTACCGGTCTGGTACAGGGCGGTTTGTTAGAAT
>JAJTGY010000066.1 GCA_021298015.1 Flammeovirgaceae bacterium
GGCAAGCCGGAACTTCGAAGCCCAAGTCGAATCCCTCCAGCTCCACTTTACCCCCCGAAGCCACGCCCTGCGTGGCGAAGGGGGATCACTCTCCGAAGCCCAAATGTTTGGGTATTTTGATCACAACTATTTCTGCACTAATTTACGTTCAAAGTTGAGTTTATGATGAAAACGGTCCGCGCGCTGCTCACTTTATCACTGGTAATCTTCTTGACGATGGCAACACATGCACAAACACAATTTGTAAACCCTTTTGAGATCAAACCGCCCGGCTACACCCATGTGGTGATTACGGGGAACACCGTTTATATCTCCGGGCAGGTGCCGGTAGATGCGCAGGGCAACGCGGTGGGCAAAGGCGATTTTCGCGCCCAGGTCGTTCAGGTATATGAGAACCTGAAAAAGTGTCTGGAGTCAGCCGGGGTGGGGTTCAGTGATGTGGTGAAGATGAATACCTACGTGGTTAACTACAAGCCGGAAGATGTGGCTGTCATACGCGAAGTGCGGAGCCAATACCTCAATATGAATCAACCACCGGCCAGCACCTTAGCCGGAGTTCAGGCTTTGGTCAACCCTGACTATCGAATCGAGATTGAAGCGATTGCGGTGAAGAAGTAAAGCGCGGTCAGATTTCGTAGTGAGTTACTTCTTAGCCTTCAGCACGTAGCTAACGCCTGCGCGAATTCCAAATTCACCGCCATTGAAGTAAAAGTCGCCCATGGCTTCCACGCGCCAATTTTCGTTGATGGCTTTAGCCCAACCCCCACCAATGGCGGCATCGTTGGCACCAATCAATCCGCGGAAGCGGACGAAAAAAGGATCGGCCGGGTACCACCGCACGCCCATCACAAATGATGTCTCCTGATCCGTCCAGATGTCAACCCCCGCACCTAACGACACATGGCGAACGAGAAAGTAGTTCGCCTCGAGGCCAAGTTGAGCTTTGTTGAAAGCTTTATCGTAATCGGTTTTTAAAAGATCTAAGCCACCGCTGAACATAAAATCGCCCGTGCTTTGAGCTTGAACGGCCAGCGAGCATACCATAAAAAAAATCAGGGCTGTTAATCGGGTCATGATGAAAAAATTTGCCTGCAAAGTTGGCCAAAGTCTCGCAAAAAGCAAGGAAGCCATGGCATCGGCTCACGCTATGCCACGGCTCCTGAACGTGTTAGGAACACTTAGTTCTTCTTCCACTCCGTCATGCGGCCCGGGGTGTACGGTGCTCCGGCCGCTTCCAACTTCTGCTCTAATGCTTTTAAGTCGTTGGTGACAATGTTCTTCAGGTTGGCGAGCACGACAGCAAAATCCTCCGAGGCGATGGCGAATTGCTGTTTCATAGTCGTGGTCGGATCACCGGTAGAACTGTTACCGTCATATAAAGCTCCGAACACACGCTGGTTGATGGACGGTGGCGTGTCGATATCCAAACGACCCGCGGTATTATCGCCATACATCGCCTGGCTCACGCTTTTGAGCTTGGCTTCCAATGCTTTCACATCACTGACGAAATCGGCCTGCGGTTTGGCTACACTGAAGATGGCTTCACGCATGTGCCGCACGCGGTTGTTGGCATCGCTCAGGATCTGGGTTGCACCCTGCATCGAGCGTTTCAACTCATCGGCCTCGCGCTGCCACTTCACCATGGCCGGGCGGTCGGTTGACGGCAGCGTGGTGCCGGGCAACAACTTAACGTTGAATTTCTCCGGGCCGGCCAGTTCGGTGATGGTGCCGTCCACACTCCTGGAGAGCGTTACGGTGTACGTGCCCGGCAATACAAATTGCCCCACGTCAGGTGATGAGAACGGATTATCGGTTGAAGGAGGCGTCAACGAAACCGGGCTGGAACTCGGGTAGCGGAAATCCCAATTCATCCGGTTAACTCCCTTTTTAGCGGGTGCTTTCAATTTGCGCACGATGTCACCTTTGTCATTCCGGATGGTGAACAACAGGTAGGGGGCTTCCTCTGCCTCTTCAGCTTTCAAGGATTCGTAGCTGGGGTAGGGCACGTCTTTCCGGTCTTTATACAATTTGCTTTCCTCCTCCTGCCGTTTTTCTTTTTTGGTCTTCAGGTCGTCTTTGACATAATAGTAGAAGGTGGCCGCCACGGGTGGATTCTCCGCCCGGAAGTAGCTCTCGCCCATAAACCCTTTGCCCGGCACGCCCAACGGATTGTTTTCGATATACATCCATGCATCGCGAATGGGAAATAGGTGCCCTTCTTTCGATTCAATGCCTTTAAGCTGGCGCAGCGCGCTGTAGTCATCCAAAACATAGAAGCCACGACCGAAGGTGGCGAGCACCAAATCGGTCTCCCGTTTTTGAATCGCGATGTCCCGCACGGCAATGGTGGGCAGCCCCGCCTTAAGTTGCCGCCAGCTCTTACCGCCATCGTTGCTGAAGTGAATGCCAAACTCAGTGCCTACGAAGAGTAAGTTCGGGTCAACAAAATCCTCCAGCAGGCAAAAGGTAGAACCCCGCTCCGGTAAGTTGGCGTTGATGGATGTCCAGGTGGCGCCTTTGTCGGTGCTCTTGTAAACATAAGGCTTGAAATCGCCCCGCCTGTGGTTGTTAAATGTGGCATAGATTACATTCTCATCGTGTTGAGAGGTGAGCACATGGTACACATACGTCATGGCAGGTACTCCGGCAACGCCATCGATCTTGCGCCAGTTCTGGCCGCCATCGGTCGTGATCTGGATAAGCCCGTCATCGGTGCCGGCCACCAGCAGGTTTTCGTTTTTGAATGATTCGCTGAACGCACTCACCGTGCCATAGATGCCGAGGCCATCATTTTTGCCGGATGCATCAATGCCCCACACGCGACCCATGATGGGCAGGGTATTGCGGTTGATGCTCCGCGTTACATCCGGGCTGATGGTTTGCCAGGTGTTTCCCCGGTCGTCACTGCGAAATACCTTGTTGGCCGCAAAATAGATTCGTCCGGGTTTGTGATGACTGGTAAACAGGGGAGCATCCCAGTTCCAGCGGTATTCATTTTCGCCTTTACCCGGGCGGGGCTGGATGCCCACCGTTTCGCCCGTTGCTTTGTCGTAGCGCACGATGCCGCCATGCTGTGATTGCGCGTACACAATGTTTGGATTTTTCGGATCGATGGCACTTTCGAACCCATCGCCACCGTTGGTGACAAACCAGTCGGAATTTACAATGCCACTTTCATTGCGTGTGCGTGACGGGCCGCCCATGCTGTTGTTGTCCTGCGTACCGCCATACACGTAGTAGAACGGTTCCGTGTTGTCGACCTCGACTTTATAAAACTGCATGATGGGCAGGTTTGGTTTGTACTGCCAGGTTTTACAGCCGTCCCAGGTTTCGTAGATGCCGCCATCGCAGCCGTTCAGCATGTGGTTGGTGTTCTTCGGATCGATCCACAGTACGTGATTGTCCACATGTTTGTGCTTTTCACCCGCCATGCGGAATGTCTTTCCTCCATCTTCGCTCACTTGCATGAAGGTGCTCATCGAAAAAATCTTGTCGCGATCGACCGGGTCGGGCACTATTTCGGAGTAATAATTGCCGCCCGTATTGTGGTTGCTGCGCTTCTCCCAGCTGGCACCGCGGTTGGTTGACCGGTAAAACCCACTTTCACCTTTGGCAGCCTCAACCATGGCGTAGATGTACTCCGGGTCAGCAGGCGATATGGCGATGGCAATTCTTCCTTTGTCTACGGAGGGAAGGCCGTTGTTGGCTTTCTCCCAGGTTTTGCCGCCATCGATGGATTTGTGAATGCCGGAGCCGGGGCCCCCGCTCACGTACATGTAGTCGTGGCGCATGCGCTGGTAAGCCGCTGCATACAAAACATCCGGATTGCGGGGGTCCATGGCGATGTCGTTTACGCCCGTGTACTCATCGATCTTGAGGATTTGCTCCCAGGTTTTGCCGCCATCAGTGGTTTTGTACAGGCCGCGTTCGCCACCTTCTTTCCAGAGGGGGCCGATGGCGGCCACGTATACGACCTGCGAGTTGCGCGGGTCAACGATGATCTTGCCGATGTGTTCGGACGTTTTAAGTCCCATGTTTTTCCAGCTGGCGCCTCCGTCTTCGGACTTATACACCCCGTCACCATAAGCGACCGCACGCTGGTTATTGTTTTCACCCGAGCCCACCCAAATGACGTTGGCGTTGTTGGGGTCCAGCGTGATGCAACCGATCGAATACGAGTTTTGGCTGTCGAACACCGGCTCGTACGTGGTGCCTGAATTGACTGTCTTCCACACCCCACCAGACGCAACGGCAACATAGTACTCGGCCGGGTTGGCTGGATTAACGGCAAAGTCCGATACGCGTCCGGAAGCGGTGGCCGGCCCGATCGAACGGAATTTCAAGCCGGAGAGCGCGATGTCATCGTTCTTCTCTTCTTTCTTTTCAGATGGCGCAGCTTTCTTTTGAGCCCACCCGCAGTTGCCGCCCAGGGCCACAACCAATGTCAGCAATACAATGTGTTTCATGTAAGTCTGTTTAACGGCAAACGAGTTACGTCATTCAGCCGAAAAAATCAACCGTAAAGAAAGTTGGAGGAGCACCGGACTGACCAGCGGCACCTATTCCTCAGCCATCAGAATCTCGTGTACCCGGGGCACATCGTGCTCGAAAACGAACAGCCGCACACCGGGAATGAGCTCATTTCGAAACGGGTACAGATTGTTGAAGTGTTCGTCCGTGAGGAAACAGGGAATTCCGTAGGCATCCAATTTCGTTTTCGCCAGATTGGCCATAATAGCCGTGTCAAAGGCTTCCAGCATCACAATACGGCCCTGCTCGTCCATGCCGGCAAGGTAGGCATTACGGGCTAACCAGGTTAATCGAGAAATTGATGTAGAGCGGGTTTCCGATTTTGTTTTCGGCCAGGTAGGGTTGATCGCCCGTGAAACCCCGGTAGAAATCACCCTGATCCAGATTGAATCGCCAGTTGTAGCGCAAGCCGGCTTGCACCGAAACCCAAATGAAGTCTTTGATTGATCGCTCGTACATCAGGCGAATGCGCAACTCACCTCTGCGGAGTTCCAGATCATCGGCATTATTTGGCAACCATTGGTCGAACTCATTTCCCCGGTTCGCGATGTGATAGGTTTGCCCCTCCAACTCGTAGCCGAAGAAAGCCATGGAGCGGGGATTAAACGTTCGCCTCAGATGGGCGCGTGCAGGAAAAATCGATTCAACACCCCACTTGCGCGAAGGGAAGGTGTAGTTGTACATGAAGAGTGGCAGAATAATCTGTTCACCTGCCCGGTAGGTGCGTGCCAATCCAAACCCGTACATCAGGCGGTCGTGCATTTTCCATCCGTAGATCGCAAAGACCGAATACCGGGTGTATTTCAGCGATTGAATGTCGGCCAGGCTGTAGTTACCATTGAGATCGGCCTGGGCCAACACGAACAGTACTTGTTTTTCATTGAAGGGTTTGAAGATGGTCGTGCTTAACCCCATGGTGCGCAAGCCGTACCGATCAAGCGAAAGGGCAAGCGGGTTAGTTACGTTTTCCGGATTCTCAATGTCATAGCGGGTTTCCCAATAATTGCCACCGAGGTTGACAATGATGTTGTTTCGGGAGATCACGGGCACATTGGCCGCCAGGCGAAGGCCAGAGTTGAAGCTGTTGGTCACGCGCTCGGGCGAGGCTATCAGACCTTGCGCATCGGGCGGACCGAAATAGGCCAGATCCATAAAATAGAAACTCTGATAATCGTAACCGATCGAAATCAGTTTGTTCGGACTCTGGTCAAGTACTTTTTGAGTCGCAAATCGTTTGGCGTCACCGGCCAATTCAGCATCGGCATACTGGCTGTAGTCTTCTACCTCGGTGGTATCGGTCTCCTGGGCGTAGGCGGCCAGGCCGGCCAGCATCCCAACAACAAGAATGAAGCTGCGCATCAGGCTTTCTTCTTCACTTGAACCCGCTTCCACACATCGGTGCGACCGAAGACGGATACGCCAATGAATCCCCGCACGTCCAGCGTATTCTCATCCGTCATGGTAATCTCACAGCTATAAGTGCTGCCATTCTCCGGATCGTAGATCGTTCCGTCTTCCCAGGTTTTTTCTCCCGAGTAGTTGAAGTCTTTTAGCATGCGATAACCCAATAGCGGGGTGGTGCGCATTTTTTCATCCGGATTGTTTTTGTCCACTTTGGGTTTACCCTCTTCATTGTTGGGTTCGCGCAGCCACACGATCTTGCCAAAATACTTTTCGCCAACCTTGTCAATTTTAACACGGGCTTTTCCGCTGCCGGTTTCCCACACGCCCAGAATGACGTCCGCTTCGGTAGTTTGTGCACCGGCCCCGGTTATGGCCAGTAATAACATCGCGAAAAGGGCAATTAACCGCGTTTTCATGGCTGTTTTAGATTTGTGTTGCGAATATAGAGATACATTCAATAATGAAAGTATTACTATTAACCATCGAAAATTGGTTTTGTTTAACCTGGCCGTGGGTCAGGAAAACCAAAGTTTGAGCGCCATGGCCAAAACGGAGATGACCATCATGCGCTTGATCCATTTTTCACCGGCCCGAATGGACCATCGGCTGGCATACCACCCGCCCAGGGCGTGGCCAATGGCCAACACAAGCCCGATGTTCCAGTTGATTTTGCCTTCCAGCGCAAATACGATAACCGAAATGCCCGTGTACACGATGGCAACAAAAACCTTAATGTAATTGATCGTAACAAGGTCGTACTGGTGAAGCAGGCTAAGCACACCAATCACGAGGAATCCGATACCGGCTTGCACGAAGCCACCATAGATGCCGATAAAGAAAAAGCAAAACGCACCCAGCGCCATGCGGGCGGGTGTCATTTTAACTTCCCCGGTGCCGCTGCGGAACGGGTCCCACACCACCAGTACCACGGAAAGAATCATGACCCCGACAAAAAGTTGGTTAAACAATTCATCGTTGATCGTAGATGCCAGGCGAGAACCGATGAATCCGCCCACCAGCGACACAGAACCAAGGATCAGACTATAGCGCAAAGGCAGGCGCACGTTCTTGCTGGCAAAGCCGCCCACGGCAGAAAAATTCTGAAAGAGAATGGCCACCCGCGCGGTGGCGTTCGCCTGCGTGATGGGCACACCCAGAAACGTGAGAATGGGCACGCTGAACAACGAACCGCCTCCGCCTACGGTGTTCAGGAAGGCCGCACCAAATCCGACAACGACAATGAATACATATTCGTACCAGACCATGCTTACCGCACTTTGGCCTTGCGCACGATGCGGGCAAAAATTCCGGGCGCAAAACGTTGCAGCAGGGCAGCGAGTCCCTCCTTACCACCGCCAATAACCACCTCCCGTTTGCGCTGGTTGATGGCGCGAATCATTTTGCGCGCAAACGCATCGGGGTGCATACCGTTGCCAGTGGTTTCGTCCATGTGGTTTAGCGCACTGCCGTCTCCGGTCAGCGCGTGCAGGGTGATGTTGGTTCGTATCCAACCGGGGCAAATCAAGGTGACGTAAATCTCTTTGGACTCTTTCCACAATTCGGCCCGCAGCGAATCAAAAAAGCCATGAAGCGCGTGCTTGGCAGCTGCATAGCCCGAGCGGTATGGTGTACCGATGATGCCCATCACGCTGGAAACGGTGACGTAGTGCCCGGTTTTGCGCTTCAGGAAATGGGGCAATAAATACTTGGTCAGCGCCAGCGTGCCAAAGTAATCTACCTCCATGATCTTTCGATCAACGTCAACCGTGGTTTCTTTTGCGAGGCTTCGCTGGCTGATGCCTCCGTTGTTGATCAGAATATCAATGTGACCGAAAATCTGGATGGCTGCCTCGGTGCTCAACTTTAGCGTGTTGGCCTCGGCCAGGTCGAGCGGCAGAATGCGAATGTTGGCCTGTTGATCGGGAGGACAATTGCCCTTAACGCGCTCTAATTGTTCTTTTCTCCGCGATGAAAGAATAAGCCGTGCACCCTGACGCGCCATTTCATAACAAAGGGCTTCCCCTATTCCAGAAGATGCCCCGGTAAGCCAGATGACTTTATTTTTTACAGACACAGTTCAGGTCGCAGCTTTGGCCTGCTTCTGATCTTCCGCATATACCCAAATGGTGTACACGCCCAGCGCGGTACCAATCGGGAAGTTGAAGAGTTTGAAACAGCCCAATATTAAGGCCAGCAATAACGCCCATTTTTGCTGATTGAGCAAACCAATACCCGCGATGATGGAGGGTACGCCAAACAGGATGATGAGGGTAATGGGCAAAAACTGCATGATGGTCTGGATCAACTCCAATACCCACCGCTCATCCGCATCGACTTCCTGCATGGCGAAGCCAAAGATTGCATTAAAGAACAGGCTGACTCCGGCCAGAATCAAAATGGTTAGCGCTCCGGAGATGACGTACAAAATCCCGAGTACACGTTTGTGGGAGTCCATAAGCTAGGGGGTTAGTTTGTCGTATATAACGAAATCGAACGGAAAGAGATGCCGTGCATCGGTTCCATGGTGCTGTCGGGATGTCTCTTTCCATGCGCTGCGGTCGTACTCGGGGAAGTAGGTGTCGCCCGCCAGTTGGGTTTTTATTTCGGTGAGGTAAAGCCGGTAGGCGAAGGGTAGGGCCAGGCGGTAGATTTCAGCCCCTCCGATCACAAAGGTTTCCGTTTGGCCTGCTTTGCGGGCCAGGTCCAGTGCCTCGGCCAGGCTATGTACCACGGTTGCCCCGGGTGCGTGAAAGTCAGCCTGGCGCGTAACCACCAGGTTGGTGCGATTTGGCAATGGCCGGAATTTTTCCGGAATGGATTCCCAGTTTTTTCGCCCCATGATGACGTAGTGGCCTTTGGTCGTTTGCATGAAATACTTCATGTCATCGGGCAGGTGCCAGGGCAGGTCATTGTTCTTACCAATCACCCGGTTTTCCGTAAGTGCAGCAATCAGGGAGATGATCATGTCAATGTCCGGGTTCTCTATTCAACATTCCGAGTGGCCAAAGGTACTCAGAGTTTGTTGCCCCGGAAGAATTCTTCAGGCGTCATTCGCTTTTTGCCTTCGGGTTGAAAGTCGGTAATGTCCAGGTAGCCGTCAGCTGTAGCGAAACGAATAAATATCTTTTGGTCGCTTTCCCAATCGCCTGGTTTTTCCGGTGGGTTGATTGAACGTTGAACCGCCCGGGCATTCAATACCTTAATCGTCTTGCCGTTAATCATCGTCCAGGCACCCGGGTACGGACTAAGGCCACGAATGAAATTACGAACGGAGGTCGTGGGCTGATCCCAGTTAATCTGGCACGTCTCTTTAAAAATCTTGGGGGCGTGCGTGTTTTCGTGCGGCTGGGGTTGCGGTACCATCGGTGCATTACCTGCTTCGATGGCTTTCACGGTTTTCAAAACCAGATCAGCCCCCTTGTGCATCAATCGCTCATAAACCGAGCCAGCCGTGTCATGGTTCAGTATCGGTTCTCGTTCCTGGAAGATGATGCTCCCCGTGTCGATTTCATGTTTCAGGAAGAAGGTGGTTACCCCGGTTTCTTTTTCTCCGCGGATGATAGCCCAGTTAATGGGTGCAGCGCCCCGATAATCGGGTAACAGGGAACCGTGCAGATTAAAGGTGCCCAGGGCCGGCATGCTCCAGACCACTTCCGGCAGCATGCGAAAAGCCACCACCACCTGCAGGTTGGCCTGGTAGCTTTTGAGTTCATCCAGAAAGGCGGGCGATTTCAAATTCACAGGCTGCAACACAGGCAACCGGTGGCGCAGAGCACATTCTTTTACGGGCGAGGGCGTTAGCTTCTGACCTCGGCCCGCAGGCTTGTCAGGAGCGGTAACCACCGCCACTACCCGGTATCCGTTTTGAATCAGGATTTCGAGGGAGGGCACGGCAAACTCCGGGGTGCCCATGAAGATAATGCGTAAATCGCGCATGATTTATTTCCTCATGAGTTGAATTAGCCGTGGATCAAATATCAGGCCATGGCTTTTTCCTGACTTTACATCTGCAATGGCAGAGTGTTCAGGATTGATCACGTAGTTAAACGTGTGAGACATGAGCGCAGAAGGAACTTTCATCAGTAGGTATTTTTTTTCCCGCAGGAAGCTATCTCCGCGCGTCCGAGTTACAGTCAGGTTACTTCTCCAATTCCCGGGCAGTCGCGGTTGGTAAACATCAATTTCGTCCGGAATTCTAATGGGCGCCATCACATACTCTTCGCTGATTTTGGTCAGGGGGACTCGAATGGCAACTTCGAGGGCGGCCAATAGGTTGTTTTCTGCTGTATAGATGGCGGGTAGCCCCGGGCTGTTCCAGCGCCCTCCATACAGGTAAGCGCCTGTGCCCCGAAGGTCATGAGCCCACTTTCGCAAGGAGCAACGGTAAACGATCATGCCAGGATGCCGTGCTCCAGGCGGCCCAGAATGTTCATTAATTCATCAACTCCTTTACGTGTGTGAATATGGTCGATGGGTTGTTGACCTTGGAGATCAATCGAAGGGTTATGCAGCCATTCACCGAAATTATCGATGCTCCCGAAGACCTCTTTTCCCTTGGCATATAACTCTGCCAGGTGAATGAGCCGGTCGGAAATATACAGGCGCATTCGTTCATCCGGGCCGTAGTTGTCCAAACTGCGTTTGGTAACGTCAAGGTAGCGAAACAACCGAATCTCTTCGATGCGGCTTTCGCGTAAGAATGCCATCAACGCTTTTTTTGGCAGGCCTTCAGCCGCCAACCGCGCCAGACCGCGCGATTTCCCCAACGTCCGCGATCCGCCCAAAAAAGATAGAATGTTTCGCTCGGGCATGTTAGAAAATTTTCGGTAAAAATAACGAAAATTTTCGAAATCAGTCGCGCAAGCTTTTGCGCAAGTAGGTTCGGCAAATGGGACATTCGCGCCACCGATGGCCTTTGGCCGGGCAAAACGCCCGGCCGAAGTATATGATTTGCAGATGCGCCTTGTTCCACTTTTCCACCGGAATCAACCGCTTCAAGTCGCGCTCGGTTTGTTCCACACTCTTTCCGTTTGACAAACCCCAGCGGTAGGCTAATCGATGGATATGCGTATCCACCGGAAATGCCGGCACACCAAACCATTGGGTCATCACCACCGAGGCCGTCTTATGGCCTACGGCCGGCAATGCCTCCAGCGCTTCAAAACTGGCGGGGACCTGGCCCTGGTGTTGTTCAATCAGGATTTTGGACAACCCGTGGATGCCCTTACTCTTCATGGGCGACAGCCCGCACGGTTTGATGATGTCACGAATCTCCTCCACACTCAACTTCACCATATCGTAGGGATTGTCCGCACGGGCAAACAGGAGCGGGGTTGTTTTATTCACGCGTTCGTCTGTGCACTGGGCCGAAAGCAGAACAGAAATCAGCAACGTGTAGGCATCGTGATGGTGAAGGGGTGCCGTGACCGTTGGGAAATGATGATCAAGGATCGCCAGAATATCGTTTACTTTTTCCGCTTTGGTCATGCCGCAAAAGTCGGGGCTTTCGTGGCGTGGTGCAAGAGTTTTGCTGCTTGTCGTTACCTTTGATCTATGAACCGCATCGACCGGCTCACGGCCATTCTCATTCAGCTTCAAACCAAAAAGGTAGTGAAGGCGCAGGAGATTGCCGACCGGTTTTCCATTACGCTGCGCACCGTGTACCGCGATGTGAAAGCGCTGATGGAAGCGGGTGTGCCCATTGGGTCTGAGGCTGGCACTGGCTATTTTATTGTCGATGGCTTTCACCTGCCGCCCGTGATGTTCAGCCGCGATGAGGCAAGTGCGCTCATCATGGCCGGTAAGTTGATTGAACGCATGACAGACGCCTCGGTGAAAAAGGCATTCGAGTCAGCGCTCATGAAAATCAAAGCGGTGTTGAATGAGGGAGACAAAGATTACCTGGAGATGTTGCAGGCTTCCGTTGAAGTGTCGCGATTTCCTGCGCCCCAGAACGAGGAATTTCCCAATAACTTCCTGAACGATATTCAGCAGGCGCTCGTGAATAAGACCGTGCTCAGCCTGGCCTATGCCGCCTCCGGTGCGGAGGTTACTGCCCGCGAGGTAGAGCCAATCGGGCTGCAATACTACAGCGGAGCGTGGCATTTAATTGCCTGGTGCCGGCTGCGCAACGGCTACCGCGATTTTCGCGTGGACCGCATCAAGACGCTCACGCAAACTCCGCAGAGGTTTGATCCGCGCAACCTGATCAGCCTGCAGGAATATCTGCAAACGCTTATGCAGTCGTATCACGAGTTGCACAAATTAGTTGTGCGCTTCGATCAGTCTGTCTACCATTACCGCAGGTATATTTATGGCGCGGTAGCCGAGGAAGATTTGGGTGACTCGGTGCGGCTTACCTTTCTGGTGAGCAACTTCGATTGGCTGTCGCACTGGCTGCTTTCCTTTGGCAGCGGGGTAACCATCGAAAGTCCCGAGGAATTACGGCAGATCATGAGCAGCCTGGTGGAGGAATTGCAGGAGCATTACCTCAAAATGTCCGCCTCCTGACATAGGGTTGTCACTCCCCCGAAAATTTTTTTTGAATTCTTGAGTTTGTGCTGACATAGGGCTGTCAGTGGGCATGCGTTGGTTTGAATAAAAAATAAACAGCATGAACACCCCAATCCAAAAAGAAGTGAAGCCCATCAATTTCATTTTCCACCGTGCCGAGGTGAAGGTGAGTGAGCTGGCCGGGCTTACACCCATTACGCAGGAATTATTTGAAGAGGCCATCCGCCAGAAACTGACGATCACCGGGCCGGTGCATTGGCACTACTTCGGCTTTATGGGCGATGAAAGCAAGCCCTTTACGCTGGAGATTAGTTTGCCCGTGGCGCAGTTGCCTACAGAATACGATGGGCGCTTTCACCTCAAACGCACCGAGGCGTTTAAAGCGGTTAGCCTCCTGCACGAGGGCAGTTGGTTCGAGATTCCAACGAGTTATGGTGCATTAATGAGCTACGTGCAACAGCATCACCTTACGCCATCGGGTGTCAACCGCGAGTTGTACATCAATGCTGATTTCCGGTATCCGGAAGCCAACGTAACAGAAATTCAACTGGGCATTCAATGAGACGCACGATGATCAGAAAATGGATAATAGCGCTGGGTGTAGCCATGGCGGTGCTCAGCGCGTGGGCCGTAAACGCACAAACTAAGTCAACACATATGAAAATGAATGCCGGTTTTATTACCTCCAGGTTAAACGAGACCAAGGAGTTCTACCAGCGCGTACTGGGTTTTGAAGTTGTTTTTGAGAACGACTTTTATCTGCTCATGAAAGTGCCCGGTGGAACGGAGCAAGTCAGCTTTCTGCTCCCCAACCATGAAACTCAGCAACCCCTGTTTAAGCCCGCCTTTGGCGGCAAGGGAGCGTACCTCACAATTGAAGTGGAGAACGTGGACGCAGAGTTTGATCGAATCAACCGCTTAAAGATTCCCATGGCCATCAGTTTGCGCAGCGAGCCATGGGGCGATCGCCATTTTGCCATCGTTGATCCCAATGGCATCGGCATTGATATCGTCACCTACACTGCACCAACTGAAAACTGACCGCAGCATGGTTTGGGTTTTTAAAACCGATGTAACCGAACCGCAGCAAGTGCAACGGCTTGGGCCGATGCTGGACGAGGTAGCCGGCTGTGGCCGGTGGAATTTTGCGTTGGATGATACCGACCGGATTCTGCGTGTGGTGGGCGAGTGCGTGGGTCACGTAGCGCCCGATATGCTGGCCGGTCAGGGGTTTGATTGTAAGGAGCTAACCGATTAACACATGAGGAAAATCTTGAGCGTAGCCATCAGTCTGGATGGTATGATTGAGGGATTGCTGCACGCATGAGATAACAGTTACGTGTTGGCCGTGGAGCACCTGAAGCTGATCCGGTTTACCTATTGAAGCAGTAGGTCGGGTTTGGCAGATGTACCGGAGAATTACGTGGTGGTCACCTATCTGTTGGAGTCGGATCATGGAAATACGAAATTTACGCTCACGCAGGAAAACTGTTGCTCGGAAGAAGCCCGGCAACATGCCGAGGAACACTGGGCGATGGCCATCGGGACTTTCAAGTAAATAGTAGAATCAAATTTTTGAGCGATGAAAAAGGAGAATCAAACAAAGAAAAAAGTAACCATGAAGCCGGGCAAAGGCAAAACGTGGACCGACAAAGTAAACGATCCTACCAAAGCGTTTGTGGTGAAAAAACTGGAAAAGGATTTTGCCGATATGCCCGCAGGCGCGAAGATGCTGATTGCCACGCCAAAAATCGTGGACGACTATGTGCGGCAAATCCCGAAAGGAAAAAGCAGCTCGCTGGCCACCCTGCGCAAAGATTTGGCGGTGGAATATGGCGCAGAGTATACATGTCCGGTAACGTCCGGAATTTTTCTTCGCATCGTATCCGAAGCTGCGCACGAGCAACTCGAAAAAGGAGTGCCGGCAAGTAAAGTAACCCCGTTCTGGCGGATCGTAGACCCCAAGTCGCCATTAAACAAGAAACTGTCGTTCGGAGCAAAGTTTGTGGTCGATCAGCGGAAGAAGGAAAAGATCGACTTATGACCGTGGGCGGAACGTTACGCCCAACCGGAAGTCCATCGTGCTGACCAAACTGTTGTAGAGGTACCCCACGTGATGTTGATGTACTACGCGCGTCTGGGTGTTGACAAAGTCGGCTTGCACATCTGTCCGATGGCCGGTAGTCATAATGGGCTCCGGCCCATCGGCATTCATGAAATCCACCCGTCCTCCGTTGATCAGGTTTACACCAAAATCCACATAGTAGCGGCCAGGCGTAAGGCGGCTGAACACTGAAGAAAGATCCCACTGCACACCCCCGCCCACACTAACAATTGGGGTGCCATCACGCTTTAAAATATCGGCTTCTACAGGTGCGCAATTATCCCAATCATTAGGATCATAAATAGTCAAGTCCGTACGGAACCAACTGTATCCGATTTTGGACTGCACATAGGGTTGGAGCACACCCTCTGGGCGTGGGTAAAAACGGGCTACGGCCAACAGGTTACTGAAGGCATTGGTCACCTGCACGTCCATCTCGGCCGTTGAGTCATCGCTGAACTGGTATTGCTGACGGGAATCATCGCCACCGTATATCGAATAGCCAAACTCCGCCCCGAGCAACCAGCGTTTATCCGGGCTGCGCATACCCCCGTCAAACGAAAAGCCATGAGCCTGGTCAATATAGGCCCCCATGGTGCCGTTCGGGTTTGAATAGACGTAGTTCATCCCCCATTGCCATTTCCATTGCGAAAATGCCGGGGTGGCCATCAGCAGGGCCGCCAAAACCAATCCTGTCTTCATACCTTTGTTCATTCGTTTATCGAAATATACGGGAATAGACGTGATCAGGCCGCTTAGTGGCACAATTGCCAATGCATAATCTGGAAGAAAAAGTTAAACAGGTGGAGGCGGTTTTCGTCCGATTGGATCAGGGCATTAGTGCCTTTCAGGCGGCTACAACCTTGCATTGTAAGTGGGGTTGCGGCAAATGCTGCTTCAAACCCGATATTGAAGCCACGGCCCTGGAGTTTCTGCCCTTTGCGTACCATCTCTACCAACACGGTCTGGCCGAAGCCTGGCATGAGCGGCTGCAGCACGAACCCGGTAGTATTTGTTTGATTCTGGATGCTCAACAGTCGGGGGCCGGTTTGTGCTCCCAATACACGCACCGGGGTTTGATCTGCCGGCTGTTTGGTTACTCCGCCCGCACGAATAAGTATAGCCAAAAGGAGCTGGTCACGTGTCAGATCATCAAGACCGAACAATCGGTGGCGTATGAAACGGCAGCGCGAAAGATTGAGACCGGAGAACTGGCGGTACCGGTGATGAACGAGTTCTATATGCAGCTTCGAAGTGTCGACCCGGATTTAGGGCAAGAGTTTTATCCCATTAACCTGGCTATTCGCAAAGCCATCGAACAGGTGCTGCACTATTTTGCGTACCGAAACGCCTGAATGACTTTCATCGTGGCCTTGGCAGGCGAAGGCCACTGTATTTTAGGCTTGCGCATGTCAGCACCCTCGCGTGTCGGCTGCCCCCCGGCCGTTAGGGTAAGCGCTACCGCAATGGCCACCAAAATGCCAAGTATGATTAAGATATTGCGGTAAGGGTTTTTCATCACTTTTTCAGTTACAAGATGAGTGCCACGCCCAAAAGGTTTCAATCTGTGCCAGATTTTTGTTTTGCTGGTGTTGAATTGTTCGTTTTTGAACATCCCTGGCCTGCTTTTTGAACACGGGGTTACCAGAGCCCCTAGTTACATCATACACTGCCGGGGAACTTTAAAAGTTGCTACATTTGTTTCACAGGATGTTAAAAAATTACACTATGCGCGCGATTTTTTTGGTTTTGGCTACCGCCATATTCCTCTCGGCCGGGGCCCAGGAGGCTTCGGAGGCCGTAAACTGGATGACCTTTGAGGAGGCGGTCGAGAAAATGAAGACCGAGAAACGGAAGATTTTCATTGACGTGTACACCGACTGGTGCGGGTGGTGCAAGGTGATGGATAAGAACACCTTCTCAGAGGCCACCATCGCCAAATTACTGAATGAAAAGTTCTATGCCGTTAAGTTTGACGCGGAGCAAACAGCCGATGTTGTTTTCAATGGTACCACATTCAAGTTCGTGCCGCACGGCAGCAAGGGTGTTCATCAATTGGCGGCTGCCCTTCTCAACAATCAACTCAGCTATCCCAACTTCGTTTTCCTGGATGAAGAATTTCACATTGTGCCGATTTACTCGGGGATGACCTCTGTACCCGGCTACAAGAAACCCGAAGAGTTCCACATTTTTCTCAGCTTCGTGAGCGAAGAGGGCTATAAAAAAGTCAACATCAACGACTATCAGAAGACCTACCGCTCACCGTATGGCCAGCCCCCTGCCAATCCGGGCCAGGGCCGTTAAGCCAGACAGTCATAAAATGAAAAAGCCATCGAATTTTCGATGGCTTTTTTCTTGTGCGTCAGGCATGTTTACTGGCTATAGGGTGCAAGCCCCGAATGAGTGCTGAAGTGCATATCATTAGCTAAGAGCAAGGG
>JAJTGY010000021.1 GCA_021298015.1 Flammeovirgaceae bacterium
AGTTTGCCCAATGGAGCAGCGAGCAAATTTGGTTTGTTACACGCATGAAGAAAAATGCTGTCTTCCATGTACGCAAAGTCATTACTGATAAAACCCAAAAGAAAAAGGCCAAAGGTGTGCTTAAGGAACAATACATTACGATCTCTTATACAGAGGGAGGTCAACCTAACAAATTGCAATTGCGCAGGATAACGTACAAAGACGATCGGGGGCGTGTGTATATCTTCATCACCAATAACTTTAAAATCACAGCAGCCCAGGTGGCCCTCATTTACAAGCACCGCTGGATGATTGAAATTCTGTTCAAACAAGTCAAGCAAAATTTCCCCTTGAAGTATTTTTGGGGAGAAAGCGAAAACGCCATCCGAATCCAGGTATTTTGGGTTCTCATTGCTCAGGTGCTCATGGTAGTCATCAAAAAGAAATCGGAAACAAAGCGCTCATTCACCAGCATCCTAACCGTGGTGCGTTTGCACATCATGAGTTATATTGAGCTATTTGATTTTTTGAAAGATACTTACCAGGCCTGGAGAAGTTCACACAGTCCTCCCGTAAACACCAAAATAGGCATTGCATTAAGTCTTGGGTTTAACTGACCGGGGGTTCCTTTTTCAAATTCACTTGATTATTCTCTCCATCAAATTTTTAGTCGGACAAGAGTGTAAGTATTTTTAAAACGTGGAAAACGTATGGTCTAAACTCTTCCCATTATCCAAGTTCGATCAGTTTCCGTAAAACAATTATCAAATTATTTGAACCGATTGCAAAATAATCCCGCTCCGCGCGCTTCAGGATAGACTTTTAATGGGACGGTTGGGAGGCCTACTTCCTTTTCCGCGGTGGAAATTCTTTTAACGCCAGTTCTATGCCCTGGCGAATGTTTTCTTCGGAAAGATCGGGCGTGGGCTCCAGGTAACCGTGTACACTGCTCTGCCACACCACGGCACCAAGCTGGCGGTCGGCCAAATGCAGCGTCAGTGTGCCGCTGAGTAACGTTACTTCGCGTGTCTTCGGGAAGCCCATGGAGTACACCACGTCTTCACTCTGGTTTTCAGTAACCAGCATTTTTTCGTCCTGCATGCTTACCTGGAAGCCCACCATCAGGTCGGGGTTCTGGTCGGAGTAGCGCAACCCCTTTTTCTCCAGCACCCGCACGAGTGCGGATTTCACGCGCTCGCGCACGGCCGCATCCTGTAAATAGGCGGGGCCCTTTACTTCAAATTCGCAGCCTTTGAGCCAGCAGAAGGTTTGGTACCGGCTGAAATCTACGGTAGGATCGTAGGCCCGTTGCACACGGGCGGAGGTGCAACCCAGCAGCAGAGCGAAGGCAAGTAACCACCACCCGCGCGAAACCACACGGGTATGGGCGTTAAGGAAATGGCAAAAACGGATTAGGGCACCGGATAACGTTTTCATGTCGGCAAGGTAGCCCCGCGGGTACATGTGTAGCAATGACGTTGGTCAGGTTCTTCAGGCTAGTTCGCGCAGGTCTACGGGCACCACGCGGCTTACGCCTTTTTCCACCATGGTGATACCGTAAATCACATCGGTGCTCGTCATGGTGCGCTTGTTGTGCGTAACAATGATGAACTGCGAGTCGCGGCTGAAGGTGCGGATGATGTTGTTGAACTTGTCAATGTTGGCATCATCCAGCGGGGCATCCACTTCATCGAAAATACAGAAGGGGGCCGGCTTCAATAAATACATGGCAAACAGCAGGGCGGTGGCCGTCAGCGTTTTCTCCCCACCGGAAAGCTGGTTGATGGTGAGCGGCCGCTTGCCTTTTGGCTTCGCAATGATGTCGATATCAGACTCCAATGGCCTGGACGGATCGATGAGCTTCAGGTCGCAGATGTCGCCATCGGTGAAGAGCGACTGAAACACGTTGATGAAGTGTTCTTTGATCTTCATGAACGCGTCCATGAACGTTTGGCTGGCTACCTGCTCAATTTCGGCAATGGTGCTGAAGAGCGATTCTTTCGCCTTGAGCAAATCATCCTTCTGCGCGTTGATAAAATCGTTGCGCTGTTTGATTTCGGTATAGGCTTCCATGGCCATGGGGTTGATGGGCCCCATGTTGTCCAGCCGCTCGCGGATGCGCTGCACCTGCTCGCGCAGTTTTTCTTCGTCCGCCTGGGCCAGTGCCTCGGTTTCTTCGGGCGTAGCCTGGCCGGTAACGGCATCCAGGTCAATGTTGAACTCTACGTTGAGGCGCTCCTTCACCGAGTTGAGTTGCAGCTTGCTTTCGTTGAGCTGGTTCTGCAACTCCATTAGCACGGAGTCAATGTTCTGGCGCTGGTGGCTGATTTCGCGCAGATCTTTTTCGAACTGATCGATTTCGCCCCGGCCGCTGTAATATTCTTTCTCCGCTTCGCTCAGGCCTTTCTCCAGTTCGTCCTTTTCGGCATACAGGCCCACCAGGTCGTTATCCTGGCTGGCAGCCGACTCGGAGGTAACACGGATTTCGTCTTCGTTGCGCGCCAGCTCTTCGGAGTTGGTGGCAATGCGCTGTGTGCTCTGCTCCAGTGATTCCTGCTTGAAGCGAATCTCCTGGTCGATGCTCTTCACGCGGTTTTCCTGCTGGTGGAAGAAGATGTTCTGCTCGTTGTACGCGGCTGACTTCTGGCCGAGGATGTCGCTCTGGCTGTTGTAGTCAAGGTTGATGGCGTTGAGTTTTTCTTCCTGCGTATGCACATCATGCAGGGCCAGTTGCGCTTTGGGCTTCAGGTCCTCCAGTTCGCGCAGCAGTGCGTCTACTTTTTCCAAAATATCTTCCTTGCGCAGGTCGGCCGTGCTCAGCATTTGCGAGAACTGCTCCTTCTTGGTTTTAAAGGAAATGTACTCGTCATTTACCTGGCGGATGGCACTTTGAGCTTCGTCAATCTGCTGCTTGAGGGTGTGATTGCGCAGGCGCTCCAGCTCGCGTTGGCGGTCGACCAGCGAGTGGCGGATGGTGTCCAGCTTGTGCGAGAGTTCTTTGATCTCTTTGTCGAGCTTTTCCAGATTTTTGGCCCGCCCGATTTTCTTGCCTTCGAAGAGGCCCACCGAGCCACCCGAAACGCTGAACTTTCTGCGCGTTACGTTGCCGCTTTTGGTGATGAAGATGTTATCGTCACCGGCCGGAATTTGCTTTACATCGCCATCGAACACGTACACGCGGTCGAGGATGTAAGCCATGAGCTTGGTGTAGCGCGGGTCGAACTCGATGATTTGCGTAGCCGGGAAGGCGTTGGGGTACATCTGGATGTTCGAGGGCTGAAACTTCTCGAAGGAATCCAGGATGAAAAAGTTGGCCTTGCCCTTGCTGGCTTCGCTCAGGATGTTGATGGCCTGGTACGCCTCAGCTTCGTGATCAACAATGTAGTAGTTGAGGAAGGGCTCCAGGTAGTTTTCAATCGCCACGCGGTATTCTTCGCTGGTGGAGATGATGTCGGATAGGAGGGGGGCGTTTTTAGTCCATTCCACGTTCTTTTTCAAAAACTTGATAGCTTCGGGGAAGCCTTCCAGGTTTTCGACCAGCGACTTGGTGAGCTGAAATTCGTTCTGGCGCGCATCAAGTTTGCGGCCGGTTTCGGTCAGCTCCTCGCGTATCATATCAATCGTCTTTTCGATGGACGCAATGCGCAAGGTGGTTTCTTCTTCTTCGTGTTTGAGTTTTTCGAGGTAGCCGTTCTTCTCGCCAATTTCCTGCTGCAGCACCACGATTTTCTTTTCGAACTCGGCCAGGCTTTCGCTCTGCTGGTTGGTGTCGCTGGCGGTGCGCTCCAGTTCCTGGCGGAAGGAGGCAACCTGAATTTCGCGGATTTCTACGGCCTTGTTGATCTGGAAGGATTCTTCCTGACGGGCGCGCAGCAACTGGCGCAGCGCATCGGCCTCTCCCTGCAAGGTGTAGGTGGTGGCTTTCTGGCCTTCGTAGTCTAGGCGCAGGGCTTCCACTTGAGCGGTAATGTCATCCAGTATTTGCTGGGCCGAACTGCGTTCGGCTTCCAGGCTTTGAATGCTGAAGCGGGCGCGCTCGTTGCTTTTCTTGTCCTGGTCGATCTGGTCGCGCAGGTTGTTCACGCGGTCGTTGAGGAAGCGCAGGCGCTCGTTCTTAAGTCGCTTCTCGCTCTCAAACTGGCGGATTTTCGCTACGTGATCGTTGATGGTCTTTTGCCGGGTGGAAAGGGTTTTCTCCTTCTGCAGTAAATCGGCCTTGGCCTTTTCGATGGCTGCTTCGTGTTCGGCCACCTGGGCCGTAAGCTGGGTCTTGCGGTCGTTCTCGCTTTCAACCTGCTTTTGAATGGTTGAAAATGTTTCTTTCTGCTTGTGCACCACTACCTTGGCCAGTTGAATGCTTTTCTCTTTGTATTCTTCTTTGATGCGGTAGTAGGTCTCGGTCTGCTTGGCCTGCTTTTCCAGGCTCTTCATGTTTTTCTCAATCTCGAAGAGCAGATCTTCCACGCGTTCCAGGTCGGCATCGGTGTCTTCGAGTTTGCGCAAGGTTTCTTTCTTGCGTTTTTTGAATTTGGAAATGCCGGCTGCTTCTTCGAACAAACTCCTGCGGCTGTTGTCGCGGTCGTTTAATAAGTCATCCACCATGCCCAGTTCAATGATAGCGTAGCTGTTGGAGGCCACACCGGTATCGAGGAATAGGTTGGTGATGTCTTTGAGGCGGCACTCGACACCATTTAACAGATATTCGCTTTCGCCCGAGCGGTAAAGCCTGCGGGTGATGGTTACCTGCGCGTATTCGGTGGGCAGTAAGTTCTTGGTGTTGTTGATGGTGAGCGATACCTCGGCCATTTGCTGGGCTGGGCGGCCACTGGTGCCGTTGAAGATCACGTTCTCCATTTTCTCGGAACGGAGCGCACTGGTTTTTTGCTCACCCAATACCCAGCGTATGGAATCGACTACGTTCGATTTGCCACAGCCGTTGGGCCCCACAATGCCGGTAATCCCCTCGTCAAAATTGATAATGACCTTGTCCGCAAAGCTTTTGAAGCCTTTGATCTCCAGTTTCGATAATTGCATGTTCGCTTGAGTAGTAGTGGTTGTCTGGTTTGGGGTTTTCGCAACGAAATCCTCAAAACAAAGTCGGCAAAGATAAACGGGCAGGGTACATTTGAAAAGCCAACTGTGCGCAATTCATCCACAAAATGATCAACCGGAAAGTCGGGTATTTTTGTACCTTGCGGCCGATGGATTCAATCTGGATTTACATCATCATCGCGGTGATTTCGTGGTTGGTGCAGGCCAACAACAAGCGCAAGAAGCAGCAGGAGGAGGAGCGCAGGCAGCGCCAGGAGCCTACGTATGAGCCTGATTATCCGAGTGGTAAACCAATGACCTTCGAGGAGTTATTGCGCGAAATTCAGGCCGGCAAGGTACCGGCACCGCCCGAGCCCCCGGCCCCCCAGCCCAAACCTGTGCTGGCCGATACCTGGCAGGAAGTGGACTATGACGATGAAATTGAGGAGGAAATCAAACCGGTTGAGCCGGCCAAACCCCTCGAGCGGGCAGACTACACCTATCAGAACCAGGACGCCATCTACGATGTGTACGAAAAGGCCAAAGCCGATGCGTTTCAGCGGGCTTCGCTGGAAGAAACCATGAAGGTGGAGGACACCGTGGTGCGTTTCGGTCAGTTTAAAGCCTACGAAAAGAAGAAGGCGGCCACGCCAGCCCTGGGTATCCTCAAGGAGCTGCGCCAACCGCAGGGTGCAAAAAAGGCCGTGATCCTCAGCGAGATTTTGAGTCGGAGATTTTAACCGCGCTCAGGCAAGTCCGGAGAGGAATTTCAACGTATCCACACCATCAGCATAGTCCGTCAGCGCGGGGCACTGGGCCTCGCCAAACGGAAAGCTTCCGTTGTACCAACCGCGTGCGCTCACCACGCACTGTATTTTTTCTGCCACGGCTTCCAGTTTACTTTTCAAATCGGCCTGGTCGGCATAACGCTCAACATACAGCACCGAGATGGGCGACACCAACGCTTTACTTTCCATCAAAATACTAAATCCGGTATCCAGGAAGGGTTGCTGATTAACCAACAGGATGGCCTTTTGGTATTCGTAATTGTTGGCCCACTTGTGGTGATGGGCAATGCATTCGTAGGCATGCCACGCAGGCGGCAAGGTGCGCAAGTCAAATTCTTCGGGCACAAAAATCTTGGAGACGTTGCGGCAGCCCAGCCCGAAGTAGCTGAAGATGTCATCCCCCAGGCGGGCGAGTTCTTCGGTCGTTTCGCTGCCTTGTACCACGCCCACGGCCGTCCGGTTCTTGCGAATGATGTGGGGCTTGGTGCGGAAGTAGTATTCGAAATAACGGGCCGTATTGTCGCTGCCCGTGGCGATCACGGCATCTATAGTATTCAGCCGCTCCACCAGGTGAATGCGTTCGGCCCACCGCGCACCCAGGTCGGTGAGTTGGGCGATGATCCACTTCATCAGCACGCTGTCCTGTGTGCTGAGTTTGGCCGCCAGGTGGTGGCCGCTGATGAGTACGGAAAGCAAATCGTGAAAACCCACCAGCGGAATGTTGCCGGCCATCACCACGCCCACAAGCCTGGGGCGTGCCGGTTCGGGCCAGGCACCGGCCCAACGTTGCAAGGCGGTGGGCTCAAGGTATTTTTGAATGCCGGCCAGGGCCAGGCTCACCGAAGCACCGGTGAACCATGCGTTCTCATTGGCGGCCAGCCTCTGGAGCTGTTGACGGGTATCGGCCGGCAGTTGCCGGAGGCGCGCCCCGAGAGCAGAAAAACTTTGAATTCGATCAGCCAGCAGCATTTTGGTAAACTTTTGTTGAACCACCGCTGTTTGAAACCTGAGCCTTTCGGTAGTATTTTTGCTGCGAAGTTATCAGGATTAAGACGTTGTGTAGCCTATGGCGATCAAAATAACAGACGAGTGTATCAACTGCGGAGCCTGCGAGCCGGAATGCCCCAATACGGCCATCTATGAAGGCGGCCGCGACTGGAACTGGGCGGGCGGCACGGCCCTGACCGAAGTAGAACTGGAGGACGGAACCAGGCTGGATGCAAAGGCGGCTCAGGCCCCGGTGTCCAACGAGTTTTATTATATCGTAACCGGCAAGTGCACCGAGTGCACGGGCTTCCACGAAGAGCCGCAGTGCGCGGCCGTCTGCCCGGTCGATTGCTGCGTGCCCGACCCCGACAACGTAGAAACCAAGGAAGAACTGCAGGCGAAAAAAGCCTGGCTGCATAACGAACAGTTGCAGTCGTGATGTAATGAATTAAGATTTGAGAAGTTAGATTTGAGATTTGAGAATTAAGATTTGAGAGTTTAGAGGTCAGATTTCTTGTTCTGAATTTTAGATAGGCAGTCTAAACCTGAAATCAAATCTTAAATCGCAAATCTTAAATTTTAAATCGTAAATTTTCCTACCTCATCCGCGCCCGTTTAATCAGATAGGATTGCAGCACCGCCACATAATCTTCGCGGGCATGCACGGGAATGAAATCAATTTTGAGTTGTGTGCACCGCAGCTTCAGCGACTGGTGAAACGTGCTGAGTTGACTGACGAACTGTTCGCGGATTTCGGTTGGGTTTAACTTCAGGCGTTCGCCACTTTCCAGATCAATAAACTCGTGGGGCCGGTCGGTGAAGTTGAAGTTCTTCTCGGTATCATGATCGGTGACATGAAACAGCAGCACCTCGTGCCGGTTGTGCTTGAGGTGTTGCAGGGCTTTAAAGAGTTCATCGGTATTCTCCGACTGATCGAACATATCACTGAAGATGATGATGAGCGATCTGCGGTGGGTTTTCTCGGCAATTTCGTGCAGCACGTTGGCCACGTTGGTCGGCCGCAGGTGTTGGGCGCCCCGCTGCACCCGGTTTTCCAGGATCTTAAAGATTTTATCCAGGTGGGTGGCGGCCGATTTGATGGGCGTGTACTCTTCGATGGTGTCGGAAAACCAGCAGACCCCAACGGCATCGCGCTGCTTGTGCAACAGGTAGGCCAGTGCCCCGGCCGCCTGCACGCTGAAGCGCAGCTTGGCGAGTGTCTCTTTCGGATAATACATCGAAGGTGAACCATCGACTACCAGCAGGCAGCGCAGGTTGGTTTCCTCCTCGAACTGCTTGGTGTACAGCCGGTCGGTGCGGGCATATACTTTCCAGTCGATGTAGCGGGTGCTTTGGCCTTCGTTGTAGAGCCGGTGTTCGGCAAACTCTACCGAAAACCCATGGTAGGGCGACTTGTGCAGTCCGGTAATAAAGCCTTCCACCAACTGGCGGGCCAGCAGTTCGAGCGTGCCGGTTTGGCGAAGGTCATTGAGGGCAGCCATGCGCCTGCAAAATGGTAAAAAGCCGGTTCAGTTGGTGGGTGGAGGCGTTCTAAACAGGGGGTATTTCGCCAAAATTTTGGGGGGCGATTTGGAATCAACAATCAAAATACTACCTTCGAAATCACCTATACCTAACAAACACCTAAACCTAAACCACTAAGTACGTGGAAGAGCAAAAAAACGGGAGGGATGAGATTTATTCCTCCAAAGTGAAGGCCGGCAAACGCACGTATTTCTTCGATGTAAAGTCAACCCGCTCGAACGACTATTACGTGACGATTACGGAAAGTAAAAAGCGTTATAACAAGGATGACGAAGGGTTCGTGTACGAGAAGCACAAGATCTTCCTCTATAAGGAGGATTTCCACAAGTTTGTGGAGGCTTTGAACAACACCGTCAACCACGTGAAAAACGACCTGATGCCCGGAGTTGATTTTTCGCAGTTTGAGCACCCGCGCGAGGAAATGGCCGAAGAGGCCAAATCCCCGGCCGATGCCTCCGAACTGAAGTGGGATTAACGCCCAGGCAACGATACTCTCTACCTAAACCTTTATGAGAGCGACCCTCGCTGGCTTCGGCTGGCGGGGGTTTGTCTTTTTCAGGAACGGCTTTATTCGCGCATACGCTTGGCATTTGTTGTCATCCCCGTACTTTTGCGCCCTGAAATTCGATTATGGGTTTAAAATGCGGTATCGTGGGCCTTCCCAATGTCGGTAAGTCCACCCTTTTCAATGCACTGTCCAACAACAAAGCCGAAGCGGCTAACTTTCCTTTTTGCACCATTGAGCCCAACGTGGGCGTTATTGCCGTGCCCGATGAGCGGCTGCGCATATTGGAACAACTGGTGAACCCCCAAAAGGTGGTACCCACCACGTTTGAGTTTGTGGACATTGCCGGCCTGGTGAAGGGCGCCAGCAAGGGCGAGGGGCTGGGCAACCAGTTTCTGGCCAACATACGCGAGGTGGATGCGATTGCCCACGTGGTGCGTTGCTTCGAAAACGACAACATCATTCACGTGGATGGCCGCGTAAACCCGGTAGCCGACAAAGAAATCATCGACACCGAGTTGCAGTTGAAAGATCTGGAGTCCGTGGAGAAAAAGATTGCCAAGGTGGAGCGGGCCGCCAAGAGCGGAGACGCCAAGATGAAGAAGGAACTCGCCACCCTGCAGGTGTATCAGCAGGCATTGTTGTCCGGCAAAAACGCACGCTCGGTGCAAATGGATGCCGAAGACAAAAAAGCTATTGAAGATATTCAGCTGCTCACCGACAAACCCGTGATTTATGTGGCCAATGTAGACGAAGCCTCCATTCATACCGGCAACAAGTACGTAGAGGCTTTGAAAGAAAATGTAAAGGCCGAAGGTGCGGATGTCGTGATGGTGTGTGCCGCCATCGAAGCGCAGATTGCCGAACTCGAAACGATGGAAGACCGCCAGGTCTTTTTGGAGGAGTATGGCCTGAAGGAATCCGGCCTGAACAAGCTGGTGCATGCCGCCTACCATATGCTGGATCTGATCACCTACTTCACAGCCGGGGAGAAAGAGGTGAGGGCGTGGACGATCCACCGCGGGTGGCGGGCGCCCCAGGCGGCTGGCGTTATCCACACCGATTTCGAAAAAGGCTTCATCCGAGCTGAAGTGATCAAACTAGCTGATTATCAGAAGTATAAAACCGAGGCAGGATGCCGCGAGGCAGGCAAGCTGGCCGTGGAAGGCAAAGAGTATGTCGTTGAGGACGGGGACATTATGCATTTCCGTTTCAATGTTTAAGTCCAGTACTTAAAATTTTCCTTTCGGTACTTGGATTGATATATCTGATTTTGTGTACTTTAGCTGTCCGCTACGTCCTCATTTTTTAGCGGAAACCGGCAGTAGGCATTTTTTAGATTGTATCATCCGTGAGAACACGTTTCGTTTTTCAGCTGAAGAATCGGGGAGCATACGTTCCGTTTCACCACCAATTTATTTTGGCGCAAACCATTAAGGGGTTGATCATGCTGGGCAAGCGCCCGGAGTATTTTCAATTCACCGAATACAACTTCAGCGGGCTAAAAGGTCAGACCAAAATCAGCCGCAAAGGGCTTCACTTTTACTCCTCGCGCGTCACGCTGGTGTTTTCGACATCCAACGGGGAGTTCCTGAAATTTCTGCTGGGCGTGCTCTTCGACCAGAAGGAATTGGTGATCGGCAATCTGCAACTCATACCGGAATCAGCCGAACCGGAGGAGACCGTAACCGTAGGTGAGTCGATGCGCTACCTGTGCATCTCGCCCCTGGTGCTGGTGCCGGCCTCTTTTAACGATGAAAGTGGCAAGCGGTTCATACAGCCGGAGACCGATGAGTTCAGCGACCTGCTGTATGACAATACCATCACCCGCATGGAAAACAGCGGCCGGTTTTCGGCCGAGCAACTCGCCAGCTTCTACAAATTTCAACTGGTACCCGACCGCGACTACCTCCAGCGCCTGCAGGCTTCCCATAAAAAATTCGCCCGCATTTATCCGCTTTATGATTCGGATATCAAGTACGAGGTGAGGGGATATACGTTGCCCTTCACGCTGTTTGCGCCCCAGCCCGTGCAGCAATTTGTCTACGAAAACGGTTTGGGCCATTTCACCCACAAGGGCTTTGGCATGCTGGATGTGGCCCAGGCCTCGGGCATCAAAAAACTTGAAAGCGAGGAACTCAACTACGCGTAATCAACGCGGATTAACCGGTAAGGTGGTGTAGCCGATAAGCAAGTCGGCATTGGGCCGGAACGGGCGATAATACACCAATATCTCATACATGTTTTCGGTCTGGTAATGGCTGCCCTCCAGTTGAAAAGGCTGGGGCCCATCCACGACATATTGATAATCGTACACGCCCTGTTTGAGCAGCACGGTGCCCTGATAGGCACCCAACCCGGCATCCCAGGTCATCTTGTTGTCTTCGGTGCGTTGCCAGCTGTTAAAGGCGCCCACCACATAAAGGTCTTCTTTCAGCGGCTTAGGAGATTTGAACGTGAAGGTGACCCACAGGTAGTTGCCGGTGATGTGCCCATCGGCATAGTCGAGGTTTTGAATGACATAACCTCCGTTAAGGTCGCGGTACAGCGCGTAGGCCTCGCTTTCGCGGGATCGGTCAAACGCGACCCACAACTGAAAGGGTTTGCGCTTGCGGTCAAGCCGATCGGTATTCTGACCCGGAAAGTTGACGGAGCGGAAATCTACGAAGCGGAATTCGTTGCCCGCGGCAAACATCTCGTCCTGCTCAAAGAAGCGGTACTCCAACTGACGGATATCTTCCCGCACAAAGGCCGGCTGCACGTTGTTCTTCACATTGTCCCACCGCTGGTTCTGGCGAATGACCACGTGCACGGTTTCCAGCGGGTTGATGATTTCCAAATTGCGGTAGTTGACCAGGAAGTTGAGCAACTGATTCGAGGTGGACAGCGTGCCGCGGCCAGAGAGATTGTCCTGCAGGGAAACGGTGGCGCGCGTGTCGGTAATCATGAAGCGTTTGGTCAGCAACACATCCTCGCGGTTGCCTTCGCGGTACACCACCAGCACGTAGTTGCCCGGCAACTTCACCGGGGGCAGCCGCAGGGTGTAATGCACGTAGGGTGTAGATTCGTTGTTGGAGTAAATGAAATCGTTGATGGGGAACTCGTTGAACTGATCCAGAATATCAAGATCCATCAGGATGGATTTGGTCCAGTCGTAGTTGCAATGCACATAGCGGGCATAGTAGCTGGCGCGGTCGCTCACCAGATCATCGAACTCCAGCACGAGGTTTTGCGCCCGCAGGCCGGCCACGGCTGGTGCCAGTGGCGTGGCCCCGGCCGGGTACACTTGTACGGTACGTATGGTTTCTTCATAAGTACGGTCGGCCAACTCCCATTTTTTGGCTAGTCCGCTCGCGGGCAACCCTGGCAGGGCGGTTAACACCAGCAGCAGGAGTGTGGTTAGTCTCATTCGAGTTCGTCCAGTTGAAGGGCTACTTCCTCCCAACGCGCGGTCACCTTCTTTATTTGATCGGCAACCGTAGTGAATCTGGCCTGCACTTCGGTCAACTTGTTGAAGTTGCTGTACACCTCAGGCTTCGCCATTTCGTCTTCCAGGGTCTTTTTCTGCAATTCGAACGAGGACAGATTTTCCTCCAGCGTCTTCAGTTCCTGACGAAGCGCTTTCAGCTTGCGGTCGTTCTCCTGTTTTTCGCTCGGAGCGGGCTCGGCCTTCTTCTCCTCTTTCTTTTTCGGAGGCGGGGCATCGGGTGTGCCGTTCAGGATATTCTTCTTATGCCAGTACTCGTATTCGTCATACGTGCCCGGGTACTCTTTGATCTGCTTATTCTCGATGTACCAGATCTTGTTGGCAATCTGGCTGATGAAGTGGCGGTTGTGCGACACGACCACAAACGTGCCCTGGTATTGTTGCAGGGCCTGGATCAGGATGTTTTCCGAGATAAAGTCCAGGTGGTTGGTCGGTTCATCCAGCAACAGGAAGTTGGCTTCGGAGATCAGCGTTTTAGCCAGTGCCACGCGTGACTTTTCACCACCGCTCAGTACTTTGATCTTCTTGAACTGATCTTCATCGGAAAACAGGAAGCAACCGAGTATGCCGCGCAGTTCCTGTTCCGGTTTGCCGCTGCCGGCTTGCTTGAGCTCTTCCAGGATTTCGTTCTCCACGTGCAGCGCTTCCAGTTGGTGCTGCGCATAAAAGCCCTGGATCACATTGTACCCGATCGTGCGCTCACCGTCCACCGGCTCGGTGCCGCTGAGAATGCGCAACAAGGTTGATTTACCGCGGCCGTTAGCCCCGATTAAGGCAATTTTATCTCCCCGCTCGATCGAGGCGTTGGTGTGTTGGAGAATCTGCAAATCGCCATAGGCTTTCGACATATCTTTGAGGGTGACCACGTGGCGCCCCGAGGGCTGGTTGAATTTGAATTTGAAATTGACGGTAGCGCTGTCGTCCACCACCTCTTCAATCAAATCCATACGGTCAATGGCCTTAATGCGCGATTGCACCTGCCTGGCTTTGCTGGCCTTAGCTTTGAAGCGTTCGATAAACCGCTCGGCCTGGCGGATTTTCGCCTGCTGATTCTCGTAAGCGTTTTGCTGAATGGTTTCGCGCAGCTCTTTTTCCCTCAGGTAGAAACTGTAGTTACCCTCATAGGTCACCAGTTGCTGCTGGGTTACTTCCACCGTTTTGGTTACTACGTTATCCAAAAACGTGCGGTCGTGCGACACAATCATCACAGCGCCATCGTAGTTACGTAAGTAGTTTTCCACCCACTCAATGGAAGGCAGGTCCAGGTGGTTGGTGGGTTCGTCCAGCATGAGCAGGGCCGGCTTTTCGAGCAGCAACTTGGCCAGCATCACCCGCATGCGCCATCCCCCGGAGAATTCCCGCAGGGGCCGGTGCAAGTCCTGGGTTGAAAAACCAATACCTTCCAGCACTTCTTCCGCTTTGGCCTGCATGGCATAGCCGTCCAGTTGCTCAAACTTTTCTTGAAGCCGCGTGAGTTTGTCCACCAGACTGTCCTCGTATTCGGTTTCCAGCTTGTGCAGAATTTTTTCGATCTGGCGCTGGGTATCCACAGCCACCTTGAAGGCCTCCATGGCCACGGTGAGAATGGCGTCATCGGTTTGGTAGGAGAGCAGGTCCTGGTTAAGGAAGCCGATGGTGCAGTCTTTCGACTTACTGACCGAGCCACCATCCAGCGTTAACTCGCCATTGATGATTTTGAGCAGCGTGGACTTGCCGCGGCCGTTAAGGCCGATGAGGCCGATTTTGTCGTTGGGGCGCACGAACATGGACGCATTTTCGTACAGCGGCCGGCCGCCAATGAAATAGGAGATATTGTTTACCGAAATCACGGCCGCAAAAATACGGGTTGTCGGCTGATTTAACGCGATCACCGCCAGTGGTAAACTTTTGTTTCCGGAACTTGTTGAAAAAGGCGATCTATGCCGCTTATCGCGTAATTTAAAGCTATGAAGAAGTTCACCCTTATACTTGTTGTGGTTATGGCCGCCATGTTCTCGTGCTCCAACAGCAGCGAGGATGCCGGCAAGCCATCCCTGGCCGATATCAAATTGCCGGCTGGGTTTTCTATTTCAGTGTTTGCCGAAGTACCCAATGCCCGCTCGCTGGCTATCAGCCCAAGTGGGACTGTGTTTGTCGGCAACAGGGATGAAGACAAGGTGTATGCCGTGAAAGATACCAACGGTGACTTTGTGGCCGATAAAAAATGGGTGCTGGCCAGTGGCCTGAACATGCCCAATGGCGTAGCCTTCAAAGATGGTGACCTCTACATTGCCGAAGTGAGCCGCATTTCACGCATTCGCGATGTGGAGAACAAACTCGACAACCCCGGCAAGCCGGAGGTGATTTACGATCAATACCCGACCGAGACGCACCATGGCTGGAAGTACATTGCTTTTGGGCCCGATGGAAAACTGTACGTGCCGGTGGGGGCACCGTGCAACATCTGCGAGTCAGAAGACCCGGTCTATGCCAGCATGACGCGCCTGAATGCCGATGGCAGCGGTATGGAAGTGTTCGCCAGCGGTGTGCGAAATACGGTTGGCTTCACCTGGCATCCACAAACGGGCAACATTTGGTTTACCGACAACGGCCGCGACATGATGGGCGATGACATTCCGCCCTGTGAACTGAATACCGCTGACAAAGCCGGGATGCATTTCGGTTATCCGTATTGCCACGGAGGAACCATTAAGGACCCGGAGTTCGGTGATAAACGGCCGTGTTCGGACTTTACCGTACCGGCTCAAAACCTGGGCCCGCACACGGCACCGCTCGGCCTGAAGTTTTACACGGGCACGATGTTCCCGGAAGAATACCGGAACCAGATTTTCGTGGCCGAACATGGAAGCTGGAACCGCAGCAAGAAGATTGGCTACCGCCTCTCGCTGGTCAAGTTGGATGCCAATGGTAAAGCGGTGAGCTACTCGACCTTTGCCCAGGGATGGCTTAACGAGACCACCCAGAAAGCCTGGGGCCGCCCAGTGGATGTGCTGGTGCTGCCGGATGGTTCCCTGCTGGTGAGCGATGATCAGGCAAATCTGGTGTACCGGATTTCGTACAAGGCGTAGGTGCGTGGGGTGGAAAAGCCAAGGTAACTCCTGGCCGGTTAGAAATCCTCCGCCACTTCCTCAATCTTTCTCGTTTTGTCTTTCATCATCAGCCGGTGCACACGGCTGCTGGAATAAATCAGGCTGATGGCGTTCTTGCCGTGGCCCTTGTAAACCAGGCTGACGCTATCGCCTTTCCAGTAATACGTTTCGCTGCGGATACTGTAGGTCGAGCGGCCATAGGCTTTCTCCAACCCCTGCATGATGCGAGGATCTTTGGCCGTAATCACCTGGATCTGGTAAACCTGATCCTGAAACGATTTCAGTTTAATCTCTTTTACTTTTACTCCGCCAATGCTTTCGTAGTCCGGGTGCTCCACCCGGTAGAGTTTGGCGGGGAATTCATTGCGCTCCTGAATCTCCTTTTCAAAGATCAGGCCCTTGATGCTGTCCGTAGTGAAATCCAACCGGATGTTTTTGAACCCTCTGCGCTTATTTAACTCCTCTACAGACTGGCCGCAGGCCAGGGTGGTGGTCAACATGAGTAAAAAGGTGATTTTATTCACGGTTTGGGTTCTTTGAACTGAAGTTGAAAAAGTATACTCACCTGGTCCCATGCCAAACGGATGTCGGCCTGATCGTTTCGGGGTTTGGATTCGATGGTAAATCGTTCAAACGACTCGTCCCGGAGCATTTGCACGGGAACCTCAAGTCGCAACACGTCCAGCTTGGTGTTGTAATTATAGCTGCCCCACTGTCCTACATCGCTGTTGAAGATGACGGTCCACTGGTTGGGCTGGGGGATGGTGAACAACGAATAGGTGCCAGCCGGAAGCAGTTGGCCGTTGATTTCGATATCGCGCGTGCTGGTCCATTCGGTAGCTTCGTTGGCTCCGGTGCGCCACACCTGGTTAAAAGGCACCAGTTCACCGAAAATGGTTCGACCCTTTTTGGCCGGGCGGCTGTAGGTGATTTTGACGTACGCATCCTTGTAGCGCACAGTAACCATGGCCAGCGGGCTTGGCCGTGCGCCTTCTACCTGGGCGAGGCAAGGCAGTGCAACAAACATCCCAAGCAGTATTCTTAACATGACGCGGCAAAGAAAATCAATTAGCCTCAATTCACATACCCCTATCCATTGCCGTGCCCCTTGCCAACGCTTACCTTTACCCGGATGGAACGCCCTGCTTTTGACGATATCTTCATGGAATTAGCCGTTAACCTGGCTAAACGTTCGCACTGCATTAGGCGTCACGTAGGCGCAGTGCTGACAAAGGAAACGCGCATTATTTCGATCGGCTATAACGGACCTCCGGCCGGCACACATAACTGTGATGAGGAATGGCCCGACACGGGTTGCCCGCGCGACTCCAAGGGCGGCTGTTCGCTGGCGCTGCATGCCGAGCAGAATGCCATTCTCTATGCCGTCAAGAATAACACCTCGGTAGAGGGGGCGACATTATACGTGACGCTCTCGCCCTGCCTGGCCTGTTCACGCATCATCTACAGTATGGGCATCAGGCGTGTGATCTTCTTCAAATCGTATGCCGAGCACAAAGGTTTGCCCAGCGATGAGGGCGTGGATTTTCTCAGGCGGTTTGGTGTCGCGTGCGAAGCCTATCAGGGCACGCTCACCAATGTGACGCACATGATCTAACCTTATAAGACAGATTGAGGCCGGTTATCGGGTGGCCAGGGCTTTTTCGAGGGCCGCGATGAACGGTGCTGTAACACCTTTGGTTTTCTTCGCCTTCTCCTGCTGAAATACTTCCACGGCCCGGGCAACGGTTTCGTAAAGCCCTACCGGGTTGCGGTCGTAGCGGTAGCTACCCACGCACCATTCGATAGCCGAACGCAGGTCTTCTGCCAAATTCAGACTCGTTAATTTGGCGTGCGCATCCAGTGCGGCTTTTTCAATAAGTTGGAGAGTCGGTGCTGCGGCCTTGGCCGGTTTCCGGGCTCTGGGTGCCGCGGCTTTGCGGGCAGGTTTGCTCTCGCTTTTTACCGGGGCAGGTTTGGATTCAGTCTTCGCCATAGTCTTCGGGGTTGATGAGGCAAAGGTAGACCGCTGGTATTGCCATCAGCAAGCAACAGCACGATTAAATTTTCCCAATCGAGTTAGGAAAAAGGCAAACGAGAAGCATTGCAGTAGAAAATTTGGAAGCGTTGGAGCACCGAGAAGTGAAAAACCGACTACGAGTTGATTAAAAAACAAAAGGGAAACAGTCCTGGACTACTTCCCTTTGCAAAGAGTATTGAGATTAACTCAATTACTTCTTCTTCTTAGCTGCCTTTTTCTTGGCGGCTTTTTTTGCTGCTTTCTTTGCCATAGCGTTTTACTGTTTTACGTTAAGATATTTGTTAAACGTTATCGAAAGGTATAACAAAAATTTATTCTGCAAAAATTTTTGAAAAAAAATTTACGTCACCGAAAATTTTTATGTAGATGTGCGCGATCATTTTGATGCATAACTGCTCCATCAACTTGCGCTCTCGATGATGTTGACTTCCGCTGCGATGTCAATTGAAAATTTTTCGCGCACATCGCGTTGAATTTCTTTTGCGAGTGAAAAAAGTTCAGCGCCTGTGGCTTGTCCATGGTTGACTAACACGAGGGCTTGCTGATGATGCACACCCGCACGACCCACACGTTTTCCTTTCCATCCACACTGTTCAATCAACCAGCCGGCAGGAACTTTAATTAATTGATTTTCAGATGGATATGAAGGTATCTCCGGATAGCGTTCCCGCAGTTGTTCGAACTGCGCCACGGTGATGGACGGGTTCTTGAAGAAGCTGCCGGCATTGCCAATCTGTTTCGGATCAGGAAGTTTGCTGCTTCGAATGTAAATGACGGCATCACTGACGTGGCGAAGTGTTGGTGATGTAATTTTTTGTTGATCCAGAATGTTTTGTATCGCACCGTAGTGTGTGCGCAACACATGATTTCTCTTAGTCAACCTTAAAGTAACACTTGAGATAAAAAATTTTTCTTTACAGGCGTTTTTAAAAACGCTTTCGCGGTACGAAAACTGACATTCTTTGTTGGTAAACGTCACTTCACGGCCGGTCGAGAGATCGATTCCTTTCACTTCTTCAATCACTTCTTTCACCTCCACACCATAGGCACCAATGTTTTGCATGGGTGCCGCACCCATCGTGCCGGGTATCAGCGATAAGTTTTCAACTCCACCGCGGTCGTGATCGATACATTGCATCACAAAGCTGTGCCAGTTGACGCCCGACCCAACTTCGATGACAATATTTTCTTCGGTTTCGTGCACCACCCGCTGTCCGAGTAGTTCATTTCGCACCACTAAGCCATGAAAATCACCCAGGAAGAGTAGGTTGCTGCCGCCACCGAGTATCAAAAAACGCTTCGTAAACCAACCTTGCGCAACCAACTCGCGGATTTCAGCAACGGAAGTAACCCGGCAAAACGAATCGGCAAAGGCGGAAACGCCAAACGTGGTATACGGTGCCAACGGTATGTGATGTTCGATGCTGATCATACGCGATGAACGGACTGGCAAGGAATAAAATTTGGACTACTCTTGAAAGACAGCGACCGAACGGGCTCTGTGATTTCTCCTGGTGGGGTCTTGAAAAAACAGATACGGGAAAAGCGGCATAGTGTTACATTCGCTTTTGGCGTGAATTAATCCCACGCAGCGGACATCATGCGCAAAATGGCAGACAAATCGACTTTTTCACCGATTATTGTCGTTATTATTCTGTGAACACGAGCTTACGTCATTGCCCATGAAGCTGATCGAATGCCCGCGCGATGCCATGCAGGGATTGGAGCGATTCATTCCTACGGAAGTGAAAGTGTCGTACCTCAATCAACTGCTCAAGGTCGGTTTCGATACGCTGGACTTTGGCAGCTTCGTTTCGCCCAAGGCCATTCCACAAATGCGGGATACCGTTGAGGTGGTGAAGCGCTTGGATCTGTCCGGCACATCAACCAAACTGTTGGCGATCGTGGCCAACACACGGGGTGCACGGGAGGCGGTTATGTTTGATGAGATAACCTACCTCGGTTTTCCGCTTTCAATTTCCGAAACCTTCCAGCAGCGCAACACCAACAAATCAATCAGTGAAGCCTTGAATTCCGTTGCGGAAATCCAGGAACTCTGCCAGCAGCGCGGTAAAGTGCTGGTGACCTACATCAGCATGGGTTTCGGCAATCCCTACGGAGATCCCTACGATGAAGAGATTGTGATCACCTTTTCCGGTATTCTGCAAACGTTAGGCGTCTCGATTATTTCACTGGCGGATACCATTGGAGTATCGAGGCCGGACCAGATCAAAAAACTGTTTAGTCAGGCCACCGCTGCTTTTCCGGCCATTGAGTTTGGTGCGCACCTTCATAGTGCCCCGGCTACCGCGCTGGAGAAGATTGAAGCGGTGTACAAGAGTGGTTGTCAACGCTTTGATGGTGCGCTGAAAGGTTTTGGAGGCTGCCCAATGGCAGAGGACGAATTGGTTGGAAATTTGGCAACTGAGGCTGTGGTTTCCTTTTTGAAAGCGCAAGGCGAAAATCTTTCGCTCAATGAATTCGAGCTGATGCGGGCTTTATCTCAAGCAGCTTTGGTTTTTGGATCGGATCATGCGTAAGCCAACCCGAGGGTTCATGCCAGCCCGTACATCTTCCCCGGCAGGGATTTGATTGAGCCATTGAATTCCAGGGTGAGAAGGAGTGAGGCCAACGTGCCCTGCGGTATACCGGTTCTCCAACTGATTTCATCAACACCAACGGGAGCGTTCTTTTCTTGCAGCAGCCGAATTATTTGTTGCTCCTCGGGGCTAAGCAAATGCAATTGGAGTTGCGGGCTTCGGGCAGGCTCCGGAGTTGCGGCATTCCACCCCATGATGTACTCCAGGTCGGCCACTCCCGTAAGAAGATTAGCCCGATTCGATTTGATGAGCTGATTGCATCCGGCTGAAAAAGGGCCATCCACCGGGCCTGGTACGGCAAACACATCTTTATTATAGCTATTGGCGATATTGGCAGTGATCAACGCGCCACCTTTTTCTGATGCCTCCACAACAATGAGGGCATCGCACAGCCCGGCAATAATCCGGTTGCGCGCAGGAAAGTTGTGCGCATCGGGTTTTGTGCCAAACGAATTTTCCGTGATCCAACCACCGTGGTCCAGCATCTTGCGTGCGGTATCGCGGTGCTGACCGGGGTAGATGGTGTCCAGCCCGTTGCCAAATACTGCAATCGTAGGTAGTTCGTTTTTCAACGCCTCCTTATGTGCCTGAATGTCGATGCCATAGGCGAGCCCGCTGAGTACCAACGCCCGGTGTGGCTTCAGCTCGTCAAGGAGTCTTTCGGTTACCTTCTTTCCATAAGCCGTTGCCTGGCGGGTGCCCACCAACGCCACGATTTTGGCATGATCGAGGTTGGCCTGCCCTTTCCAGTAGATGACGGAAGGTGCGTCTTCGATTTCGCGCAAGCGGCTGGGGTATTTGTCGTCCGTGTAAAACAGAATCTCAGCGCCTTCCTTTTGGGCTTTTCCAAATTCTTCTTCGGCTTCGCGCAGGGGCGCACCCGTTTTGATGGATTGCGCGGTAACCTCACCCACGTTGGGAATTTTTAAGAGCTTGCCCTTTGGTGATTGGAACACTGCCTCGGCCGATCCGCAGTAACTGATCAGTTGCTTAACCAGAAAGTTGCCCACACCCGGTACAAAATGGAGGGCCAAAAATGCCAAACGCTCAGTCGAAACGCTCATGAGGCCGGTAAGTTAGGATGAAGTGCGGGTACACCGCAACGGATCAGTAGTAAGGCGCTCAGGCCAGGCGATCACGCACCTGGGTGAGGAACGTACGGACCGATTTTAGCTTGTCGATCACCTCCATCTTGTCTCGGACGGATTGGGTATCGTTTTTCAACATCTCCTTGGCACCCTGAAGGGTAAAACCCTTCTCTTTCACCAGATGGTAAATGGTGCGCACGTTCTCAATATCTTCTTTCGTGAATTGCCGATTGCCTTTACGATTCTTCTTGGGCTGCAGAATGTCGAATTCGGATTCCCAAAAACGAATGAGGGACGGGGCTACATGAAACATCTCGGAAACCTCACCGATGGAATAGTAAATTTTCTCGATTTCTTTCTCTTTGTAAGCCATTCAGAGGGAGCGAGTAGCGGTGTTAGGTTGAGGTTTGGGTTTGAACCTTTCATGCAAAGTAATATAAATTTAATTGTACTCGGTTGGCGCTCTGAAAAAAATCATCAACAAGATGTCAACGTGAATTTGTGGACATCGCGGTTGATCATTGCATCGATTTGGTGTTGCCGGCTATATTTGACGAATGATCCTTCGGTTTTCGTGGTGGCTCGCTGTTACAGGTGCGCTTACATTTTCGTCCGGCCGTGCTCAACCCACCCAACCGAAGCCGGATACTCTATTGATAAAACATTTTGAAACAAAGGTGCACTGGTGGGACAGCCTGTGTGCGCAACAGGCATACTCTTCGTTTGACCAAAACACCTACTCAGCGTTAAAGGGTGTAACTACCTTTCGGGGTGGGCCATACCGTAACACGGCATCCTGGGGTTTTTTAGACAAGCGGCCCGACTCGCTGGTGGTTCAATGGGAGTTTTCGACCACAGCCGATCGTGAATGGGGTGGTGGTGCGGGGTGGACAGGCCAACCGAACGTGGTGCAGTGGCCGGATTCGGTGCGGCAGGCGATGAAAATCGCGGCAAGCCTTAAGGCGGACTCAGCTTTTACCGAGGTCATTCAACCTTCGCTGGATGGCAACATTTATTTCCTCAATCTGGCGACTGGAAAGCCGTCACGACCACCGGTGAACATTAAAAATCCAATCAAAGGATCACCAGCCATTGACCCGCGGGGGTATCCGCTGCTCTATTGTGGTCAGGGTATCAACCGAAGCGGTGAATTTGGCTTTCGGATTTTCAGTCTTATTGACGGACGAAAATTGTACACTCTCAATGGGCGCGACCCGTTTGCGCACCGCACGTGGGGTGCCTTTGACGGGGCCCCGCTACTGGATGCGGTGAACGACCGCCTGGTTGTAGCTGGTGAAAACGGGGTGTTGTACACCGCTGATCTTCACACCCAGTATGAGCCCGACATCGGCTTCATCCGTGTGCAGCCGCGCGTTAATCGATACCGTTACCAAAAACCCGGGGGCACTCGCCAGGGGGTAGAGAATTCGGTGGCTGCGTTTGCCAACTTACTTTACTTTGCCGACAACGATGGCAATATTCAGGCAGTAGACATTGCCACGCTGCAGCCCGTCTGGTTTCATCACAACCACGATGATACAGACGCAACCTTGGTGCTCGATGTGCCCGATAGTATTCCGTATTTGTATACCGGGAGCGAGGTTGACCTTCAGGGAAACAAAGGGTTTACGTTTCTAAAAAAGATCAACGGGTTAACAGGCACTACCGTTTGGGAGAAGAAGTATCCGTGCTTCAGTATTCGGGGCGCACACCCTGTCAATGGCGGCATGTTGTCCACTCCGGTATTGGGCAAGTTTTCGGCAAAAAATCTGCTGGTGGCCAGCCTCTCTCGTTATGGCTCGGTTGAAAAAGGGCTTTTGGTTGCCTTGGACACAGAAACGGGTGGTGAGCGCTGGAAACTTGAACTTGCTCATTATGCCTGGAGCAGCCCGTTGGATGTGTATGATCGCGAAGGCAACCTGTATATTTTTTTGGCGGATAGCCGGGGCCACGTGATGTTGATTGACGGAGCCACCGGAAAGGTGATGTTCCAGAAAAAGATAGCCGACCTGTTTGAAGCTTCGCCCGTGGCGTTCAATAACCGAATCGTTATCGCCTCTCGACCCCGGAAGATTTATTGTCTGGAAGTACGGTAGGCGCCTTGCGAATTAGTTTGTTGTACTCTTCCTGCTTTACATCGCGGTACATGAAGTTAATCGGGTTCACGTATTTGCCGTGGTACAGAACCTCGTAATGCAGGTGTGGCGTGGTGGATACACCGGTGCTGCCCACAAACCCGATCAGATCTCCGCGTTTTACCTGCTGGCCGGCTTGGGTGTTGAATTTGGATAGGTGGCCATAACGCGATTCAAATCCGAACCCATGGTTGATATAAACCACGTTTCCGTAGCCCCCGTTGTACGCGGCAAATGATATGATACCATCACCGGTGGCATAAACAGGCGTACCCTGGGGCGCAGTCAGGTCAAGTCCGTTGTGGTTACGCCAATCCCGGTAAACGGGGTGTAGGCGCATGCCAAAGATGGAATTGAACCGCGTGAGTTGGCGGTTGTCGATCGGTTGCATCGCGGGCCGCGTTGACAATTGGCGCTCCTTTACGGCTACTTCCGCCTCCAGTTCTTTCAGCGATTGTTCGTGAACTTCAATCCGGTTGCCCAGGCGGAACAAGGAGTCATAAGCCCCCAGTATTTCGGAAACTGACTCCTCGGCCGGCAGCAGTACAGGTGCATGACCACCGGCACCTGCCAGGCGCATGGACGGATCCAGCGGATTCATGGCGAGCAATACCCGGTAGTGATCATCATCGTCATGTTCCAGCGCGCGCAACTGGTTCGATACGTGGCGGATCTCATTCTGCAGCTCACCCCACTGCCATTTCAATTCATGATTTTCGCGCGTCAGTTGGTTTTCATCCACGCTCGGATAGTGGGTAAGGTAGTATGCCAGTCCACCGAAAGCCAGGATCAGACAGATAAGAATAAACCGCCCGGTCTGATTCAAGAAATGCCGGCCTGTATGAATAATGGGTTCATACTGGCAGGTTTCCGGGTTGTAGTGATAACGCATGCGTGCCATCAGTCAAGAGCTTGTTTTACTTGTTTACCAATCTCAGCCAACTGAATCCACGAGTGCTCATCGATCTGCTCGGTAAAGAATAATATAGGATTAATGGGGTTGCCATTTTTTAATACCATATAGTGAAGGTGAGGAGCAGTAGCTTCGCCTGTCATACCCACCTGAGCAATGACTTGTCCTTGCTGAACCCGCTGCCCTCGCTGCACGTTGATCTCGGCCAGGTGTTCATACCGGGTTCGGTAACCGTTGATATGTTCAATCTCGACATAATTGCCTTCACCGTAAGGCGTAGTTTGTCGCACTGCGGCTATTACCCGCCCGTCACCGGTCGCCAGTACCGGGGCTCCCAACTCAGCTTCCAGGTCAACACCTTCGTGGTGGTACAATAACTTATTGAAGGGATTCAACTGCTCACCAAAACCGCAGACAAATTGACTAAGCTTGAAATCCTGGATCGGAATGAGCGTGGGGTATTGTTGCAACTCCGAAACATCTTCTTTCTTTGGCCAAAAGAGTTGCGCGAAATTCCAGGAGGCAAGGGATGCCTTCGCATACGTTACATCGGTTTGACTGATGAGCCGATCGGCCACCTGGTGAAAGCCCTCCAAATCCGTTTGCAAGATATCTTGTGCATCGCCTGTGTCCTCTGCCTCCTCGGCTTTGGGGGTAAGAAAAATACGTTGATAAATTTCTTTGTCTTTTCCCGACAAGGAGGCCAGGGCTGCGTGCGCGTTATTCAATTCATACTCGATGGTGCCGCGGTGGTTCTTCAACGCGCGGTTTTCCGTTCGCAGTTTATGTTCCAGTTCGGTTTCGGTAAAACGATTCACCAAAAGCAGCAATCCATAAAAGAATAAACCACTGACAATAGCGACACCCGCCACGCGGAAAAACCACGTGGCCCACGGGAACCTGGCCAACTCGTAGCGCAGTGTTTTGGGGTTATAATAATATTTGTGTCGCGCCATCGAATTCCTTCAAAAGGCTCTAAATTTGTGGGTTATTCAGGTAAATAACCTGTAAAACTACTCAAATTTTCGTACGGTTAAAGACTGTGAGTGAATGGATTCTAAGCAGATAAGGCAGCATTTTCTGGATTTCTTCAAGAGCAAAGGCCATCATATTGTTCCTTCGGCACCCCTGGTGCGCAAAAATGACCCCACGCTCTTGTTCACGAACTCGGGTATGGTGCAGTTTAAGGACTACTTCCTGGGCAACACCCAGCCTTCGAGCAAGCGTATTGCCGATACGCAAAAATGCCTTCGGGTGAGCGGCAAACACAATGACCTGGAGGATGTAGGCCTGGATACCTACCACCACACCATGTTCGAAATGTTGGGCAACTGGAGCTTTGGCGACTACTTTAAAAAAGAAGCCATCGCCTGGGCGTGGGAGTTGCTCACGGAGGTGTACCGGTTGCCGAAGGACAGGCTGTATGTAACCGTTTTTGGCGGAGACAAAGGTGACAACCTGCCGGTGGATGAGGAAGCGAAAGAACTCTGGAAGCAGTTTGTAAGCGATGACCGGATCCTGCACGGGGTGAAAAAAGATAACTTTTGGGAGATGGGCGACCAGGGCCCGTGCGGTCCATGTTCAGAGATCCATATCGACATTCGACCGCAGGCGGAAGTGGATAAAAAGCCCGGTCGTGATCTGGTTAACAGCGATCACCCGCAAGTGGTTGAAATCTGGAATCTGGTTTTTATTCAGTTCAACCGGTTGGCTTCCGGCAAGCTGGAGCCGCTACCCGATAAACACGTGGACACCGGGATGGGCTTCGAGCGCTTGTGCATGGCCATCCAGGGAAAAACGTCCAACTACGATACGGATGTATTCCGTCCGTTAATGGATTTCATCGCCCAGCAGGCCGGGGTGAAGTATGCGGGCACTACGCCTTCAAAATCTAACCGTTCAGCCCAGGAGATGACGGATATTGCCATTCGGGTAATGGCCGATCATATTCGGGCGGTAGCGTTTACTATTGCCGATGGCCAGCTGCCCAGCAACACGGGTGCGGGTTATGTTATTCGAAGAATCTTACGGAGAGCCGTGCGCTACGGTTTTTCCTATCTGCAATTCAAAGAGCCGTTTATGCACCGGCTTGTGCCGTTGCTGGCCCTTCAATTGAAAGACGTGTTTCCGGAGTTGCATCAACAGCTGGAATACGTGAGTCGTGTAATTTTGGAGGAAGAAACTTCTTTCTTGCGAACGGTCGACAAAGGAGTAGGCTACTTGGAGGTATTCTTGAGTAATTACGATGAGTATCTCAATAAGTGTGAGGAATATATACGTTCACGGAACGAGCGAGGATTTGATAAGACTAGAACTGATGAAAATGGAAGGAATATTGAGATTCAGCAGATCGCTAACCACATCAGTTCAAGAATACCGAAGCCAATTGGAGCCCAATTCTCGGACAGTTATTTCTTGCATAGTCTTCAAACCGCATCATCCAACGACTTCGATAGTGCCATTCGCCAGTTGCGTATCGCAATCAGACCTTCAATTCCCGGAAAACAGGCGTTTGAGCTGTACGATACCTTTGGATTTCCATTCGACCTTACTTCACTAATTGCGCGCGAGAGAGGCTATCTGGTCGATGAGGCCAGTTTTAAAGAGGAAATGGCCAAACAGAAATCGCGCTCGAAGGCCGATGCGGCCAAAGAAACGGGTGACTGGATTGTAACCGGTGACGATGTCAAGACCGAGTTTGTGGGCTATGAAAGCCTGACGTCTGTATCGCGCCTCGTCAAATACCGATCTGTAAAGCAGAAGAACAAGGAGTTGTTTCAACTCGTTTTTGATCAAACACCGTTTTATGCCGAGAGCGGTGGTCAGGTGGGCGACACCGGAGTGTTACAGTCCGGGGCAGAACGAATTGCCATTCTGGACACGAAAAAAGAGAATGAACTGATCGTGCATTTTGCCGAGAAACTGCCGGCCGATGTTCACGCTGCGGTAACGTTGCAGGTGGAAGCCGGAAAACGCAGGCGGACGATGAACAATCACAGCGCCACCCATTTGTTGCATGCCGCGCTGCGCGAGGTGTTGGGTAAGCATGTGGAGCAGAAAGGTTCGCTCGTGAATGAAAAGATACTGCGGTTCGACTTTTCGCATTTTGCCGCCATGACCGATGAAGAAATTCGAAAGGTGGAATGGCGGGTGAATGAAAAAATTCGCGAGAACATTACCTTGAGCGAGCAGCGGAACGTGCCGTTGGAGAAGGCGAAAGCGATGGGCGCCATGGCCTTGTTTGGCGAAAAGTATGGCGAGTTTGTCCGGGTAATCAAATTTGATCCCGGCTACTCGGTTGAATTGTGCGGGGGCACACACGTGCCGGCCACGGGCCACATCGGGTTGTTGAAGATTGTGTCGGAAAGTTCAGTTGCGGCCGGTGTGCGCAGGATCGAAGCGGTAACAGGCGAGGGGGCACAGGAGTTTGTGAATTCATCGCTGGCTGTGCTGGAGGAGATCAAGGCCGTGCTTAAGAACCCGAAAGACACGCTGGCGTCTCTTCAGAATCTGCTGGAGGAAAAACACGCCCTGGAAAAGAAACTGGAGGCTGTGCATCAACAACAGGCCAACCAGCTTCGCGAGGAGCTGGCCCGCAAGGCCGTGCAAGCCAACGGGCATCACCTCGTTATTGAGCGCGTCACAGTGCCCAATGCCGATGCGTTGAAAAATATCGCTTATGCGCTGCGCAACCAGTTTGATGATTTGCTGCTGGTGCTGGCTGCCGAAGTGGATGGCAAGCCCCAGGTAGCCGTGATGATCGGTGAGAAACTCGCGCAAACCAACCGGTATCATGCCGGCAACCTGGTGAAAGAACTCGCCAAAGAAATTGACGGTGGCGGTGGCGGCCAGCCATTCTTCGCCACTGCGGGCGGGAAGAAGCTGGAGGGGCTAAACAGCGTTTTGTCAAAAGCACGGGCATTGTTTAGTCTGGCGAAGTAAGATTATATTTGAGTGGATATGGAACTGCCAATAAACATACCTTTTCAAAGGCTTTTAGAATTGGTCAGGAATTTGAGTCCCGCTCAAAAGTCTCGGATAAAAGCAGCGTTGGACCAAGAAGAGCCGCAAGACGGTAAAGAGGAATTTATTGCCTTTTTGCTGAAGGGCCCGGTTTACGACAAGACTGATCTGGACATAATCGAGGAAAATCGAAAAAGTATCGCATCGTGGCGGACAAGAGGTTAATGATTGATACGTCTGTTCTCATTGAATATTTTCGAGTTAGAGACAAGACAAATTCAAGGCTGGTTGCGCATTTCCGCAGTTTTGATCAGCTATTCATTTCTGCAGTCACCGAGTTTGAGATTTTTAACGGAGCGAGTAGGCCCCATCAACAGTTCTGGGTGGAATTGGTTAGTCGCCTTGTTGTGTTGCCATTTGATAGTCAGGCAACAAGGGAATCAACTAACATTGTGTCCGCTCTAAAGACGAAGAGAAAATCAATTGATAAGCCTGATCTTTTTATTGCTGCCACGGCAATAGTCCATGATTTGCCGTTGGATACTCATAACGTCAGACACTTCAGAGATATTGAAGCCTTGAGGCTAGTGCTTTACCCATGATCGATAGGTCGCTTGGTTTTGAAACGATTATCGGTCTGGAGGTGCATGCGCAACTGCTGACCGAGAGCAAAATTTTTGCGAGCGATGCGTCCTCTTTTGGCGCAGAGCCCAACACGCATATCAGTGCCATAACACTTGGCTTGCCCGGTACCTTGCCGCGGCTGAACAAGCGCGCGGTGGAGCTGGCCGTGCGCATGGGGCTGGCTTGTGGGTGCGACATTTCGCGCCACCAGATTTTTGATCGCAAGAATTATTTCTATCCCGATCTTCCTAAAGGATATCAAATCACCCAGGATCGTACACCGGTGTGTCGCGGGGGATTGATTCCCATTCGATTGAAGTCGGGTGAGGTGAAAAACATCAGTCTTAACCGGATTCACCTGGAGGAAGATGCGGGAAAGTCTATTCATGCGGAGGGGCACGATGAAACGCTTCTGGATTTTAACCGGGCCGGCACCGCGCTGATTGAGATTGTGACTGAGCCGGTGCTCACCAGTTCGGAAGAAGCCGGGGCGGTGTTGGCCGAAATCCGCAAGATGGTGCGCTACCTGGGCATCTGTGATGGCAACCTGGAGGAGGGATCGTTGCGGTGCGATGCGAATGTGTCGGTGCGGCCGCAGGGTTCAGGTGTGCTGGGAAAAAAAGTGGAAGTGAAAAACATGAACTCGATCCGCCATGTGCAACGAGCCATCGAGGTAGAGGCGGCCCGGCAAATCGAGGTGGTTTTGCGGGGCGAGGAAGTGGTTTCCGAAACCCGGTTGTATGATGCGGCTGCCAACACCACGCGCAGCATGCGCATCAAAGAAGAACTCAACGACTACCGCTACTTTCCCGACCCGGATTTGGCCCCGGTCGTGCTTTCGGACGATTGGCTGAACGCCATCCGCGCCTCAATGCCCGCGTTACCCGAGCAGGTGGTCAGTCACCTAATGGAACAATATTCTTTGCCACAGTATGATGCCCGTGTGCTGGCCGATGACCGTGACGTGGCCATGTATTTTCAATCGGTGTGCGAGCATACCCCATCCTTCAAATCCGCATCCAACTGGCTCATGGGGCCAGTGAAGTCGTACCTCAACGAAAAAGGCATCGAAATCGGCAAGTTCCCGTTGACGCCTGCGCAACTGGCTGCTTTGGTTAACCTGATCGAAGCTGGCCAGGTCAGCTACACGGCAGCCGCACAGAAAATTTTCCCCGCCTGGGTTCTTCAACCTGAGGCCGATCCGGCACAATTGGCGAATGCACTCAATCTCCTTCAGGATAGTTCGGCCGATAGCCTTGGACCGCTGGTCGACCAGGTTATTCGGGAATTTCCGCTTAAGGTGGAAGAATACCAAAAAGGGAAAAAGGCCATTGTAACCATGTTTATGGGCGAAGTGATGAAGCGCAGCAAAGGCAAAGCCGATCCCCGATTGACACAAGAGTTGATTTTACAGCGACTGAAGAAGTCGTGAGGTCGCCCGTTTGTGCCGCTGAATTTTTGCAACTTTGCACACTATGAATATACGCTTTACGATAGGGATGTGCGCGCTGGCCATGTTCGTTTTGGCCTGCCAAGGCAACATGAAAGAAAAACCGAAAGGAAACCCGGTGACCATTTCGGGTAAGGTGGGTTTCCCGCAGAAGAACCAATGGATTGTGTTTGCCGAGTTGAGGCCTGATAACTCCGTGATCAAACGCGACTCGGTGCAGGTAAAGGAAGATTTTACGTACACGAAGACGGTAATGGTTCCTGAGCCTGCCTTTTATCAAATCAACTTTTTCAATCAGCAGCTTGTGAATGTCATCCTCAACAAAACCAATCTGGAGGTGAATGTGGATGGCAACGCGCCCAGCGGCTTTGCCGAAATTAAGGGCTCGGCCGAACATGATTTCATGAATGAAGTACGCCAGCGTCTAAACGCCCAACAAAATAACCCGGCCGTGGCATCACTGGAGGCTGAGTTTCAGCAGGCGGTGCAACAGCAAAATGAAAAGAAAATTACCGAACTGCAGGAGCGCTACCTGGAAATCAGTCGGGCCAGCACAGATTCCCTGGCTGACTTTGTACGGAAACAACCGGCTTCGCTGGCCGTGATGGAAGTACTGCAGGCCAATATGCTGGATGCTGATGAATATTATGACCTGTACCGTGATGCAGCCGAAAAGTTACAGGCGGAGTTACCGAATTCGCCCTACATCAGCGAGTTTATCGCCCGCGTGAAGACCATGGAAGCCACCGCGGTGGGGCAGCTGGCGCCCGAAATTTCACTACCCAATCCGGAAGGAGAGGTGATCAGCCTTTCCTCGTTGCGTGGCCAGTACGTGCTGGTTGATTTTTGGGCCAAGTGGTGCGGACCGTGCAGACGGGAAAATCCGAACGTGGTGAAGGCCTTCAACAAATACAAAGACAAGGGTTTCACTATATTTGGCGTGTCGCTCGATCGCACACGGGAAGACTGGGTAAAAGCTATTCAGGAGGACGGCCTGACGTGGACGCACGTGTCGGATTTGAAATACTTTGAGTCTCAGGCGGCACGCGACTATAACATCAATGCCATTCCGTTTTCGCTGCTGCTTGATCGCGAAGGCAAGATTATTGCCAAGAACTTGCGCGGTGCAGCATTAGAAATGAAACTCGAAGAAGTTTTTTCAAGCGCTGCGCCATGAAGTACCTTATTCCGTTCTTTTTATTGGCTTACCTGGTCTCCTGCAACAAGTCAGGCGAGAAGCCGGCTGCCTTGGCTGTCCAGACGGACAGTGTGGTGATGGCGTCTCCTGGTGGATGTCAAGGTGATTCGATTCCTTGCGTCAGTTTTAAAGTCACGTTTCCGCGTATTGCCGGGTTATCCAAAGCAGCCGAAGATACTTTGACCCAAGCGCTGGCACGTTTGCCGATCAACGTAGATAACAGGCCGATAGATATTGCTGAAAGTGGTACGCGTTTTCTGGCCGATTGGAAAGAGATCAATGAAGAATTTGAGGGTGCCACGGCACCTTGGTCGTTCGAGTCGAACGCCACGGTGTTGATTGCGAGCGATACGTTGATCAGCATTAAGGTGTGGAGCTACCAATACACCGGAGGCGCACATGGATCGCAAGAAACCCATTACATCAATATGCACCCCGTGACCGGGGCGCGACTCACCTTAGATGATTTTCTGCGACCCGGCTACCTGGCGGTGTTAACCGCAGTTGGCCATCAGGCTTTTCGGGAAGCGCGCGGACTGACACCAGACGAAGACCTGGAAGCAGCCGGATTTGAATTTCCGGATGGGTTTGAACTCAACACTAACTATGGATTCTCCGGCAACGGAATCGAGTTCACCTTTAACATTTATGAGATCGGGCCTTACGTTCTCGGGCCGTCTGAATTCACTGTTCCGTATCGCGAATTGGCGGCCTACCGAAAGTGAGTTTTTATTGGAATGAGGTAAAGCAATAACTTATCAGATTCGAGCCCATGCGCAGCGCCTGTTGCCGTTTCTCTTCTGGGTCGTTGTGGATACGCGCATCTTCCCAGCCATTGCCGAGGTCGCACTCATACGAATAAAAAACCACCAAACGCCCTTCGTAAATCAGGCCTAACCCTTGTGCGGGTTTACCATCATGCTCATGTATCTTGGGTAGCCCGCGCGGGAAATCAAACTTCTGGTGATAGACGGGGTGGGTAAAGGGTAGCTCGACCAATTCCAATTCGGGGAAGATTTTCTTCAGCTCCAAACGCACAAAAGGGTCCATGCCGTAGTTGTCATCGATATGGAGGAATCCACCACCCACCAGGTATTGCCGAAGATTTTGAGATTCAGTGGCCGTGAACACCACATTGCCATGCCCGGTCATGTACACATAGGGGTAGGAGAAGAGATCAGAGCTTCCCACCTCCACCACATCTTCTTCTGCCTGCAGGTGGGTACCCAATTCCTGATTGCAAAATCGAATCAGATTTGGCAAAGCCGTCTTATTGGCATACCAGTCACCGCCTCCGCCATATTTCAGTTTTGCTATTTTTACCTGAGAATAACTGGTGTAGCCATCGGTTAATAGGGCAAACAGTAGATTGATAATTAAAAGGTTACGCATACACTAATAAAAAATTATCGCGCCATTAAACTTTGATTGCTTCAGGAAGTCCAAAACAACAAAAGAAGCAAAAAATGAAGAAGATATCGCTATCCCGCATACTCGCCTACGGTGCCATTCTTTCTGTTGGGTTGTTCTGGTCCTGTTCAGAAGATCCGTTTGAACTCACGGCAAGCGATTCCGAGAATGTTGCTAACGAAGCCATTACCGAGGCCTATCTCGAAGATGTCGATGATATGTCGGCTTTGGCCGTGGTTGCCGAGCCCGGCTCGCTAACCGGTTCGCGTCAGGCTAGTGGCGGACGTGGAGAAAAGCCTGACGATGGTCGTTTTACCTGTGCCACTGTTACCCTGGAGTTTGCCGGGGATAATTCGCTGCAAAACCCCCATGGCTTCATTACCATTGATTTTGGGGCCGGTTGCACCGACCCCCGCGGCAACGTGCGCAAGGGTAAGATTGTCGTTGAGTTTTTAAAGAGACGTTTTTCGCTGGGATCAAAGATTATCACCGAACTTCGGGGATATTCCATTAACGGCATCAGCATCGAAGGGGTGCGCACGGTCACTAATGTTACTGAAAGCCTGTCGGCTCCAAAGTTCAACATCACGCTCACGGGTGGCAAGGTTACGTGGCCTGACGGATCTTTTGCTACACGCGAAACGAATCACTTCCGCACCTGGGTGCGCAATGCCAACCCGACACTGGACGAGATCCGCGTGTATGGTGCGGCTGCTGGGTCAAACCGTAGAGGTAAAGTTTTTAAGGTAGAGGTGAGCAGTGCTGACCCGCTGGTGTACAAACGGGAATGTGCCTTGAGCAACAGAATTTTTATGGCGGTAGCCGGTACGCGTAAACTTACGATAGACGGTAAATTGATATCCATTGATTACGGAGATGGCGCGTGCGATCGCCTGGTGACGATCACCATCAATGGCCGCTCGCGCGAGATTGAAGTGCAGCCGCAATAACAGACACTCACATATTAACCATGTAAGACCTGCATCTGCAGGTCTTTCCGTTTTTTAGAATCTTCAGAAAAAAATAATGCAAGCCAATTAAACCTGGTCGCGTCAGTGTTGTCCAAGAGCAAAACTCAAACAAAACAGATTATAAAAATGAATGGATTAAGTGTGGTGCGAATGAGGACACTGGCCTACGGTGCGGTAGCCGGGTTGCTCCTGATGGCTTCCTGCTCTGAAGATGCAGTTGAATTTTCTGCGATTGATTCGGAGAATGTGCAGGACGAAGCAATTACGGAGTCGTTTTACGAAGATGCCGATGATATATCAAACGTGGCGTTGTTCTCGGACCCGGAAACGGCTGGTGGACGCGTGAGTTCAAGTGCTCGTACAATTGTCGTGAACGACCTGCGGTTCCAGTGTGCAACGGCTGTGATTGAAACCGACCCCAACAGCACGTTGGATGTTCCGAAAGGAACGATAACCATCACCTTCGATGGCAATTGCCTGGATCCCCGCGGCAACAAGCGCAGCGGCCAACTGGTGATTGTGTACAACGGTAAGCGCTTTTTACCAGGTTCTTCGCGCACGTTCACACTGGTGAACTATTTCATTAACGATATTAAAGTGGAAGGTACCCGCACCGTGACCAATGTGAGCGGCAGCACAGATGAAGCTCCGAAGTTCAACATCGTGCTCACCGGTGGTAAAGTAACCTGGCCGAATGGTGACGTGGCTACCCGCGAAGCCAATCGCAACCGGGAGTGGATACGTGCTGCCAACCCGTTGAATGATGAGTGGCGCATTTCCGGCTCGGCCAGTGGCACGAACCGCAAAGGTCGCAGCTACCAAATGGAAATCCCTGCGGCCGATCCGCTGGTGTATAAGCGTGAGTGTGCGGTGAGCGACAGGATCTTCATGACAGTTGCCGGTACAAAAAACCTGACCACTGAAAACAAATTAATTTCCATTGACTATGGCGATGGCGAATGCGATCGAAAAGTGGTGATCACGGTCAACGGCCGGTCACGCGAAGTAACGGTAAACAACAATTTCTAAGAGGAGAGAGGTGAGTAGGTTTAGACGGCCCTGGCGAAAGCCGGGGCTTTCTTTTTTTTGTGGTTAGCGATCGGTGGCAAACCGGAGTTTAAAATCCAGATCGACCCACTCGTTCACTTTAATCATGCCCATCAACCGCGTAGGGGGCTCCAGCCCAAAATCTTGTAGAAGAATTTTTTGTTTGCCCTGGATGAGCAGACTACCCGGATCTTCAATCTGGCAATCGAACACAAATTTTTTTACGACCTGGTTCATCTCCACCATTACCTCAGCTTTACCTTTTGTCCAGGCCCCCTGTTCGTCCCATTCGGGAATCAAGGCTGCGAGCTCCACCTGGATATACGGGTTTTCCTCCTCCTTCATCATCTTCCGGAAGTCGCTGTTCATAATGGAGTTACCGGAGTCAAAGGCCTTAATCTTGAGCGGAATGTCGCCCCCTTTCAGGCGGAGTTCGCGGTTGGAACGTAAAACATCCACCGGCTTTTTGATTTCCAGCTGCTCGGTGTACTTAAAACGGAACTGGTTAACGTTGGTGGAACCAAAGACAGCGACCAGGCTGGAGGGATGGATGAAAATGCGGTAGGATTGAGCCACCGCCTGCCCCGGCCACATCAGCACCAGCACCAACCCGACACACCATCGCATAGCACAAAGATAGTTGGATGGATGGTTTTTGCGCAAAAACGTAATGCTACGCTTGAATCAGGTGAGCCACATTATTCCTGACTCGATTGTTGTGGTTGATTTGGATTAGATGGTTTTATTTACACCAGTTAGAGGGTGGAGAAAATTGATAATGCAGCGAGGCGTATAACATGTCTTAAATTGCAGCATGGGGAGGGCGAAGTTATTCTCGATGCTGGTGCGTGTGCTGAAAGTCACCGGAATGGCAGTTGCCCTGGTACTCCTGCTATTCGGGATTGCCACCTGGATTGTGGTTGAGCGGAAAAATGACTGGCTGTTGAGCCAGGTTCAAGCTTACATGAACGAGTCGCAATCCGGACAATTGGAGGTGGCCAAACTCGACCTGAAGTTGTTCAGGAATTTTCCAAACGTTACGCTGCAATTAAACGGAATCGCCTATTACGAGCATCGCGACACGTTGCGCCAACCTTCAGAACAGCCAATCATGTATGCCGATCAACTCTTTGTTGCCGTTGAGTTCCTGCCCTTGCTGAAGGAGGAACTCAACGTGGCTGAGATCAGTTTGTCGGGAGCCCGGGTGAACATTATCGAGTATCAAAATGGAGTCCTGAATATTGAATGGGCACTGGCCGGCCCCACAAAAGCCAAAGTAAAGCCCAAAGTGGTTCAAAAGAAGGTGATGCCTCCAGCGGCACCGGCTCCGAAACACAAGAAGGTTACCCCGGTTACCCAAGCCCCTCCCAAGTCGGCCATAAATTTTGATTTGAAGTTCATAACGATGGATAGTGTGCAGGTGAATTGGAAATCAATCAGGACCCGGGATTCCTCCACGCTGCTCATCGGCAAACTGGAAGCAAAAATCCGTAAGGCGGGCAAATTATTGACCGCCAGCCTGAGCACCACCAGTCAGGTGCAATCGGTCTATGTCAGCGGTTCACGACTTCCATCCAGCGACTTAATGATTGAAGCTGAACTGGATGTTGAAACCGTGAGTCAACACGTTGCGATTCGAACATGTCAAATCAACTATGATATTTTTTCAGCTACCCTCGAAGGCACGTATGCGCACCGGGATGACCGGGCACTTGATTTGCGGGTTGACGCTTCGTCCAACGATTTGCAGTTATTATCCACGTTCATCAAAACCGAAGTAATCAAACAAAATCCGGGCTTATTGAAGAAACTGGACATCTACGCAAGGGGTCGGGTATTTGGCAAGTTGAAACACCAATCACCACAGTTTCAGCTGGCATTTGGGGTGAACGACCTTTCCTTGCAGCTACCGGGCCAACCGGGAGCCCTCCAGGACATTGGCTTTGACGGAAGCTTTATCTCGGGAACGGCCCCTGATTATTCTACTGCTGTCCTGGAAGTCAATAACCTCAAGGGGAAACTTCCGGGGGGATTTTTTGATGGATATCTCCGTATCAAAAACCTGGTGGCGCCTTATGTGCAGTACAAACTGAACGCTCAGGTGCAGCTTGATGCATTCAATGAGATCTTCCGGATCGACTTTCTCCAACAGCTTCGCGGATCGATCACTTTGCACGGCAATTTTGATGGCCCTTTGAAATATTTTGCTGAGCACACGATGGACAGCAGTCGGTCAAGTTCAATTACCCTGAACAATCTGTCGTTTGTTGTGGCCAAAACCAACCAACGCGTTTCCGGCTTGTCAGGAAAAATAGAAAACGGCAATAATCAGACTACGGTAAAGCAACTGGCCTTTACCTATGGGCAGAACGATTTGCTGATAAATGCCTCAATTGAGAATTTGGTTTACTTCCTTGTGGGGCCGGAACGTAACCTTTCGGTTTCAGGGAACCTACGTTCCAAACAGCTTTTCACTAAAGATTTCATTACGGATACGTTGCTGCGTGCCCAGGTGCAGGACCGGATCAGCAATTTTTCGGTTGACTTCAAGGCTTCAACAGCGGCAAGCCGGGTAAAATCGGCTCTGCCGAACATCGCCTTCGACATCCGAAATCTCACAGCCAGTTTTGATGAATTACCGAATATTAAGTCGCTTAATGCAAGCGGCCTGTTCAGCGAGACGCCCAACGGGTATCAACTGGATCTCCCGGAATTTCATGCCATCCTGCCGCAGGGAAAACTCGATGTGTCCGGTGATCTCCATGTTCCGGAAAAGCGGCTATGGGAGTTCAATGCCCGCGTGAAAGCAACCCAATTTCCATGGACCTATGTGAAAGAGCTCGTAGCGGAAATGACGGAGAGCAAAACACCTTCTGCAAAGAATGCCCTGGTCAAAGATATGGATGTAGTAACGGCCGATCTGGACTTATCGGCAGCCGTGATCACCTATCCGTTCGATATCAACCAACTGGATGTGCGAAATAGCCGCATCCATTTTACTCCCTCCGGCTCCAAACCGATCTCGGTCGAAAAGCTCAACCTGGCGCTGGATCATTTGCATTTCACGCATCCTGCAAATTCGGGTTATCTTACGGGCTTGAAATCGACCGCAGGCACGCTGAAGGTGCAGCAACTGAACGTACCCGGATTAAGCAAACTTGATATTGACATGACAATTGCGGGGGAACGCGATACGTTGAGCATCGGATTTTCAAGGCCCACGGACAAAGCGAAAAGTGAAAGCGGTCAACTCCTGATGGACATTTCAAAAAAAGATTTGGCGTACCAATTGAATTACGTGGTGAAGGACGCCAGCCTGGATTACTTCAATAAGAAATACTATAAGCGAAAACTGACCAGTGGCGAAATTGATTATGCGGTGCATCTGAAAACCTCAGGTTCGAACTGGGCGCAGATAAAGCAAAACCTGGGCGGGGATATCGAAATTGTGGGAGACTCCTTACGGCTTTATGGAGTGGATGTGGACGATATATTGAGGAAATACCAGAAGAGTCAGAACTTTAACCTCGCTGATTTGGGAGCCGTGTTGGTGGCTGGCCCCGTGGGATTGGCCGTTACCAAAGGATCAGATTTTGTGTCGTTGGCCAGCGTCCGCCTGGATTCAACTGAGGTGACAAACATACAGACCCTGGTGGCTAAATGGAAGCTGGAAAGCGGCATGCTCATCACGGAAGATGTTGCTTTTGCCACTCGCCTGAACCGGATCGCATTCAACGGGCAGCTTGATCTTGCGCATGACTCCATCCCCGGCCTCACCATTGCCGTGTTGGATGAAAAAGGCTGCAGCCTGATGGACCAGACGCTGTATGGAAAAATGGGAGCGATACAACACGGGAAACTGAACATCACCAAGACGTTACTGGGATCAGTGATCAATTTTGTAAACGCGGTGGTGGGCAAAGATTGTACGCCTGTGTATACCGGGCGCGTAAGGAAAGCAAAATCGTAGGTTAGCTGCGTGGCTCTTTTTACACGGGCCTTTTTTACCTGTTGACCTGGAAGCCGGCATACATTTCCATTGGCCTTTTCTTACCTTCGGGAAAATCTAAGGCATCATGAAATTCATTGTTGTTGTCCTTTTAACGACTTGTTCATTCGTCTCTTTTTCCCAGGATTTTTCAACCGACAGAAAGATGGGCGCGAAAGGTAAGGCCATGGTGGAAACAACGATGGGCATTTACCAGGACTCGGCAAAAGAAGAAATGATTTCAAGAATTGGACAGCGGCTCGTGGAGAACCTGGACACCCAACCTTTTCCTTTCGAGTTTCACATCGTGGATATGGGGGAGCCCAATGCCTTTGCCTTACCCGGGGGATATGTCTTTTTTACGCGTGGAATTCTGGCCTTGGCCAATAGCGAAGACGAAATGGCCGGAGTAATGGGCCATGAGATTATTCATTCGTATAACCGGCATTCGATCAAACAGAAAAAGAAAGGCATTTTACCGGCCATTCTAAAAGTACCTGAGGCACTTTCGGGCGCTTTAGGTGCCAATGGAATTTCTCGGATATTTTCACCCTTAAGTAAAGGGGGAGACGCCCTGATGGCTTCGCACAGCCGTAAAGACGAATATGAAGCGGATGAACTGGGCGTTAAACTTTCTACTAAAAGCGGATACGAACCCGCGGCCTTGGGCACCTTGCTCAGTACACTGGACAAAACGATAGAAGTATTCACCGGTGAAAAAGAAAAGCCGAGTTACTTCGATGATCATCCGTATACACCGGATCGGGTAAATCGCATCAACCGGGAGGCCGCTGGATTACCACCATCAACACCGAACAAGATTTTCAAAACCAACAAAGATTTTCTTCGGGCTTTGGATGGCATCCTGGTTGGGCCTAACCCGAATCAGGGGGTGTTTAAGGGCGATTGGTTCATCCATCCGGACCTGAAGTTCAAGATTCAAATTCCGGAGAAATGGACGCGCCAAAATACACGTTCCGAAGTCGCGGCTGCTGACAGCTCACAATCGGCCATTATGTTGCTGGAAGTAGAGACCATCGCAAAAACAGCACAAGACGCTGCGCAGGCGTTTTCACAAGCATTCAGAGAAAAAACCAAGGTTGCTCTGGACGTGAAGTCAGGGGACGTGAATGGTTTAACATCCAGTCGGGTTTCGTTTACGCAAACCCAAGGCAACACAAAAGTAACGTTCATCTGTCTTTGGGTTGAACACGCAGGACTGGTTTACCGAGTCATTGGTGTGGCCTCACCCGGATCCGAAGGTCGGGTTACCACCCACCTGGAAAGTTTCTCGTCCATCTCCGAAAATGACAGGCAAAGCATCACCAAGAAAGTGATCCGGGTAGTGGAAACCCACAAAGGCGAGACGATTAAAAGTGTAAGTGAACGGACAAGTAACGTGATACCGGCAAAACTAACGGCTGCCATAAATGGCATCGCGGAAGAGACCATCTTTAAACAAGGCGATTTAGTGAAAGTGGTTGTAGAAGTGCCGTATTAAACAAATCGGTTGATCCAAATACGGCTTGCCAGTCCTCTTGAGAATTCGCCCGCTGGTGCCGTACTTTTAATGGACATTCTCAAACTGTGTATACCTATTGTTGTTGTAATTCTTTCTTTTTTGGTTCTTTTTTCTTTGTGGAATTTTGGATAACTCAAATCAACCCGAGTTGGTATCCCAGCGCAATTAGTTCGGCTGTATTTTGTGTTTTCGATTTTGACAGAAGTTGCTTTCGATAGCTCAGCACTGTGGCAACAGAAATCCCCAGATTTTCGGCAATGGCGTTACTCGACTTTCCCTTAGCTATAAGCCTCAATACATCTACCTCGCGAGCTGAGAATAAGGTTTCGCTTCTGTGATGGAGCGTCTTTTGTGCTTTTTGTCGGGGGCAAAAAGATCATTTACAAATATCTCACCATTGGCGGCTGCCGTCATCGCCTCTTTGAGTTCTTCCGGCCCACAGTTCTTCAAGAGAAAGGCATTCGCACCAAGTTCATCGGCCGTTTCGATTAAGCTTGAATGGTCATATTGCGTCAGCATGGCGATACCGGTCTTGTGATGACTCATTTTGATAGCCTTCAGAGTATCAATGCCATTCATTCCACTCATTTGAATGTCCAAGATGGTGACGTCAATGTCCGGGTTGTCTTTTAGCAGCTTCAACGCCTCACGACCCTCACTCGCCTCTAAGATTTCGGGTTGAGGGTCATACAATGTCATAAGCAACCGTCTAAGCGCGGTTCTCATCAAACGATGGTCCTCAACGATAAGTACCTTTTTTATCATTCTTGCAAGATTTAACTACCCCCATTTTTTGGGGTATTTGATAATTAAGATTGTTGAAAATTGCGAATAACTCATTGAATGGGTGGTAGTAAGGATAACTTAGTTCTTGCCAGGTTTGAAATGTAATGACAATTGAGTGAAGCCAATTCTGCAACACACCCACTTGTAATATTTTACAGAACAATGATAATTCTTTGATGGGAGTTTTTATTATTTTTAAGAAATTTATTCTTCAAACGAAATCTTTTATGGAATGTTACCCACCTCGCAGTTCCCGGTCACAGATTTTATATTTTTTGACATTCTTGAATCTTAGTCAGGTTGTTTGTTTCTCAACAAAGGCTAAATCGAGAATTAGAGCAATGCTTTCGGTTGTGATTTTGTTGTTGCTAACTAATCTGAGCGCTGTTAGCCAGGTATGGGTAAATAGCAATATAAGCACGACAATCAATGATGGTTCTGGCACATACACTCAAGTCACCCACCACGCGTGGGGTAATCATCACGCATTGTTTTTTAACGCCTATAGAACACCAAGCATCAATGGAGATTTATTCGCCACAGGAAATTCGAAGTACGTTTATAGCGCTGGAGCCTATGGAAATGGCGCTGGAGCCATCATGTTTTTGGGTAATGGCGGCCGAATGGACTTTTTTGTTACCGAAGCATCTCCTGGTGCTAACCAAAATATCGCCTGGGGTACTCCCCAAATGTCAATAGTCCGCGGAGGTAACGTAGGTATTGGTACATGGGCACCCAGTGCGAAGTTACATGTAACCGCGGCATCAAACAATGTTGCTGGATTTCGTCTTGAGGCCGGGGCCTTCTCAATGGGCGGTTCTGCCCCTTTCCGAATAGATGCCGTGGGTATTGTGGGCGGGCGCCTTACCGTTGCTGAAAATGGTAATGTTGGAATTGGTTCAGTGAATCCAAACCAAAAGCTCACAGTGAACGGCACCATCTACGGCAGGGAGGTTAAAGTTGACCTCAACGTGCCAGGCCCTGATTACGTTTTTGCCAAGGACTATGCCTTAATGACCCTAGATCAGGTCAGATCTTATATTGAAGCAAACGGCCACCTTCCGGAAGTTCCCTCGGCACAAGAAATGGAAACGAATGGCATCCACCTGAGTGAAATGAACATGTTGCTGCTGAAAAAAGTTGAGGAATTGACACTTCACATTATTCAACTCAATGAGCGCATTCAACAGCTGGAGGAAAGTAAGCAGCCGAAAAAATAAAAAAGGTTACCATGGCACGATTGTTTTTTTTGGTTGCGCTGTGTCTTTCCCAAGGAGCGTTCGCACAGCTTGGCCCCCGTAGCGGTTCGCAGCCCAAGTCGTTTTCAACAGTTCCCAATGACCTCGGCTTTTTAGCCAACAGCGTGAATGCCTTTACGGGTCAGGTGCAGTTTACTATACCCATAACTGCCGTATCCAGTCAAAATGGCCTCAGTTACCCCGTAAGTATTTCCTACAACAGCGCTAACATGGAAAATCTGGTAAGCACCTGGAACCGTGAGGCGCCAACAGGAGTTTTGGGGCTTGGCTGGTCTTTAGAAGTACCCCGGATTGTTGCCGACCACAAAAGCACTGGCACACGAAAGGATGATGAGTTCTTTTTGATTGAGGGTGGAGTGACACTGCCGCTCTTGTATACGTCAACGGCAGGGAGCTTTTACACATCACGGTATACCAGCTGGACAATCAACTACAACGAAACCAACGAAGTTTGGACCATCATCAAGGAAGATGGCACTGTTTACACCTATGGCGATAGGAATTCCGGAAGAAAGACCGTGAGGTATATGGTGAAATGGGGCAACTGGATTGGTAACAGTTCACAACCGACCAATCAGGCACAGACTGTATATATTTGGGACCTAAGTGAGATCACCGATCGTTGGAGTAATAAGTTGTTGTTTGAATACCAGCAGACAGAAGAGTATGTCGCGGCCGGAAACGGAGCTGCCATCACCACTGAAAAACAGCATACGAAAGCGTCTTATATCAAAGAAATCCGGAACACGTACAATGAGAAAGTGGTGTTCCAATACATCAACAAAGCGGCAGGGGAATTCAAAGACCCCCATAACGAAAGACCTGAACCCGACCCCTATCAGGAGAAGTATGAAACGCTGGCGTTGGACAAGGTACAAAATTACGTTGATGGCAACCTGGCTGGCGAGGTAAGATTTGCCTATAGTTCTATAGGTACCGGTGAGTTAACGAAGCGAACCTTGATTTCATTGACTACCTATAGCCGGCTGGGCAATAGTTTAGCGGGTTTTTTGTTTACCTACGAAACGTTGACCACCGCTAACTACGGGGCGCTTAAGCAGGTGACTTCTCCCTTAAAGGGCACCGCTAACTTTACTTACACTAAGGTCTCACTTAGCCGCACGTCATTGACATACACCATTCCGGCTGATGGCAACTATTCCGAGCCCCAAATATTCTTTGGAAGCGATTATGTGGTAATAACTCGCAGAGATGCTACCGGTGGCCACAGCTCAGATCTGAGAAATACAATTGTCCATGTCCTTACATGGGATGCTGGTGTGTGGATACAATCAGATCAATTCAATATTGGCAATACCAGGTTGTTTGGAACAGACTTGGTAGGTGGAAATAATCCTCACAGGCAGGAGTTCAAGGTGACCCTTGGCTCCGATTTTTTTGCGATTCTACCGAAGAACTCTGGTTCTGTTTATTTATTCAAAAAAAACGAGCACCAGAGTGGAAAATGGCTTTTGAATAGCAATCATTCGGTACATGCGAGTGACAACCAAACGTTGTTAAGCGGAACAGACTTTGTTTTTGTTGGTAACAAGGAAGCGTCATTTGGGTCGGTTTTTTTGTTCTCTTGGGTCAATGGGCAATGGGTGAAGACAACCTATGCGACCTCGACCACTTCGAATAGCCAATATTATTACACGGCTGCGAATAACTATGTTCTCATTCACGAAGACACAAACAAATGGGGCATCGATTGGGTGACTCTGCTATATAAATCACCCTCCAGTACTACATGGAGTACCAATGGTGCAGTCAGTATTTTCAGTACATACGGAAGTTCAAATTGGTATGGGTCGGGCTCTTATGCGGTTATGATGGCAGCCGGAACTTCTGAGCATATTTTTTCATGGAACGAGAATTACGCTCTTACGTGGAGCACGCTGGGTGTTGCGGTGAATGATAACTCATTTGTGAACAATATCAACAACAGCATGGTGCTGATATCGACTGTGCCACCCGATGTTGTAAAGGGTGTCGCGTGGCGATATGACGGCTTGAACTGGATTTCATCAGGCGATATCGATTACTTTGGTCCTAATATCTATTTGCGTAACCTTTTTTCTTCTGGCGATGATTTCGTCATCAGACCTCGTGGAGCGAATGGGTACCTTACTTCAATGCGATCGTTCGATCCTGGGCTTCGAAGTTGGTCTACGCCTTTTGAATTTTCTACTACCGGATTGAATTCTAACGTATTGTTGGCTGGAAATAATTTTGTTACTACAGCTGGGAGATTCTATTTCAAGAATCCTGATGCCTTAAATACGTGGGTGCAGGACCCCCAAATCGTAAATTCCTTGAATACCACGGGAAGTGATTTCTACTTACAAGGCGGTTTGGATTTTACTGGTAGTGGTGTATTTGCGGCTAATTTTTCAATCCTGGTGAGAATGAAGAACGGAGCACTCATTCCCAACGCGGATACATCGATTCCCGGTTTGATAAAGGATCGCGCGAATGTGTTGTTTGGCCCAGTTCAAATTGGTTATAATTCCGTTGTAACTGGTCTTGGTGGTGTCACGCAAATGGAGGACGCCACCACCTTGCGGATATTCCGCAAGGTGGGCAATAACTTCGAAGGCAGTATTAGTGCTTATGTTGCCACGGCTGTAGAGTTCAACGATGGTTCATCGCCTGTCAACCGGCTGAATTTCGAATATCATTTGCCAACCGCAGCCGTGGATGCTTCTGGCACGGTGCCGCACTTCAACAAAGTAAAGAGTTACCGGGGCACCGGCACGACCGAGGGATACACCCTATCCTATTTTTACAATGGCATCGACCCGAGCGTGCTGAATACGCTTGACCCCGGAGCTCACCCAGCGGTGTTTGCCAATCACAAAAATGCTACTGGCAGCCTCTACCGCTCTGCGGTTTTCAATGGATCCAATGCAGAGGTGGCATCCAGCCAAACCACGTTTGGTTTTTTCAATTTCGGGCCGGGCAACCGAAGCTACCAGATTTTACCGGTCACGTCTTCGCAGAACAATAGCGGTCAGGTAGTAACCCAAACGATTGCCTATAATGCGCAGGCGTTGCCGAGTTCGTCAACGCAAGTGAACGGGCCGGTGAACTCGTACCAGTATTTTAATGAGGTATATCCCTCTGTAACCCCGGCTCTGTATGTACCGGTATATGAGACCTCAATCAAAAACGGGGCCACTATTGGTGTGCAATGCGTTCGGTGGAAACTATACGGAACGATCTACGCACCCTTCGAGACGTACACCTGGCGAAATGGCACAACTTTGTTTTCATATTAGAACCACAATACTAACGTATTGCCCTCGGAATGGCGGCTCACATCCAGAATAATTAACTATAATACCCGCGGGCTGGTGACGGAGTCCATTGATGCCAACGGTGTTCGGAAGGCCGTCATCTATCACGCTACAAAGCCCATCGCCCTGGCGGAAGCTACGCGTGCTGCGGCTAACCAGGTGCTCTATGAAGGATTTGAATACGCTACCGCCAACACCTCCACCGATGCCTTAACCGGGGCAAAGAGTTCATCGGTGGCTTACACCGTAACGCTGCCCAGTGCTGGAACCTACCAGCTAACCTATTGGCGAAAGGTAGGCACGGGCAACTGGGAGTTGATTACTCAAACCATTGCCGCCAATACCGTAATTGGCGGTGTAGGAATTTTGCTTGACGAGGTGCGTCTGCACCCGGTGGGCGCCCTGATGACCACCTACTCCTACGATGCCTGGGGAAACCTGATTTCAGCATGCGACTCCAATAATATTGCCACGCATTTTGAGTACGATGAGTATAACCGGAAAAAGATCACACGTGATGAAAACCGCAACATCGTTGCATACGAAAAGCAAAACATTAAAAACTGAGTGGTCATGAGTCTGAAGTCATTTTTGATCAATTATCTGCAGGGCCTGCTCTTGCTAGGTGTGGCAGCCAGTTCAACAGCTCAGTCGCCCAACATTCCCGCACAAAACCGCAACTATGTAGTTCGCAATCAGATTTTGGTGCCGGGTAAAACCACGGAAGCACAGCTGAATACCCTCACCATTCAGGAGACCAGTCAGCAGGTTCAATACCTGAATGGGAATGGCCGAGTGGAACAGACGGTGTCCACCAAGGGTTCTCCGCAACAACGCGACCTTGTCAGCTTTCAGATATATGATGCTTTTGGGCGTGAAGCGGTGAAGTATCTGCCGTTTACTTCAACTGAATCCAACGGAGCATTCAAACTCGCACAGCCATCTACTGAGTTTTTTAATTTCTATAACAGCGCATCTCCTAAGGTGGCAGCGGATGGAGCGCCATACGTTACTACACTATTTGAACCTAACCCGCTGGACCGACCTTACCGTCAAGGCTCTGCCGGTACTTATTGGCAACCCGCAACAGGGGCAGCGTCACAGTTTGCTTATCGCAGCAACACCAGTACTGAAGTTCGGAAGTGGTCCATTCAGGTTATCAGCACCTACGCGTTTCAGTTGAACGGTAACAACACGTTTTATGCAGCCGGTGAGTTGGCTGTTACGTCTGCCACGGATGAACAGGGGCTAACCTCGCTCACCTTTACTGACCAGGAAGGACGAACGGTGTGTACCAAAACCCAAATCGCAACAGGTATATGGAGCGAGACGCATTATGTGTTTGATGATAAAGGCGACCTCCGGTTTGTGTTACCTCCAGAAGCGATACCGCCATCCAATTCAGGCTCTGGCTCAAGCGCCTCGCTAATTACCGAAAACACGACTTTTGTCGGGCAGTCATTTTCCCCTGCCGTATACCAGTATATGCCGGGGGTAACGGTGAAGCTTGCTCCGGGCACTGCCCCCTTTTCATCTGCATTTGAGATTCGTCCCTTCACCACTTCGGACACGTCAACGCTTTCGACCGTTACGTTGGATGCATTGGCCTACCAGTATTTGTACGACAATCAGCATCGCAAGATTGCCGAGAAGGGACCGGGGTCTGCCTGGAAATACTTTGTGTATGATAACCGCGATCAACTCGTATTGAGCCAGGACGGGAATCAACGCGCCATCGGCCAGTACTCATTTTATAAATATGATGTGTATGGCCGCCCCGTGCTTTCCGGCATATTGGCCATTGCCGGCACCATCGATCAAATCCGCACTTCGGTTGACAGCCAAACCAAGACATTTGAACAGCCGGGAACTACCATACTGGGCTACACTAACCTTGCCTACCCCCAAACCGCAGATATCAATACCTACCTGGTCGCCACCTACTACGACAACTATACTTGCTCGGTGTGCCAGGATCCGAATTACCAATTTGTGAGCGAGTCATGGCAGTCGTCATCGAATGAGCCATTTCAAAAGTTTGACCGGGTACTGGGCAAAACGGTGGCCTCCAGCGTAAAAATTCTGGGCACTACGAGCTGGCTGCATACCGTAACCTACTACAACCGGCAAGGTGCAGTGATCCAGACTATCGGGGGAAACCACCTTGGCGGGCGCGATCGCGTTTCCAGCCTGTATGACTTCAGTGGGAAGAAATTGGAAGAACTCCATACGCTGATGGGGTACAACAGCGGGGGCATCTCCACCCAGCGCAAACGTTTTGATTACGACCATGCTGGTCGTTTGCTAAATGTTTATCACCGGCTTAATAGTCAGTGGGAAATCGTGTTGTACCGACTCGAATACAATGAACTTGGCCAGGTTGTGAAAAAAAGCTTATACAGTGAACACAATAACAGTGTTCACCTACAAGCAGTGGATTATCGCTACAACATACGCGGCTGGCCAACCCATGTTAACAACCTGCCGCCTGACTTTGCTGACCCGCAGGATTACTTTGGTATGGAGTTGACCTACAACTCCACCATTCCGAATGCCGGAAACACGACACGTGCAGACGGCCTAATCTCGGCCATCCGTTGGAAAAATGACCTGAGCACGAAGCAACGATTGTACAACTATGGGTACGACAGCCGCAAACAACTTGCCTCGGCCAGTCATAAAATGAGTGCCACCGGTTCAGCCTGGGACGGTGAGCCGAACTTTTTTGATGAGGCTGGCCTTACCTACGACCTGAATGGAAACATCAAAACGCTAAGCCGTAACAAAGCGTATTTCAATGGAACAACAAACGTGGCTGACCCCATCGACCAGTTGACGTATGAATATGGCACGGAGGGTAACCAATTGCGCCTGGTGCGCGAAAACCTGACCAATTCCAACAAAGACCTGGGCTTCAAGGACGGAGGCGCCAACACGCTGGCTGACCCGGACTATACCTACGATGCCAACGGCAACGTAACGCTTGACCGCAACAAAGCGATTACCAGCCAAACGTATCATTTCAACAATCTGCCAAAACGCACCACTTTCTCCGATGGTTCGTGGTTGGAGAATACCTACGATGCAGCCGGCATTAAACTGAAGCAAGAGTACTTCAAAGCCGGCACCACCACCACAACCGACTATGTGGGCGGCATGGTGCTGCTGAACGGCCTGGTGTTGTTGATTGAACATGAAGAAGGCCGGATAACAGGCCCTACGTTTATCAACCTAATTGAAAACAAAGAGGCTGCGAGCCTAGCCGGTTTTACACCGGCATCTTCAGCCGTTAGCCTCGGTACGGCCAGTTCAGCCGGTCAAAACTATGTTACGGCCGCCATCGTCAACACTACCGGTGCAAAGGGAGTCTACCCGATCAAAACAGTTCAGGGAGACACCTATCCCGTAAGGGAAGGCGATACCTTCACGTTTTCGATCCTCGGCTATCAAACCGCGGTGGGCAACATGGCGTGGGCCAACCAAACCAATGTTTTCATTGATCAGGGCTTCGTAATTAGCCCGTCTCCACCCACTACAACGTGGAGTAGCGGGGCTGCCTCAACCGAGCATTTACCCGCCAGCATAGATGGCTGGACCGAGTTTTCGCCATTTGGTGTCACAATCAGCGAAGTTGCAGTCGGCCTTTCGCAAACCGATGTAAATACTAATTGGCAGTCCATCCAGTTTGGATTTTATGTGAACCGTACCAGCACCCAGTTTACCTACACCGTTATTGAGAACGGAGTTACCAAAACCACGGCCGCAGCCGTCACCGGCAGCGATCGGCTGCGCGTAGAGCGGGTGGGCACCACCATTCAGTACAAGAAAAATGGCACCGTAGTGTATACGTCAGTCATTGCATCAACAACTTCGCTACGGGTGGATATTGCCTTAAACGGAAACGCTTACTTGGTTGTACCTAAAATTTCGTTTGCAGCACCTGTCTCTCTTCCTCCGCCTAAAGTAGGACCAGGAGTCCGCTTATCTGTGAGGTCTGGTAGTGGAGGATCAATTATTTCGGAGGAGGTAAAATTACCAAACCTTTATACCAATGAGAGCTTTGCTACTATTTCATTTACCATACCATCAGGCATTACTTCAATACGGGTTGGAGTTGAGTGGCTAGCGGGCGATGTGGGCAGTACCGTCTACATCAACCGCGTAGCGCTGTACAAAACCAACTTCGAATACAACTATTACCTGAACGACCAGGTGGGCAACACGCGTGTGGTATTGCAAACCAGCCCGGCCACGCTCACCTACATAGCCACCATGGAAACGGAAAACCATACCTTTGAATCGGCTCGTTTTCAGAATATCATCAGCGGTAATCTGGTGACCTCACCCGGCAATGTAACGCCCGGAGGCAACGAGGCCATCCGCCTCAACAGCACCAACAAAATGGGGCCGGCTAAGAGCCTGAAGGTGTACCCTGGTGACCGCATCAACGCATCCGCCTACTCGTACTATACAACGCAAGGCGGCTTCACCAAGGCCACCACTACAGCCATCGCGGCCCTGGTATCTCCCTTGTTTGGCGGGGTAACCGGTGCCGTAGGCGACCCCGGCTCCATTGCCAGCAACGTAAACACGGCCTACACCGGGGGCGGGTTTGCGTTGAGCCCCGACCAGGGCACGAACAGCCCGTCTGCGTTTTTGAACTACATCTTGTTCGACATTAACTACAAGCCGCTGGCCGCCCAATCGGTGCCGGTCTCGGCTACACCCAATGCGCCCCAGCTGCTGGCGCTGCCGGAAATTACCGCACAGGAACTCGGCTACCTGTTTATTTACCTGAGCTACGACAACAACACGGGGGCCGAAGTACACTTTGATGACTTTAAGATCACCGTGGTGGAAAGCCCCGTAATACAAGTTAATAACTACTACCCGTTTGGTATGGTGAGCTATGCCTGGCTGCGCGAGGGCGAAACCGAAAACGCCTACTTGTACCAGGGTAAGGAGTTGATTGCCCAAACCGGCTGGCACGACTTTGGCAGCCGCATGTACTATGGCGACCTGGGCCGGTGGTTTGCCCCCGACCCGCAGAACCAGTTTGGCAGCCCCTACCTGGCGATGGGTAATATGCCAACTATGGGTGTGGATCCGGATGGGGAGTTTTTTATCCCTATGTTAATTGGGGCTGCTATTAGTGTTCTGACGAATGGCATTAGCAATGTTGCAAATGATCAAGGATTCTTCAAAAATGCTGGAATTGCAGCGCTGACCGGGGCGATAGGTGGTGCCGTTTCATTTGGGATTGGCAACGCGGCAGCGGGAATGACCGGTTTCAACAAAATTGCTTTTCAGACACTTGCTCATGGCAATCTAGGGGGTACCATGAATGCCGCAACGGGTGGCGATTTTGGTTCAGGCTTTTTATCAGGTGCGGTTGGTTCGCTGGCCTCAACGGGAAGTGGAAAATTATTGCCAAAATCCACAAGTAACTTAGGTAAGGCTTTGGGCACTATTGGAACTGGCTCTATAACAGGTGGAATAACTTCATCAATCTCGGGTGGTAACTTCTGGGATGGATTTAGAAACGGGGCAATTAGTTCTAGCCTCAATCATGCTATTCATGTTGGGGCTTTGGGAAAAGGCCTAATGATGGCCTCGATAACAGGTAGGACTCGACATTTATTTGGCCCAGATGGTGTGCAAGTCGGAGGCGTGGGAGATCTGGCATTTGGAGGAGCCGTGACCGGGGAAATTTCGATCTACACATTACTAAGAGGGAAAAGTGCTGGAGTTTATGTATTCTCTGATGTAGGATTTGGAATGATATCAGATATTGGGTTTTCCCTTGGGTTAGAAGTGTCTGAATTTTATTTTGCTGGACCTCTCCAAAAACTGGTGCCGGACACATTTACTGGTTTTAGAACAGAGGCAAATCTTAATTTCACCTTATTGCCCTCGATTTCAATAGGTGCTACCGGTTTGTATTCGACATATGAAGGTTATCCTGTTTATGCAATCGGAGTAACTTTGACCGGTGGGGCGTCCGCGTTTGATGCCCTGGGCCTGCCTGCTACTTTTGGCGTGAATCAGGGTTGGACTAAAATAGATGCTGAGATAATCCAATTCAGAAGACTCTTTAACTACAAATAACTTTAACGTGAAAAAATTTTTTTGGGTATTTTTTTGTTCGGCCTTCATCTCGTGCAACTTAAACAGAAAAAGCAAGGGGTGGATGGATTATTATTCAATAGCTGATACAGTTTTGATTGACAAAAGCCCAATCAAAGGTATCTACGTAGTAAATGATACACTGCTACTTTCCGTTGGCCTAGAGCCTTTTGATAGCAATGTATGTGATACTTTTGATCTTGCATATAATCCAATCAATAGAAAGGAATACCCCTGTACTCTAGCCGATTTATCCCCCCCCTTTCATATTTATAAAGGTTCGATATCTGATACCCTCGTTGTGATAAAGAACAAAAGAGTTATCCTCTTTCGGATACCAAAAAATGAAGAATGGCCGTAGACATTTTTGCATAACTATCTAACTAAAAGGCAAAGCTAGCTGAGAGTCAATCAAACATGAGTCGCCTGGTGCCCATATTAATCTTTAACTTTTTGGTATTGCCTTTGTGGGCACAGCAGCCGGTTGGGGTTGTTGCTCAAGGTAATGCAGAGAAGTTTGAGTTTAGAGCAGGTACCGATGATGCTTTGTTCGTAACAGATAGTCTTTCCGGGAAAGCAAGAAGAAATCTTGAACGCTTGCAAGTGAAGAAAACAAAAGCGGAAGCAAAACTGGCAAGGCTAAACCCGCAACGCAGGGCAGCTATGCTGCAAAGCCAGGCAAAGCACAAGCTGGATAGCCTTACATTAATTAGTAACCCAAATGCATGGGTGGCCCAAACAGATAGCCTCAACCCTAACCAGCAGATCAGCAGCTACCACCTAAAACTGGATTCTTTGAGTGGCAAGCTCTCTTCCAAAATGGATAGCCTTGCGCGGCTACCCAATCCCAATCAGTTCGCTATCAAAAGCCTGGATAGCCTGCGCACCCGGCTGGATAGTGTACGAGCCAACTTGCCAATAAGTAAAATCAACAATGCGCAAGTCGCAGTAAACGGCCGGGTTGGCTACCTCACCGCCAAGGCAGATGCGTGGGAAGCCAAGGTGAACCAGAAGCTCGCGCTTTTTAACCAAAACGGGGCCAATGTGGGCAATGTGAATTTGCCAGGTGCCAATAATGTTTCGCTGCCTTCATTACCGGTCGGAGAAATGCCGGGCCTTTCGTTTCCGGTAACACCAGGCTTGGAGTTGCCCAGCAATCAACTACCAGACCTGTCGTTGCCGCAAGGGGAACTTCCGGATGTTAATGTGCCACAGGCTAGTGTTCCGGGCCTGCAAACCGGTAAATTCGGAGAGATCAGCCAACCACTGTCGGTAGCCGGTGGTGCCGTTGGGGATATTAAAAAAATCAGGGAGGGCAACATGGAGGAACTTCAACACGTGCCCGAGACACTGGAGAAAAAATTGCTGGAACTGGATGAAATGGAAGGGCTTGAAAAAGAAATGACCGAAAGCATGGAACAAGCCGAGCGGCTGCGAAAGTGGAAGAGTGACCCCAACTATGCCCGTGAACTGGCGGTGATGCAGGCGAAGGAACAAATGGGCGATCATTTTGCCGGTCGTGCGGAAGAACTGAAAGCGGCTATGCAGCAGCTGAACAAACTAAAGGCAAAAAAGACGGATGCTGAAGGCGTTGTCGATTTGTTCAAGCCAAACCGGAATGACCTAAAAGGCAAACCTTTCCGTGATCGGTTGTTACCCGGCCTTTCCCTTCAGTTTCAAAACTCCACCAACCAATGGTTTGATTTCAATCTGTATCTCGGCTACCGCATCTCCGGTAAGATCACCGCAGGGGCAGGTTGGGTTGAGCGGATTTCAGAAAACCTTAAAGAGTGGGAGTATCACCCAGAGGAACGTGCCTACGGGCCGCGGGCTTTTGGTGAATTCAAAATTAAGGGAGGCTTACATGCACGGGCCGAGGCGGAGTATTTGAACGCCCAGGTTACATCGCCCTATCTAAAACAACAGGATGTGACAGGACGGGCGTGGGTATGGAGTTACTTTGCTGGTATGAAGCAGTCGTTCAATTATTCGAAGTCGCTGAAGGGCAACGTGCAGATGATGTACAACCTCTATAATCCGGAGAAACGAAGCCCATACGTTAGCCGGCTGAACGTGAGGATTGGCATTGAAATTCCAATGAAGAAACCGGCCGCTGAAAAAATTACTACCCACTAGCTAGGCTGCTGAGCAAAAACATACCGCGCATTTTCCTCATTTACGCTTAGGTGGAATCATAAAGTCATCATGTACTTGTTATTGTCGCAAACGATTTTAGTAGTAAGGATGCTAGCCGCCTAAGCTAATCTTTCTGAGCAAAAACATTAAGTGTGTTTTCCTCATTTACGAACTGTTGGGAGAAAAGTCTAGGCTGGAGACCGTCAACGCCAGATTAATGTGGAAGATTAGCGATAGCGGGTTTTAGTGCATTGGCTTTGTTTGCTATTTTTGGCTCGATAACTCTCACGATGCAACAATACCACGACCTGCTGCGCCACATCCTGGCCCAGGGCGCTACGAAAACCGACCGCACCGGCACGGGCACCCTCTCGGTGTTCGGCTACCAGATGCGCTTTGATCTCCAGCAGGGATTCCCTTTAGTTACCACGAAGAAACTGCACCTGCGCTCGATTATTTACGAGTTGCTGTGGTTTTTGAAGGGCGATACCAACATCCAATACCTCAAAGACAACGGGGTTTCCATCTGGGACGAGTGGGCGGATGCCGAGGGCAATCTGGGGCCCGTGTATGGCTACCAATGGCGCTCGTGGCCGGGCCGCCACGGTGCCCGGATTGATCAGATTACACACGTGATGAACAGTATTCGCAGCAAGCCGGACTCCCGCAGGCACATTGTTACCGCCTGGAACCCGGCTGATGTGGATGACATGGCACTGCCGCCCTGCCACGCGCTGTTCCAGTTTTACGTAGCCGATGGCAAATTGTCGTGCCAGTTGTATCAACGCAGTTGCGATGTTTTCCTGGGCCTTCCTTTCAACATTGCGTCTTATGCGCTGCTCACTCATATGGTGGCCCAGCAGTGTGACCTGGAGCCCGGTGAGTTTGTCTGGACCGGGGGCGACACGCATATTTACAGCAACCACCTTGATCAAGTCAATTTGCAACTGACACGGGAACCGTACCCGTTGCCCACGCTCAAGATCAGACGCAAACCATCTTCCATTTTCGATTACGAGTTTGCCGACTTTGAAATTCTGAACTATCAGGCACACCCCTCGATAAAAGCACCGATTGCGGTGTAACCAGTTGGATTTCTGGCGAGGAGCGTGTGTTCGCTAAGCCTCCAAAGCGTATTTTTGCCGCCTGCCCGAAAAATGCCGGATTTTGGTAAAGAAATGCCCGCTTCCGGTATCCTTTTGGGGTTTTGTGCGTTAGTTAACACCGTATGGCCGAGAAGAGCAGCGTTTTTGACATGATTGGACCGATCATGATAGGCCCGTCAAGCTCGCATACGGCCGGAGTGGTGCGCATTGCCCGGGCCGCCATTCAGATTCTGGGCGGCCAGCCCGAGTCCGCAGAAATAACGTTTTATAATTCTTTTGCGCGTACCTATGAGGGCCACGGCAGTGATCGGGCCATCCTGGCAGGCCTCATGGACTTTAAGACTGACGATAAGCGCATCAAAGATGCCATTGAACTGGCTGGCCAGGCTGGAATCAAATATCATTTTCGTTCGGTTGGCAATGCATCCACCTTTCACCCCAACTCCATTCGCCTGGTGCTGAAAAAAGGCAACCGGGAGGTGGAAGTGTTAGGTGAGAGCAAAGGGGGTGGCATCATCAACATTGCGGAGGTAAATGGTTTCAAGGCTGATTTCAGCGCGAGCCTTCATACCGTAATCATTTTTGCCGGGGACGTTAAGGGTGCTATCGCATTCATCGCCAATGTGCTGGCACAGGACGATTGCAACATTGCCACCATGTCGGTAAGCCGCAAAGGCAAGAACGACATGGCCTGTCAGGTGATTGAAATGGACAGCGGCATCCGCCCTGTAACCTTCGAGTACTTAAAGAGTCTTAGCTGGGTAAAAGAAGTTATTTATATACCGGATATCGTTTTATGATCAGAACCATTACGCTAGTTGTAATTTTTTCTCTGGCCACTGTTACCGCAAGCCACGCACAGGAGCCCAAAAGCTGGACGCTGAAGGAGTGCATTGATGTGGCCCTGGAGAATAACCTGCGCATCAAACGCAGTTTTTACAATGTAGAGACCTTCAAAGCCAACTTACTTCAATCCAAGGCTGGCTTCTTGCCGACCCTTAACGCGGGCGGCTCGTATAACCAAAACTATGGTCGCGCGTTGAACCCGGTTACGAACCTGTTCGTTAATCGAGACAACAATACCATTAACGTTCAAGGTATTGCATCGTTGAACTTATTCAACGGTTTACGCGTGCAAAACTCGTTTCGGGCAGGTCAACGCGATGTGGTGGCCGCGGAGAAAGATCTTGAGAAGGCCAAGAATGATTTGATTCTCAATGTGGTTACCCTGTATACGAATGTTATCTTTAATCAGGAACTGTTCGAGAATGCAAGGTTGCAACTGAGCTCCAGCCAGCAACAGCTTGAGCGCATCCAAAAACAAGTAGCAGCCGGATCGCTGCCGCTGGCCAGCCAGTTGAATCAGGAAGCTCAGGTGGCCACCAACGAAGTCAATCTGATTAACCAGGAGAACACCTTGAATCTCTCTCTGCTTCAGTTGAAACAAGCTATGCAGATTCCCGGCAACACGCCCATGCAGGTGGTCACTCCCGAAATCGAAGCCGAGGATCTGGTTTTATCGCAAACAGCCGAGGACATCTACCAGCTGTCACTGGGCATTATGCCGGAAATCTTAAGTGCCCGCCTCAAACTTGAGAGCGCGGAATATGGATTAAAAGCAGCACGGGGAAATTATTACCCGCGGTTGAACTTGAATGCTTCAGCCCAATCGAACTACGCAAGTGTGTCAGATGTGCCCCGCTCGCAGTTGGACGGTACCTTTTCGCTATCGAACAACCCTTTTGGTGAAGTACAGGGGACCGGGCAGCAAGTCTTTGGCTATGTGCCGAATACCATACAAGTAGCCGAGGGCTATGGCAGACGCGAACAGATGGAAGATAACCTGTTCAATTCCGTGGGTTTACAGTTGAACATTCCCATCTTGAATGGATTAGCCACGCGCGCCAATGTGCAACGGTCAAAGATCAACAAGAGTTTGGCCGAGGTGGCCATCCAGGAGAATGAAAACACGTTGCGTCAGGCCATTGAAACGGCCTACAATGATGCTGTGGCGGCCTCCAAATCTTACACGAGTTCCCTCAAGCAGGTGAAGGCGCAGGAGGAGGCGTATCGTATCAACAAGCAGCGCTACGAAATCGGGGCAATCAATTTTGTGGAATACCAGGTTTCGGAGAATGACTTGTTCCGTTCGCGGTCTGACTTGACTCGGGCGAAATACAGTTTCATCTTCCGTAAGAAAGTGCTGGACTTCTATCAGGGCAAACCCATTGAATTCTAAAATCAACGTAATCCTATTCCTATATCATGGCAAAGCAAGTCAAGAAAAAATCGAACAATAAGTTGCTGTACTACGCACTCGGGTTTTTAGGCGCTCTCATCCTGTTTATCATCATTGGCAAGTCGGCCGGGTGGATCGGTAAGGGCAAAGAACTGGAGGTAGAATTTGCGAAAGTAAAACGGACGTCCATCACCGAGAAGGTGAGTGCGTCCGGCACGGTGCAGCCCGTCATCGAAGTTAAAATTGCGCCCGAAGTCTCGGGCGAGATCATTGACCTGTTTGTCGAGGACGGTGACTCGGTGCCGGCCGGAAAGGTGTTGGTGAAGATTCGCCCGGACGTTCAGCTCAGCCAACTGGAGCGTTCGGAAGCTACACTCAACCAGCAGAAAGCTAACCTGGAATCCGCCCGTGCGGCCCTGTCCAGAAGCGAGGCCACTTATGAGCGCGCCCGGCAGGATTATGAGCGACAGCAAAAACTGTGGAATGAAAAAGTGATCTCGGAAGCGGATTGGCAATTGGCTCAGCAAAATTTCAAGGTTGCCGAAAACGATTTGAAGTCTGCACGGCAGAGCCTGGAAGCGGCTAAGTTCATTGTGAGCAGTACAGAGGCTACGGTGAAAGAGTCGCGCGAGAACGTGAGGCGTACGACCGTTATGGCCCCGATGAACGGTATTGTGTCAAAGCTGAATGTGAAGAAAGGCGAACGCGTAGTGGGTACCGCCCAGATGGCCGGTACTGAAATGTTGCGAATTGCGGATCTTAAAAAAATGGAGGTACGCGTAAACGTGAACGAGAATGATATTGTGCGCGTGCATTTGAATGATTCGGTTCTGATTGATGTGGATGCCTATTCGGCTGATGCCAAGCAATTCAAGGGCATTGTCACCAATATTGCCAATACGGCACGTGACAAAACATCGGCTGATGCCATCACGGAATTTGAAGTTCGCATTTTGATCCTGGAGTCATCTTATGTGGACCTGGTTAAGGCCGGTAATCGCTATCCGTTTCGACCAGGCATGACGGCCAGTGTGGAGATCATTACAACTCGCAAGATTAACGTGCTTTCGGTGCCGCTGGCAGCTGTGACTACGCGTAACCCGGAAAAGAAAGAGGAAAAGCCGGCTGCCGATGACGACCAACGCCAAGTGGTGAATGAAAACGCGCAACGGCAGGCCGCTGCTGAAAAAAAGGAAGATAAGGTGGTGGTGTTCGTACACGAAAAGGGTGTTGCGAAAATGGTGGAGGTCAAAACGGGTATCAGCGATTACGATAACATTGAAATTCAGACGGGCCTTAGCGATAGTACCGAGGTTATTACGGGTCCATTCCTGGTTGTGTCCAAACGCCTTAAAGACGGTGACAAGGTAAAGCCGGTAGAAAAGAAAAAGAAAGACGAGGAGACGAAGGAGAATTAAGACCTTCACCCAAATAGTTTGCTGGAGGCCCCGCGTAATCGGGGCTTCTTTTTTTATCTTTAAACCCATGATCAAACACCCCTGGCACGAAGCACCTATAGGTCAACAGCCCCCCCAGCGGGTAAATGGCATCATTGAGATTTCCATTGGGATGCGAGCCAAGTATGAGGTAGACAAGGATACGGGTTTACTCAAACTGGACCGGGTGTTGTATTCGTCCGTGTACTACCCGGCCAACTACGGATTTATTCCTCAAACGCTGGGCGATGACCTTGACCCGCTGGACATCATGATTTTGTCATTGGTTCCCATTCAACCGCTTACGTTGGTACCCGCCCGGGTTATTGGCGTTATGCACATGATTGATCAGGGTCTGGCTGATGAAAAGATCATTGCCGTTGCCGAGAACGATGCCAGTGTGGCCCACCTGGAAGATGTAACCACCATGCAGGAGCATTTCACCCGCGAGCTTCGCGAGTTTTTTGAGTCGTACAAGAAGCTGGAGAATAAAGTGGTCGAAGTGCCGGAGTTTCAGGGGCGCGCAGTGGCCTTTCGCGAGATTGAAAAGGCCATTCACTATTACCGGGAGAAGTTTCCGAAATGAACGCTGGCGCGAAGCAGTCTTTCCTCGTCATCCAAACCGCCTTTATCGGAGATGTCATCTTGGCTACAGCCGTGGTAGAAAAACTCCACCTGCAGTTTCCGGAGGCGAAAATCGACTTTTTGTTGCGCAAAGGCAATGAGCAGCTTTTGTCTGGGCACCCGTTCCTCCATCGCGTTCTCATCTGGGATAAAAAGCGCGGTAAGCTTACCAATTTGCTGGCCCTTACCCGACAAGTACGCGCCACCCGGTATGATGCAGTAATCAACGTACACCGTTTTGCCAGTTCGGGATGGATTACCGCGCGGAGCGGATCACCACAGCGCATTGGTTTTGACAAGAATCCTTTTTCGTTTTGGTTCACTCATCGGGTGTCGCATGATATTCGTCCAGGCGTTCATGAAATTGATCGCAACCAGAAGCTGATCGGGCATCTCACAGGATTCAAGCCAGCCATGCCACGCCTTTACCCAACCGCACCCGATCGTCAGTCGGTAACGCAGTGGCAGGTTGGTGACGAGGGCAAAAGACGCGCGTATGTATGCCTGGCGCCAATATCGGTTTGGTTTACCAAGCAGTGGAGCCGCGAGCGATGGGTTGAACTGATCGGAAAATTCCCTGAGCACCTGGTGTTGTACTTACTCGGAGCCCCGGCCGATCGCGATGCCTGCGATTGGATTTTGCGTAAATCCGGGTCACCCCGGGTTCGGAATCTGGCGGGGGAGTTAACCTTTTTGCAATCCGCAGCGCTGATGAAGGAAGCGGTGATGAATTATGTGAATGATTCGGCTCCGATGCACCTTGCATCTGCCGTGGATGCGCCCGTCACCGCCATATATTGCAGCACGTTGCCCTCGTTTGGTTTCGGACCGTTGAG
>JAJTGY010000022.1 GCA_021298015.1 Flammeovirgaceae bacterium
AGTTTGCCCAATGGAGCAGCGAGCAAATTTGGTTTGTTACACGCATGAAGAAAAATGCTGTCTTCCATGTACGCAAAGTCATTACTGATAACACCCAAAAGAAAAAGGCCAAAGGTGTGCTTAAGGAACAATACATTACGATCTCTTATACAGAAGGAGGTCAACCTAACAAATTGCAATTGCGCAGGATAACGTACAAAGACGATCGGGGCGTGTGTATATCTTCATCACCAATAACTTTAAAATCACAGCGGCCCAGGTGGCCCTCATTTACAAGCACCGCTGGATGATTGAAATTCTATTCAAACAAGTCAAGCAAAATTTCCCCTTGAACTATTTTTGGGGAGAAAGCGAAAACGCCATCCGAATCCAGGTATTTTGTGTTCGTATTGCTCAGGTGCTCATGGTAGTCATCAAAAAGAAATCGGAAACAAAGCGCTCATTCACCAGCATCCTCACCGTGGTGCGTTTGCACATCATGAGTTATGTTGAGCTATTTGATTTTTTGAAAGATACTTACCAAGCCTGGAGAAGTTCACACAGTCCTCCCGTAAACACCAAAATAGGCATTGCATTAAGTCTTGGGTTTAACTGACCGGGGTTCCTTTTTCAAATTCAACAAAAGTGTGTGAATCCTTCAAGAAAACTTGATTATTTTCGTGATTATCGGAGCGAGCAACAATCCCTCGCGCTATGCTTTTATGGCAGCCGAAATGCTGACGGAATACGGCCATGAATTCGTGCCGGTTAGCAATAAGAAAGGAGACGTACTCGGCAAAACTATTCTTTCTATTCAGGAGCGACCAGAAATTACAGGTGTTGATACGGTGACGTTGTACCTAGGCCCGCAACACCAGCCCGCATGGTATGATTACATTTTGTCCCTGAAGCCCAAACGAATCATTTTCAATCCGGGCACGGAGAATGACGAATTTGAGCGATTGGCCCGTCAACGTGGGATTGAGCCCATTGAAGCGTGCACGCTGGTGATGCTGCGCACCGGCCAATACTGAAACCCGCCAATGCTATTTGGAATACACCGCAACGGCAGCGACACAAATCACTTTCCATTTTCCGTCTTTCCCTTTTTCAAGCACGCGCACTTGAGACGTTTCATCGCGGTCGATGTCGTCTTGCACGCGTTGGGTGAATCGCGCATAAGCTCCGTTTCCGTACACGCGCACCTCTACCCATTCGTTGATGATCTTGGCCTGGTTCGGCTTGGCGGTTTTGAAGTAATCGTCAAACGTTTTGTTCAGTTGATCCCATCCTTCGACATACGAAGTGCCGGTAGAATCGGAATAAAACCAATACGCGTAGGGTGTTTTTTGCCAGGATTCTTCCCATCCCTTTCGGTCCACCCGAAAGAAGGATTGGGTCTCTTTTTCAATCACCGCTTTGATCAGATCCTGATCTTTTTGCGCTGCTGCCGATCGTGAAGATAGCATTAATATGCTGATAATGAGTCGTTTAATATCGTAATTTTTCATAATTGACGGATTTAAACTTAACCTGGGGAAATGCAGTAAAATCATACCACAAGAGGCAGAATTTCTCTACTTTTCAACCAACCTAAACTACATTTTTATGCTCAGCGATGACCGATTAATCAACATCAAGGAGTTATTGGTAAAGCCGGAGACCAACATCAAACTCAAGGATTTTCATACGGAATACAAGGGCGACATCCTGGTGAAGGAGGAGGCCGAGTCGCTGCTTGAAATGGGTCGAAGACACCTGGCCGAGATTCAGGACAAGCTTTATGCGCACAACCGGTACAGCGTATTGATTGTTTTTCAAGCGATGGATGCAGCCGGCAAAGATGGAGCGGTGAAACACATCATGTCCGGCTTCAATCCACTGGGTGTTAAAGTGTATAGCTTTAAAGCCCCGAACTCGCGCGAACTGGATCACGACTACTTCTGGCGCCACACGTTAGCGTTGCCGGCCCGGGGCGAGATTGCCATCCACAACCGTTCGCACTACGAAAATGTGTTGGTGACACGCGTGCATCCCGAGTATGTGATGAATGAGAATATTCCGGGTATCGAAAGCCCCAAGAAGGTTGACGAAAAGTTCTGGAAGGCGCGTTACAAACAAATCAGGAGATTTGAGAAAAACCTATTTGATAACGGCACTATTATTCTGAAATTCTTCCTGCATGTGTCCAAGAAGGAGCAGCGCAAGCGCTTCCTGGAGCGCATTGATGACCCCAGCAAGAACTGGAAATTTTCATTGTCCGACCTGAAGGAACGCGGTTTTTGGGATGAGTATCAAAAAGCGTACAGCGAAGCCATCAGCGCCACGTCAACGGAGTATGCGCCTTGGTTTGTAATTCCGGCAGACGACAAGTGGTATGCCCGGTTGGCCATAGCTTCGGTGATCTACCGCATGTTTGAAAAGCTGGATTTGAGCTATCCGACCGTTACCGAGGCTCAAAAAGCAGAGCTTCAAAAAGCACGTTTGCAACTGATGGCCGAGAAGGACAACGGCAAGAAAAAGAAGAAGAAAGACAAGGCCTGAAAACGGGCTGGAATCGCATCTTTTTTTGCCCGGAAAATTGACCCGAGCAAGTCCGCGGCCAAGGCAAAAAAAAACAAGCGTTTTAACACCCAAAATCGCTGAATTTCGGGCTGAAAACCGTATTTTTGACGGTTTATAACCAACCTCATGTCAGACGAAAAAAAGAAGAAAGATTCCTCGTATTCCGCAAGTAATATTCAGGTACTGGAAGGCCTTGAGGCCGTTCGAAAAAGACCCGCCATGTACATTGGCGATGTGGGCGTAAAAGGCCTGCATCACCTCGTTTGGGAAGTGGTTGATAACTCCATCGATGAAGCTCTGGCAGGCTACTGCGATACCATCACGGTGTCCATTCACACCGACAATTCGGTGATGGTCGAGGACAATGGCCGCGGTATTCCGACCGACATGCATGAAAAAGAAAAGCGGTCGGCTTTGGAGGTGGTTATGACCGTGCTGCATGCCGGGGGTAAATTTGATAAAGACACCTACAAAGTTTCCGGTGGTTTGCACGGAGTGGGTGTGTCGTGCGTGAATGCTCTCTCGGAGACGCTCAACGTTACGGTTTATCGGGAGGGAAAGATATTTGAGCAGCAATACCATCAGGGGGTGCCGGCTTATCCGGTGCGCCAGGCAGGAGAATCGCAAAAGCGCGGTACAACCGTTCACTTCAAACCCGATGCCACGGTATTCCAGGTCACGGTCTACAATTACGATACCGTAGCTGGGCGACTGCGCGAGCTGGCATTTTTGAATCCCGGCATCACCATCATTCTGAAAGACCTGCGTGAACTTGACGAAAACGGGGAGGCCCGCACGCAGACGTTTTTCTCCAGTGGCGGCTTGCGCGAGTTTGTAGAGTACATGGATTCGAATCGGGAAAAACTGATCCCTGCACCGATTTACGTCCGGAATGATAAAAGTGAGATTCCCGTAGAAGTGGCGTTAAGTTACAACACGTCCTTCAACGAAAATCTCGTCAGCTACGTCAACAACATTAACACCCACGAGGGGGGCACACACGTGGCCGGTTTCCGCAGGGCGCTCACCCGAACGCTCAAGACGTACGCGGATAAGTCCGGGCTGTTGGAAAAAGCCAAGGTAGAAATCAGTGGCGATGACTTTCGCGAAGGATTAACCGCGGTGATTTCGGTGAAGGTGGCTGAGCCGCAGTTCGAAGGCCAAACGAAGACCAAACTGGGCAATAGCGAGGTGATGGGTGCTGTGGATACGGCCGTGGGCGAAATTCTTCAGCACTTTTTGGAGGAAAACCCCAAAGAGGCCAAGCTGATCGTCAGCAAGGTGATTTTGGCGGCCCAGGCCCGCATTGCAGCCCGTAAGGCCCGTGAAATGGTGCAGCGCAAAAATGTGCTGTCGGGCACCGGATTGCCGGGCAAACTGGCTGATTGTGCCAGCTCCGATGCATCCATATCAGAACTTTACCTGGTGGAGGGTGACTCCGCTGGTGGCTCGGCCAAGCAGGGGCGCGACCGGAATTTTCAGGCTATTCTGCCGCTGCGCGGTAAGATTCTCAACGTAGAAAAGGCGCAGGAACATAAGATTTATGAAAACGAGGAAATCAAGAACATCATCACTGCGTTGGGCGTCAGCTTTGGCACCGAGGATGATCAGAAGGCGCTAAACCTGTCGAAGCTTCGCTACCATAAGATCATCATCATGACCGATGCCGATGTGGACGGAAGTCACATCCGTACGCTCATCCTTACCTTTTTCTTCCGGTACATGCGCGAGTTGATTGAGCAGGGGTACATCTACATTGCGCTCCCTCCGCTGTATTTGTTGAAAAAGGGGAAGGAAGAGCGGTACTGCTGGAATGAGGAAGAACGCGATGCGTTGCTTAAAGAGTTGAGCAATGGCAAAGAAGACAGTGTCAACGTACAACGCTACAAGGGTTTGGGTGAAATGAATCCTGAGCAGCTTTGGTCAACCACCATGGACCCGGCTCGCAGAACGCTGAAGTTGGTCAGCATTGAGTCGGCCGCAGAAGCCGATCACCTCTTTTCCATGCTGATGGGAGATGAAGTAGCGCCACGCAGGGATTTCATTGAGCGCAATGCGCGGTACGCGCGCCTGGACATTTGATCGAGTAGTCGGTATGGAGCAGGAGGGAGACGAATCAATAACAGAAGTACCCGTGCGGGAGGGGTCAATCGCTGCGTGGCAGCAGCAGATTGAGGCCAGTAACTATGTCTCTCGCGATTTGAGTTGGATACAGTTCAACTATCGCGTACTCGATCAATCGCGGAAGACGGAGCGGAGCATTTTTGACCGGCTGAAGTTTTTGGCCATTACGGCCTCCAATCTGGATGAATTCTGCACCATACGCCTGGGAAGTTTATATAACTACCTGGATTATGGCAAGGAACGTTTCGATTACAGCGGGCTTCGGGAGGCGCCTTTCCGTATGCTGTTGCTGCAGGAAATCAAACGCTTTCTCACCGACCAGCACCAGCATTTTCTTCATAACCTGGTGCCTCATTTTGAGGGGCATGGTTTCCGGATTACATCCTGCAAAATGTTGGAGCCGGAGGATCGTCAACGGGTCGATCAGTACTTCCATAAGACCATTTACCCGATGCTCACGCCCATGGTGTTTGATAGTTACCATACCTTCCCGGTGCTGATGAACAACCGTTTGCTGTTTGGAGTGGTGACACGCGTGCCGGGCGATCAGCAGGCGCAACCGAAGGTTTCTTTTGTGCAAGTGCCGAGCAACCTGCCCCGGTTCTATGAAATTCTATCGTGGGACGGCCTGATCTCCTTTGTGCCGCTTGAAGATATCGTCCGGCACAACATTCAGCATCTGTTCCGCAACGTGGATATTCAAAGCGTGAACCTGTTCCGCATCAACCGGAATGGAGATTTTACGCTCGATGAAAGTGAAGACATTGAATCCAACTTTCTGGATGAACTGAAACGCAAACTCAAGACCCGCAGATCGGGACGGGTCGTGCGCATGGACATCGAGGAGAACCCCGATCCGTGGTTGATGCGTTTGCTCAAGATCCAGTGGGATCTTGACGACCAAAACGTATTTCAGGTACCGCATGGGAGCTTGCTTGAGCTCAATGGACTCAACCAGATTATCGGGCATAAGGAATTCAAGGACAAAAAGGCGCCCTTACGCAGCCCCATTAAGCCGCTGTCATTCCCCGAGTATGGTACGCGCGATCTCATGGATGTATTGAAGGAACGCGACATTTTGCTCCATCACCCGTACAATTCCATGGATCCGGTGCTGGAGTTGCTGGAAAAGGCAGCCGATGATCCGTATGTGCTCTCGATCAAGATCACCATTTACCGGGTGGCAAAAGAGTCGCGGGTAACCGCTGCGTTGCTGAAAGCGGCCGAGAACGGTAAGCACGTGTCTGTCCTCTTTGAGGTTAAAGCCCGTTTTGATGAAGAAAATAACTTGCGCGAGGCCCAGCGGCTGCAGAAGGCGGGTTGTTTTGTGATTTACGGTGTCAGCAGTTTGAAAACCCACACCAAGTTATTGCTTATCGTTCGCAAAGAGGAGGACGATCGCGTGGTGCGGTATGTGCACCTGAGCAGTGGCAACTACAACGAAGCTACGGCACGCCTTTACACGGACATCAGTTTGCTCAGTACCAACGAAGCGTATGCGCATGACGTGTCAGAATTCTTTAATGTCATCACCGGCCACAGCCTGCCGACCACGTATCAGAACCTGATTACATCTCCGCGGGACATGCGCAACCAACTGGTGGGCCTCGTTCGTCAGGAAGCCATTCACGCGCGGCAGGGGAAGCCTTCGGGTATTGTGGTCAAGTTCAACTCCCTGCAAGACAAGGATTTTATTGATGCACTGTATGAAGCGTCAAAGTCGGGAGTTTCAATCAAATTGATTGTTCGGGGCATGTGTTGCCTTCGCCCGGGTCGAAAAGGTTTGAGTGAGAACATTGAAGTGATTTCCATAGTAGGTGAGTTTCTGGAGCACTCGCGTATTTATTATTTCCATAATGCGGGCAATCCTAAGGTGTACATCGGCAGCGCGGATGCGATGGTGCGCAGTTTTGACCGAAGAGTGGAATCGCTTTTCCGGCTGGAGTCCGAAATGCTGAAGAAACAGGCCATGAATATTCTGCGCTACAATCTGCGGGATAATGTGAATGCCTATCGGATGAAGGAAGACGGCTCGTATGAGTCAAAGGAAGCCGGCCAAGACCCGCCTTTCAATATTCACAAGGAGTTCTACAACGTCACCCGCGAGATTATTTCAGACGTGGCGCTTTTTTAGATGGTATCGGGGAAATCTTTTTCCCCTGGCTTTGATCCTCCACGTTGACAAACTCAATCTTGCGTTGCGTGGCATTTTTCTCGAACAGGTGCAGGAGTATGCCGTCTTTTAGTCCGACCTCAGGCACGAAAATGTATTTCGATTGGGCCCAGGCCATGGCTTTCCGGTAGATGTTGCCTGCGGGAATGATCACATCCGCGCGGTCGGGGTTCATCTGAAGCTTATAGATACGCTCTTCAATGCTGTGCTGGCCAATCATGGCAATAACTTCATCGAGGCGTTTTAAAGACATCTTCCGGTGCGGTTTCAACTGCGCCAACTCGTAGATTTTTGAGATGTTACCGCCTGTACCCACGGCCGTCACTTTGCCATACTGCGGCTTCATGTGATCCTTAATCCATCGCTCCATATCCTCCCAGGCCACAGGCGAATCCCGGTTTTCCAGTACCCGCACAGAACCCACCTTAAAGGACCGGGTGTGTAATTTTTCGCCCTGCACGTAGATGTTAAGTTCTGTACTTCCACCGCCCACGTCAATGTGAAGGTGCGTTTCGTTGGTCAAAAAGGAACTGATGGCTCGGTTAATCAGGTCCGCTTCCCGTTGCCCGTCTATCACCTCAATATTGACACCAATCTGGTTGCGCACTTCCTGAACAAGCTCCGCTCCATTTTCAGATTCACGCATGGCGGAAGTGGCGCAAAACATATAATCGTCCACTTCGTAGAGTTCAAGCAGCAGCTTGTAAGTATGCATCAGCTTCTTGAACTTGTCCTTACTTTTTTCCGAGATACGGCCGGTGGTGAATACATCGTGGCCCAGACGAAGAGGAAATCGGACGTATTCCATCTTCTTGAACAATAACCGCGTGCCATTGTCCAGAACAGACGAAACCTGAAAGCGGATGGCATTAGAGCCGATGTCAATGGCAGCGAGTTTCACAATGCAAATTTGCCGATTTATCCTTAAACATTCGTTCAAAAATGGCCAGGCAGCTTCATTTTTTGCTGGGCATTCACTTTCTTTGCAGTGCTTATCCAGAAAGACCGAGGGACCGGGCCCGTTGACGTCTTAGCATCCTGTTCTCGATCATCGGAACGTTGTGCTAAAACCCATCTGAGACGATTTCAATCGTTTTCAGTCATGATAGGCGACCTTCTCTGTTGAGGGCTCTCTGGATAAAGTGGTAAACGAGAGCCATGTCTATTTACGAAGCCATTCAAAAACGAATACTAGTGCTGGATGGTGCCATGGGCACTATGATTCAGCGCCATAAGCTGGAGGAAGCGGACTTCCGCGGAGAGCGGTTCAAAAATCACCCGTCACCCCTTAAAGGCAACAACGACTTGCTGTCGATTACCCGGCCGGATATCATACTGGATATCCACCGGCAATACTTGGAGGCTGGTGCCGACATCATTGAGACCAATACCTTTAGCGGCACTACAATAGCGCAGGCCGATTATCACCTCGAAGATGCCGTGTACGACATCAATTATCACTCGGCCCAAATTGCCCGGCAGGCGGCTGATGAATTCACCCGAAAGACACCCGATAAACCCCGGTTTGTGGCCGGTGCCATGGGGCCAACCAATAAGACGGCTTCGATTTCGCCTGATGTCAACAACCCCGGATATCGGGCCATAACTTTTGATCAATTGAAGGAAGCGTATGCGCAACAGGCCAAAGCTCTTTTGGAGGGAGGTGCCGATTTGTTGCTTGTGGAGACCGTTTTTGACACGCTTAATGCGAAGGCAGCCTTGTTTGCCATTCAGGAGCTTTTCGATCAGCTTGGCCGACAGGTGCCCATCATGGTTTCGGGAACGATTACCGATGCCAGTGGCCGGACGCTTTCGGGCCAGACCACCGAGGCATTCCTGGTTTCGGTTTCGCATGTGCCGCTCTTTAGTATCGGCTTGAATTGTGCTTTAGGAGCCTCGCAACTGCGCCCGTATTTGCAGGTGCTCAATGAGCAGGCACCGTTCTATGTCAGCGCCTATCCGAATGCCGGGCTGCCCAATGAGTTTGGTCACTATGATCAGACACCCGAAGAAATGGCGGCTCAGGTGGAAGAGTACCTGAAGGAAGGCCTGGTCAACGTGCTGGGTGGTTGCTGTGGCACTACGCCAGCCCATATTCGGAAGATAGCGGAGTTGACGGAGCGCTATGAACCCAGACGATTGTCCATGGTCGACAGTTTTCAGCCTTAACCACTACGTGAAACAAGTTCTGCATTTCTATGGCGTTCAAATTTGAGAATCTGAAAGTGTGGCAAGCGGCAGTCGAGTTATCTGGCGAAGTGTCCGGGCTCGTTAAGACTTTTCCCAAAACGGAGATGTTTGTGCTTAGTTCACAAATTCAACGCGCATCCGATTCTGTATCACTAAATATTGCAGAAGGTTCAACGGGGCAGTCAAATGCTGAGTTCCGCAGATTTCTTGGTATTGCCCTTCGCTCTGCACTTGAAGTAGTCTGCTGTTTGCACCTTGGGAGGCGGAGAGGTTTGATTTCCAATGAAGATTTTGACCGATTCTACCTCCGGTTAACACAACTCGTGAAGGGTATTCAAGCACTAAGAAATTCAATAAGGTGACTAGTTTGAGACCGAACATGAGCGACTATAGACCATCGACCGACCACCATAGACAACTAACTCTGAGTGGTTTGGAGGCCGTTGTCGTAACTCCCGCTTCGAATTTTGTTAATATCGGGGAGCGTACCAACGTCACCGGTTCCGCCCGGTTCCTTAAACTCATTAAAGAAGATAAGTTTGACGAGGCGCTGGAAGTGGCCCTCGACCAGGTACGCGGAGGAGCGCAGGTGATTGACGTTAACATGGACGAAGGCATGCTCGATTCGGTCTCGGCCATGACCCGGTTTCTGAATCTCATGGCATCAGAACCGGAAATCGCACGGGTACCGGTCATGATCGACTCCTCCAAGTGGGAGGTGATTGAGGCGGGGCTTAAATGTTTGCAAGGCAAGGGAATTGTTAATTCCATTTCTTTAAAGGGTGGCGAAGAAGAGTTTATCCGGCAGGCAAAACTGGTGAAGCGCTACGGGGCGGCTACGGTGGTTATGGCATTCGATGAGCAAGGCCAGGCCGACACCTACGAAAGAAGAATTTCGATCTGTCAGCGAGCCTACAACATCCTGGTCAACCAGGTCGGTTTCCCTCCTGAGGATATCATTTTTGATCCGAATATTTTTCCGGTGGCTACGGGCATTGAGGAGCACCGCACCTACGCGGTAGACTTTTTCCGGGCAACCCAATGGATACGAAAGAATCTGCCACATGCCCATGTGAGCGGAGGGGTGAGCAATGTGTCGTTTAGTTTTCGCGGAAATCAGATTGTGCGCGAGGCCATGCATGCCGCCTTTCTCTACCACGCCATTCAGCATGGTATGGATATGGGCATCGTAAATCCGACCATGCTGGAGGTTTACGATGAGATACCGAAAGATCTCCTGGAGCGGGTGGAGGATGTGTTGTTGAACCGGAGAGATGATGCCACCGAACGCCTGCTCGAATTTGCCGAATCCGTGAAAGGATCTGCCCGAAAAAAGGAGGCCGACACGGAGTGGCGAAACGGATCGCTGGAGGAGCGCATGACGCACGCGCTGGTAAAGGGAATTATCGACTTCATTGAAGTGGATACGGAAGAGGCGCGGCTTAAGTACGGTCGGCCCTTGTTGGTGATTGAGGGGCCCCTGATGGCGGGCATGAACGTGGTGGGCGATTTGTTTGGTGCCGGCAAGATGTTTCTGCCCCAAGTGGTAAAAAGCGCGCGGGTAATGAAGAAGGCTGTGGCTTACTTAACGCCTTACCTGGAGGAGGAGAAGCGGCTAAGCGGAACTTCAGGCAAGCCTGCCGCCAAGGTGCTGCTCGCCACCGTAAAAGGCGATGTTCACGACATTGGCAAAAACATTGTGGGCGTGGTGCTGGCGTGCAACAATTATGATATTGTGGATCTGGGCGTGATGGTGCCCACGGAAAAGATTATTGAAGCCGCGAAGCGTGAGAAGGTTGATATCGTTGGGCTGAGTGGCCTGATTACTCCGTCACTGGATGAAATGGTTCATGTGGCAAAGGAGATGCAGCATGAGGGGATGAACGTGCCGTTGCTCATTGGTGGCGCTACCACTTCAAAGATTCATACGGCAGTAAAAATCGATCCGGTGTATTCCGCGCCAGTTGTTCATGTGCTGGATGCCTCCCGGTCAGTGCCGGTGGCCAGTGAGTTAATAAACCTGGAAACACGGAAAAGTCTGCACGAGCGAATCAAGCAGGAGTATGCCGAATTGCGCAAGGACCACGAGGGGCGCCAGCAGGCCAAGAATTTTGTGTCGTTAGCCGAAGCACGGGCAAACCGGGTAAACATCGACTGGTCCGGCACTTCGTTTACACGCCCGGGTTTTTTGGGCCGCAAAGAATTGATTCGGTTCCCGCTGGCGGATTTGCGCAAGTACATTGATTGGACTCCCTTTTTCCAAACGTGGATGCTCGCAGGTCGTTTCCCCGGCATTTTGAATGATGGAGTAGTAGGTGCTGAGGCGACTCGCCTGTATCAGGATGCGCAGAAGATGCTGTATGAAATCGTGGCGGGCGAGCGATTGCAAGCCAATGCGGTATTGGGTTTTTATCCGGCCGTGGCAAAAGGAGATGATGTGGAGATTGAGGTGGGGCAGGAGAAGCGCGTGTTCCATTTCCTTCGCCAACAAAATAAGAAAGCGCAGAACCTCCCCAATTTCTGTCTGGCGGATTTCATATCACCAAACCCCGGCCAGGATTATCTGGGCTTGTTTGCCGTTACCACGGGCATCGGATTGGAGAAACTGATCGATCGCTACAAAAAGCAGCATGATGATTATGCTGAGATTATGGTGAAGGCGTTGGCCGATCGGCTGGCAGAGGCCTTTGCCGAACGCCTGCATGAGCTGGTGCGTAAGGATTATTGGGGTTACAACAAGACCGAGAATCTCACCAATGAGCAGTTGATTTCGGAAGAATATCCGGGGATTCGGCCCGCACCGGGTTATCCGGCTTGTCCCGATCACACCGAGAAGCAGTTGATTTTTGATTTGCTTAAGGCGGAGAAAGCGGGCATTCAGCTTACCGAGTCTTATGCCATGTACCCGGGAGCTTCGGTGAGCGGTTTTTACTTTGCGCATGAGCAGGCCAGGTACTTTGGCCTTGGCAAGATTGCCCGTGACCAGGTGGAGGAATATGCCAAACGCAAGGGCCAAACGCTGGACGAGACGGAGAAGTGGTTGGGGCCGGTCTTGGGTTATTAGTTTGGAAATGGATCAATTTGGTAATTTGAAGACGGAGGTCCGGTTGCTATGAGAAGTGACAAGGATAATGTTATTGTAGATTTAACATTTAGATTCTCTCTTCGGGCAATTGAGTATGCGGAAAAACTTGAGGCAGAACGAAAATACGTAGTGGGGCGTCAGTTGTTGAGATCGGGCACATCTATTGGGGCAAATGTGCGTGAAGTACAAAATGCGGAGAGCAAAGCAGATTTCATTCATAAATTCAAAGTCGCAGCAAAGGAGGCCGATGAGACCGAGTATTGGTTGCTCCTGTGCAAGGCATCGAAGGGTTACCCCGATCCGGACGATATGATTGATGATTTTCATATTGTGATCAAGGTAATATCGAAAATTATCTCGTCATCGAAAAAATAGCCTTTCAAAACATTTTCAAATTGATTCATTTCCAAATTTCCAAATTACAATGAAGGTTGTCGACCATCTGAAGAACGCCAACGGCAAAACGCTTTTCACCATCGAGGTGTTGCCTCCCCTGAAGGGCGAAAATATCCGCTCCCTGTTTGACCACATGGATCCGCTCATGGAGTTCAAACCTCCATTTGTCGATGTGACCTACCACCGGGAGGAGTACGTGTACAAGAAGCGGGAGAATGGTCTGCTCGAAAAGCGATCAACGCGTAAGCGGCCCGGTACGGTCGGCATCTGCGCGGCCATTCAAAACCACTACAAGGTGGATTGCGTGCCGCATATGATTTGCGGGGGGTTCACACGCGAAGAAACGGAGAATGCCCTGATTGATTTGCAGTTTCTCGGCATAGACAATGTATTGGCGCTGCAAGGCGATGCGATCAAGTCAGAGGCTCGGTTTGTGGCCGACCCGGATGGTCATGCCTTTGCCTCGGAATTGCTGGGGCAGATTATGGACATGAACGCAGGAAAGTTTTTGGACGATGATCTGCAACACGCATCACCCACGAATTTTTGTGTTGGCGTTGCCGGCTATCCCGAGAAGCATTTTGCCGCCCCCAATCTGAAGACAGATTTGAAATATCTGAAACTGAAGGTCGATATGGGCGCCCAGTTTATTGTGACGCAGATGTTTTTTGATAACCAGCGTTATCTCGATTTTGTCAGGCTGTGTCGCGAGGCGGGCATTACCGTGCCGATCATTCCGGGCATTAAGCCCATCACCACCAAAACGCAGCTAAGTGTACTCCCCACCATTTTCAATTGTAACCTCCCGGAGGAGTTAACTGAGGAAATCGATCGCTGCAAGGACAATAAGGAGGTAAAGGAAGTGGGAATCCGATGGGCGGTGCAGCAGTGCAAGGAGTTGATTAATCACCAGGTGCCTTCCTTGCATTTCTACTCCATGGGTAAAAGCGATCCTATCTACCGGATTGCAAAAGAGTTGTTTTAAGAAAAAGACAAAATTAAAAAAGGGGCCGAAGCCCCTTTCTCATTCTATCAAAATTTGATTATGGAATTGGCAATGCATTTCCTGGCAAATCGTTGGGGGTGCACAAGGGAATGGCAGCGCCCCATTTCCGATTGATCGCATCGATGAAAAGGTTCGCCATATATCCGTGACCCCGCTGGTTCGGGTGTACGCCATCTAGCGAGAATGCGCCAAACGGAGGTAAGATTGAGGATGTAAATAAGGATCCATTGATCGTAACCAACCCAAGCCGCACATCCTCCAGGGCCTTGTTGACGTCCACTAAAACTAACCTTGCCGCTTGTCCATTCACGGCAGTAGCAATAGTAGAATTAAATCCATCGATCGCAGTCTGAATTTGACTTTGTTCTTGGGGTATCAGCACCCAGTTGTCTGCCAGTGGTACAGTAATACCGTTTAGCAACTGGGGATTTCCACCAACAACTGTCCCGATGAACGAGGCAGCGGGCAATATAATAAAATCACCTACAGTGGTTTGTGTTGGTATAATTGCTTGTCGAGCCGTGCGGTAGGGTTCAAGCGCTGCTCGTTGCCCAGCGGTAATTGCCCCAGCACCTTGCAATTGATCCCAAAACGGGCCTAGATCACGGGCGTTCTCATCGTTAAGAACCACGCGATTACCTGGTCCAGCAACGAACGTAATTTTTCGGCTATCCATTTCGGCCACTGGCAAATTGAAGGGTACTCCTTTCAATGCGTCAAGCGTTGCATTGTAGCCAGCGAACGCAGTATTTAATGCAGTGGCATTTGCAGCAGGAAGATTGATCGGGTTAACTGGAACTGTTCGAAAAAACGGAATACTCGTGACGTTCGGGATATTAGCAACTGCACCTTTTGCATTGGCATTTGCACCTAGCATGGCATTCAATGCATTGTTGTAAGCTGCTGCAAATGCTGGTTGAGATGTAAGAATGGCAGGATTCGAGGCACCACCAGTTGCGTAGCCTAACACGTCATTATTGCCAAGCCAGAACGTAAAGAACGTTCCACCGTTCTGCATCGAAATAACTGCATCACCCAATAGCGTTGAGGTGCCGGGAGCCGAAGCAATGCGGGCATAAAAAGGGTTATACAGTGGATTCGCTGTAGGGGGCCCACCCAATGCCGGAGATTGTGCGGTTTGAATGGTTACACCGGGCACACCCCAGTTGTTGATCTGGTTTTTGGCCACTGCCGTGAATGGAGCCAGTGACGAACCACCATCCCCAGTCGTTGGTGTGGGCGCTGGAGCGGCTGGATTTTTGAGAATTAATCGACCCTGTGTGCAACCACCTGTCGGATTGAAACATCCGTTTGCTGAATTAACGGTTGGTTGATTAAACGTTTCGCTACCGCCAATCAAGTCTGCCTGCCGGGCGATAATAGCCGGGTAGGAGTTTTCCTGACCTGCCGTATAAAGCGCTCCATCCATGAAACCCGCAGTCAGCGAGTTCCCGATTGATACCATCTTAGCAAAATCAACCTGACCCAGCCCCTTGTCTTGCGACTCAGGGAAGTTGTATGTGCAGGAACTGATCAGCGCAGCTGCCAATGCCGCGGTCAAAATTTTCTTATGAATTTTCATATTGAATCAAATTAATGCTTAGCGGAATAATTCATCAAACGTCACAGAGACATAGTAAATAGCACCCAAGGTGGGCCCACCATAATTAAGCACGTATCGTTCGTTGGTGATATTTGATCCGCCCACTTTGAGAACGGATTTCAATCCACTGAGGCGATAGCTGACCTGGGCGTCCACAGTTCCAATAGAAGGCACTTGCCCCTGGGCAAAGGATGATTCCCAGAGGAATTGATCCTGCCAGCGGTAAGCTATGTTGAATCCCAATTTGTCAGTGACCTTCCGGTTTCCAAATGAGATGTTGTATTTGTGCTCTGGGGTGTTGAATTCAGCCAGGAAGCCATCAGCCGCCAATTGCTCTGCATCATTCAATTTGTTCCAATTGTAGTTACCCGACAACTTGTAACCTTTCGGCAGGCTGTACTCGGCTCCAACAGCGAAACCCATTGCCGTTAACGTGCGATCAACATTAGTCGGTATTGAGAATGTGTTCTCCCTGCCGATGGTCGTTATAGGCGTTAACAGCGTTTGTGCATTCCGGATGTTCGCCTCCGTGCGCGGATCAAAGTTGTATGTCGGATAAGCTGGGTTGGAGCGGTCGGTAATCATTCCACTGATGTCAATTTCGCCAGCGGCCTTCCGAACAAACTGGGCAGCGATAAAGTCGTTGTAGGTGTTGTGATAGTACACCAGATCAACAAGCAATTTGTCACCTAATAACCCTTTGTAACCTATTTCAATTGACTGAACTTGCTCCGGTTTCACGGGTTCAATCGAAGCGATCGGCCTCAGCAAGGCGAGGTTAGCCGGTGCGCCAATTGCGGTGGGGTTGCCAGCGGCAACATCAGCGGCAACAGCGGCCACATAACTGTTAACCGACCGCAAGTCGTAAGCATATTGGAAAACATTCCTGGCTGCTGCATATTCCGGTAATCCACCGATCAACCTGGCACTTACCGCGTTCAAATCGATATGCTGGTTTTGTGTTGTAGGTAAACGAAAACCGGTTTGGAAAGACCCCCGGAAGTTGTGGCTGCTGGTAGGCGAGTACACAGCAGATATTCTGGGGTTGACCTGCGCGTCAAAGTTCTCATTTTTATCCCACCGAACAGAGCCGGTCAATTTTAGTTTGTCCGAGAATGATTTTGCTGCTTGGAGGTAAGCACCGATTTCCTGGATCGTAATATCGTTTCCGGTGGTATCGGCAAAGATGGTTCCGTTCGATTGGAGGTCGTAGAGGCGGTAAGTACCACCGACAGTCAGGTCAACCGCCTTGATCTGGTTAAAATTGTACTGGCCTTCTGCGTGATATAGACGCGTTTGGTCATTAAACAACGAACCAAGAGGGATCACTTTGCTTGTCGCGTTTGCTTTCGCGGTCTCGAATGCCCCGTCAGAAGCGCCTGGCACGAAGCGGCCAATATCAGCCTGAGACCGCGCAAATATGTGGGCTGCCTCTTGCTGGGCGACAGTGGGTTGTTGTCCGAGACTTGGGTTAAAGCCCTGGCCGGCCAAGCTATTCAGGTAGCCTACAGCATAGTCACGGAACCAGTTCGTATTTGATTTCCATGCATCGTTAATCAGAACTCCCGTCAAATCAGCAATGTAAGAATCACCGGAGTCTTCAATAGTAGTGTAACCACGCAAAAAGAAATTGGACCCTTTTAGCTCTACTTTATGCTGTTGAATGCTGAAATCTTTTAGCGAGTATCGCTGGGCACCTGTGTAGACAGATGTACCTGCCCCGTAGTTGAGCAAATACAATACTTCTAATTTGTCATTGATGCGGTAATTCAGACCAACGTTCGCTTTTATGTTTTTGGCATTATAATCTACCAAGTATCGTTCTTCATAAGGAGTTCGGGAGACGACCTGGTCGGGAAGAAAGCTAACAAACGGTGCAAGCGGAGTGCTAGCAAGAGGACCAGCGAGCGACAAACGCAGCAAACCTAGACTATTTGAAACCTCATCTCCAAAGGCATGCACTCGGTCGGCTCCGGGATTGAAACTTAGAGCACCCTGCCGCTCGGGATTTTTATCAACAAGATTGGTTCCGTACCAATCGGTTGCTTGGCTGTAGGAGAGAGCCAGTTTAAAGGCAAACTTGTTGTTAAATGCTTTTGCATAACGAATCGCGCCCTCCCACATCGGCTGGGCTGAGCCCGGCCCAATCGGGTCGGATACCCCAGCATTGTCCAACTGGGAAGTTCCACCAATGTGGTTCATGCTGTATTTGGCAAACGCACTTAAGCCTTGATATTCGAAGGGGCTTTTGCTTTTTACCAATAATATTCCATTGAAAGCATTTGGACCGTAAAGTGCTGAAGCTGCCCCGGGGATGAACTCAACGCTTTCTACGTCAAGCTCTGAAGGACCGTTCAAGTTACCGATCGGGAAGTTCAGCGCAGGTGCCTGCGTGTCCATTCCATCTGTCAATTGGACGAAACGGGTGTTACCGGTTGAGTTAAAACCTCTTGCATTAATAATCTGGAAGTTGATCGAACTTGTAGTCATGTCCAATCCCTTCAAGTTTATCAAACCCTTAAAATAATTGTCAGCCGGAGTGCTTTGTACTGCTAACACATCCATCTTTTCGATCGAAACGGGGGACTTCAAGATGCTTTCCTCCATACGCGATGCCGAAACGACAACTTCCTGGCCCAGCAACGTTTGCTCTTCCAGCGTCACATCCAGGCCCGAGGTATTGGCATCTTTGACTTCAATTTCCTGAGTGGCGAAGCCCACGAAGGAAAATGAAAGGGTGAGGGGAGGCGCCTGGTTCACGCGTAGGCTGAATTCACCTTTGGAGTTGGTGATAGTACCCTGCACGGTTCCTTTCACCACCACGTTTACACCGGCAAGCGGTCCGGCAGTGTCCTTCACGGTACCGGAGATGGTGGTTTGAGCCCATGCTGTGCCTGCGCATAGCACGAATAACGCGGGCAGCAAAAAGCGTTTGTAAAGTTTATTCATAAGGATTTAACGGTAGTTTAATCCCTAAAACTACAAGAAAACCTATAAAAACAAACGATTTCCGGGTCACTTTCTCGCCAACGGTAGCGGTTTGTTCAGCGTCTTAGGAAGGGTTCTTCTTAACGTGCGCCACCAGTCGCTGGCAAAGTTCATTAATCTGCTGGCTCATCACTTCGTCACCCGTGGCGCTGAGTGCGCTTTGGGCCAGGCCCCCTATACAATCAATGTAAAAGCGCTTCATATCATCGACCGGCATATCTTTTGACCACAGGTCGATACGAAGGGTGTTTTTTTGCTGATGATCCCATAGTGAAATGCTCACTGCCTTGGTCTCCGTGGGGCCTTCCTGCGGCTTGTCTGTAGCATCCCATTCGATTTTTTCCGGCACGTTCTGGGCATCCAGAACAACTTTAAACTGTATGGTTGACTCTTTCATGTTTTTTTTGATCCTAGAGGGTCATTTCAGGTATTTCGCCCCCCACAACCAGTTTTCCGGCCGTGGCTTTTTTAATGTCGTCCACGGTAACACCGGGAGCCCGTTCCAACAACTTAAAACCGCCATCCGGTAAAACATCCAGCACGGCCATGTCCGACACAATACGCTTCACACACCGCAGACCGGTAATGGGCAACGTGCAGGAGGGCAGAAGTTTTGAAGCACCATCCTTACTGCAGTGCTGCATGGCCACAATAATGTGTTTGGCTGAGGCTACCAGGTCCATGGCTCCACCCATCCCTTTTACCATCTTCCCGGGCACCTTCCAGTTCGCAATATCACCCTGTTCCGAGACCTCCATAGCTCCCAAAATGGTAAGGTCTACCTTGCCACTGCGGATCATGGCAAAGCTCTCGGCCGAGCTAAAAAGTGCTGATCCCGGCATCATGGTGATGGTTTGTTTACCTGCGTTAATTAAGTCTGGATCAACTTCGGCCTCGGTGGGAAAGGGCCCGATACCCAGCAGACCATTTTCTGACTGAAGGACTACGTTAATGCTCGATGGAATATAATTCGCGACCAACGTGGGTATGCCAATCCCCAGATTGATATACATGCCATCCATGACTTCGCGGGCAATTCGTTTGGCAATTCCAATCTTGTCCAGCATACGGTCAGGCTTTTCGTGTAGTTCGTTGCTCAATTCGCTTTTCATAGCCTCGGCCCTGGAAGATCCGATGAACATAAATGCCCGGGGTATGAATGTGGTTGGGATCGAGTTGCCCAACGGGCACCAGTTCCTCGACTTCCGCAATGGTAACCTGGCCGGCAGCCGCCATCATGGGGTTAAAGTTGCGAGCTGTGCCCCGGTAGATCAGGTTTCCAGCGGTGTCGCCCTTCCAGGCTTTGACCAGGGAAAAATCTGCCCGGAGCCAGCGTTCCATCAGGTATGTCTTTCCACCAAAGTCGCGGGTCTCTTTACCTGCGGCTACCTCGGTACCCACACCGGCAGGAGTGAAGAAGGCGGGGATGCCGGCACCGCCCGCGCGCACGCGTTCAGCCAAGGTACCTTGCGGGATCAATTCAACCTCCAGTTCGCCCGACAAAAGTTGCCGCTCGAACTCCGCGTTCTCACCCACATAGGAAGAAATCATCTTTTTCACCTGCCGGGTTTTGAGCATCAAACCGATGCCAAAGTCATCCACCCCCGCATTGTTGGAGATGCACGTGAGTCCTTTTACACCTTTTCGCAGCAAAGCCGCGATGGCATTCTCCGGAATGCCGCAAAGCCCAAAGCCGCCCAGCATAAGCACGGCCTGATCGGGGATATCGCGGACGGCCTCATCCGCGTCAGCAACCACTTTGTTGATCATGCATTCGGTGTTTTTTGATCCTTAATTTTTTAGTGTACTTGATATCAAATAAACCTACTGATTATCAAATATTTGAAGTGTCGCAATTCTATCTTTTTCCAACTGATTTTTCAACTCGTCCAACGATGAAAACCGCACATCCCTTCTCAATAGTCGGATGAATTCCACCGTCAGGGTTTCCCCGTAAATCTCGCGATTGAAGTCGAAAATATTCACCTCAATCACCTGTTGGGTGCCATCTATCGTTGGCCGGGTGCCGATGTATAACATGCCCCGATGGGCTTGCTGACCATGGCGTACACGCACCGCATAGATGCCCTCGGCCGGTACCAGTTTGTGGTGTGCATCCAGGTCGAGGTTTGCCGTGGGATAACCCAATACGCGACCGAGTTGATCCCCCTTGATCACGCGCCCGGTGATGGCATAGTGGCGTCCCAAAAACTGATGGGCGGTCTGCACATCCCCGGTTTCCAAAGCAGCCCTGATTTTTGACGAGCTGATGGTGACATGGTCAATATCTTGGGCCGGAATTTCCTCCACGTCAAACCCATATCGCGGGCCGTTGGCCTGTAACTCAACGAAGCTGCCTTCCCGGTTTTTTCCAAAGCGATGATCGTATCCGATCACCAGTTTTTTGGTGCCCAGGTTCTCGACCAATATCTCCGTTATAAACCGGACGGAGGATATCTGGGAGAATTCCCGCGTGAATGGAATGCGCACGAGGTGCTGAATGCCCTGTTCTTTTAAAAGCTCCGCCTTTTCTTCAAACGTGTTGAGCAGCCGCAGCGACTGGTCGTCTGGGTACAGCACCAGGCGTGGGTGCGGCCAGTAGGTTAGTACCACGGTTTCGCCCCGGTGGCGCTGCGCGGTTTCCTTCAGCCGGTTCAATATCTTTTGATGGCCAAGATGTACCCCATCAAACGTTCCGCTCGTCACCACTGCGTAGGGCAGAGGAGTAAAGTCATCCAAATGATAGTAGATTCTCATACCGATGCCGCTGCAAGTTGCTCAATCGTTTGGGCATCTTCCAACCGGTGTTCACCAATGCGGGTGCGGCAAAGCGCAGCAAGGTAGGCCCCCACGCCAAGTTGTTGACCAAAATCGCGAACGAGGCTGCGGATGTAGGTGCCCTTGGAGCATACGATTCGAAAGTCAACCTCCGGCAGGGCTACGCGGGTAATCTCAAAAACCGAGACTGAAACTTTACGGGGTTGCAGTTCAACCTCCTTGCCTTTGCGGGCGAATTTGTAGGCGCGCTTACCCCCGATTTTAATGGCGCTATGGGCGGGCGGGATTTGCTCCAGGTCGCCTGTAAGGGCCGCGGCCACTTCCTGAATACGAACGGGCGTGATGGCGGAAATATCAACCGGGTCGCTTACCTCTGTTTCCAGGTCATGCGAAGGCGTGGTTTGCCCGATGATCAGGGTACCCGTGTATTCCTTTTCCCAGCCCATGAATTCTTCAATTCGTTTGGTCATTTTTCCTGTGCAAATGATCAGCAAGCCAGTGGCCAGGGGGTCTAAGGTGCCCGCATGGCCGATTTTTTTTATTCGCAGTACGTAGCGCAGTTTATTGACCACATCAAACGAGGTCCACTTGAGCGGCTTATTCACCAGCAAAACACGGTCAACTTCGGGCTCCATCAAATCATTTGCAGTTGTGCCCCCAGGTAGTAAAGCGACAGAATAATGATGCCCACCACAATCCGGTAATAGCCGAAGACCTTGAATCCGTAACGACTGAGAAAGGAGATAAATGTGCGGATCGCCAGCATAGCTACCAGAAATGCTATTACATTGCCCAGTGCCAACAAAGTCAATTCATGCGTTCCAAATTGATGCCCGTCCATAAAATAGCGAAGTAATTTGTACCCGGTGGCTGCCGCCATGGTGGGCACGGCCAGGAAGAACGAGAACTCGGCTGCGGTCTGCCGGTTGAGCCTCACAGCCAACCCCCCAATGATGGTGGCAGCCGCGCGCGAAACACCCGGGGCCAAAATGGCCAATACCTGAAATAGCCCGATTTTTACAGCAGACGGGTAGGAGACCGTGGTCAACCCTTCGGTCTCATTGCGGTTAAACAATCGGTCGACAAACAGAAAGAAGATGCCACCTAAAACGAGGGCCCAGCCGACCACATCCACCCGTTCGAGTAGTTTGTCAATGTAGTCGTTCAGCAAGAAACCAAACAGCCCGGCTGGCAGAAAGGCCAATCCCAACTTGAGGTAGAAATGAATGTCTTTGAAAAAGCGTTTCCAATACAAAACGACCACACTGAGAATGGCTCCCAGTTGAATGGCAATGGTAAATAATTTCGTGAAATCGTCATGCGCAATGCCCATCGCAGAGGAGGCGATGATCATGTGACCGGTGGAGGAGACAGGAAGAAATTCCGTGAGCCCTTCGACCACTGCCAATACAATGGCTTCGAAGTAGCCCATGTTTACTTTTTGTTAGGATCGCGCAGGATGGCGAATATTTCCAGGACAAATCCACTCAACACCACCATGGGGCCGAGCGTAAGGCCCAAAAACCCGAAGCCGTAAGGCTCGGAATCAAACGACATGATGATGAAGCCAGCGGTAACCACGGCCAGGCCGATCGCCATCAACTGGTAGTTTCGTTTTCCAAATGGAAGTTTTCCAGACATGCTAGTAGAGTTCGTCAAGCGAGAGTTTAAGATACTTATGCACGGCCCGCCAGGTGCTCAGGAGGGCGATCAGCATTCCACCGGCCACGAGGCCGGCCATGAGCAACAGGATACGGTCGTTATTCTGTAACAAGTTGATCTCTTCAATGTGCCCTTTGGCAAAACGAAGATTGGCCCATAGCAGCGCACAAGCCAGTAACCCGGCCAGCGTTCCATGAATTATAGCCCGCGTAAGGAATGGCTTTTGAATAAACCAGCGAGTGGCACCCACCAGTTGCATGCTGCGGATGAGGAAGCGTTGAGAGAAAAGTGCGAGGCGCAAGGTGTTGTGGATGAGCAGCACCACCACAACCATAAGCACGGAGGCGATGCCGACCAGTATGAGCGCAATCTTCGTCACATTTCGGTTTACGCCATCGATGAAATTCTCGACAAAGTACGCCTCGAGCACACCATCCATTTTCTCGATTTCGGCCTTGATTTTTTCGAGGCTTGCCTGATTTTGGTAGGGTTCGGCAATCGTCACCAGAAAGGCATCTTTGAGCGGGTTGTTGCCCATGAACTTTTGGAATTCCTCACCCGTCTCTCGGATCATCTTCTCCGCAGCCTCTTCTTTCGAAATGAACTGAATAGCGTTTTCCTTCCGCGCAGTGAAGTAGGCACTAGCCAGGTCGGTCCGGATTTGTTTTCGCTGCTTTTCCGTTACGGTCCCCTTCAGGTAGACCTGGATGTTGAGGTTGTCACGAACGGAGCGCTCCAGCTCGCGTGAGAAGATGAGCATGACCCCGAAAACGCCTAGCACAAACAGCGCCAGTGTAATGCTGAACACTACGCTAACGAAAGGGTAGGTTCCTAACTTTTTCTTCCGGGTAGGACGGGGCGTTTCCACAGCCGGCAAAGATAGACCCAAATCCGGATTTTTGAGCATGAAAAAGGCCCCTTTCGGGGCCTATGCTCTTTACTTTTTGCGAAGCTCGCGCAATTTTGATATCAACTGCGGGTCTGAGATGGCGATTAGCTTTTGAATGGCGTTCGAGTTTCCGCTTAACTTGTAATATCGGTTTTGATGATACAGGAATGCGAGGGGTTCATCGCTCTGAATTTCAATAATCTCATACAACGTCTTTTCAAAGTCACCATACAGGATCAACACGCCTTGATCAAGCTGATAGTGGTTGTTATAACGTCCGTCCGAGATGATCTTCACTTCGAGCGTTTTGCTGTCGGTTTGCGTGCCTACTGTTGCAACACCTTTTTCGTCCGAACGATTATCGGAATTGAGTTCATCAGAGGGGTTCACAACATCCAGTTTCGGCTGAACCACAGGGTTCTTCTCTATAGCCTTGGGCTTTTCCTTCACATTGGTTTTGGGCTCGGCTTTGGCCTCCTCTTTTTTAGGCTCCTCACTGTCTGGACTGGCCGGGGCGGCTTGATACGGGACCTGAGGGGCAGGTGCCGCCAATTCCACCTGTGCGGGTATCTCGTCTTTCTGAGTTACGTCAGCCTCTTCACTTACATACCACAAGGTTACAGCGCCAACAACCGCAACAGCGGCAATACCTGCTACCCAGTTTGTGAATGAAGCACTTCCTCCAACGGGTACCTGATTGAGCATAGCCTTTAACTCGGCCACGCGGGCCTGCCGCACACCCTCGACAATCTGCCGCTGCAAGTCCACCTCGGCTTTTAGGGTGGGGTCGGCTGCCAACTGCTGTTCAAACGCTGCCTTGGCAGCCTCGTTAAGCTTGCCCGTCAGGTAGCCATCGATTAACTCAAAATTCGTCATACGATCAGTCTAAAAAGTCCTGAGGCGAGTATTGTATTTTAACCAGCTCGTCAAGTTTTTGTTTGCACTTATACTTTTTTGTTTTCGCGGTGTCGGTGTTGGCAAAGCCTAGTTTTTCGGCTATTTCCTGCATCGACATCTCATCAAAATAATAATACATCAACACTTTGCGGCACGTTTCACCTAACTGCTCCAGGCATTTGGCGATAATCTTTTCGCGTTCGGGGCTGTCCATATCCAACGACTGGGCAGTGTCCTTTTCCTCGTGCGAAAGCCTCTTTTTCCGGTCCAGTTCTTTTCTCCACAGATTTTGACAAATGCTGTAGATGTAGGTACTGATTTTGGATGTGAGCAAGAGGTTTCCGCTGCGTGCCTTTTGCCAAAAAATGATCAATGCCTCCTGGTAGATGTCCCGCGCCTCATCCTCGGTACCACTGTTGGTAATGACCAGCTTGGTCATCATGCGGTAGTACTTTTTATAGATCAGTTCCAGCGCCTTTTCATCGCCAGCACATATGCGTTGGAACGTCTCCTGCTCGTTAATCTGAGCGCCAATTCTGAATACTCGGTAAGCCACAACTGGTAACCCTAGGCTTAGTTTGTTAGTCCCATTATCCGGTTAAACTACGGCTTTTTTAGGTTGAATGGCATTAGGGCACCCGCAACCATGTCTGAGTCCGGTAAAACGGCCCAAGGTAACCTCGTACCTTAAGATTCTTTCCCTCCAGCCAAAGTTTGCAGCGGTACACACGGCCTACCTCGGGGTCCAGAATTTCACCTCCCGCATACTCATCTCCCTCGGCCTCCATGTGACGTATGATTTCCATGCCCAATATCTTCTTTCTGTGGCGGTTGTCCTCGGCCGGGCATTTGTCGCACAGCGGGTCAGGGTCTTCGCCCGGTTTGGGAAAGATCTGAACCACTTTCCCAAAAATCTTACCTCCGCTTTCAAATATTTCGACAATTGAATTGACTTCGCCCGTATTTTCATCAACGCTTTTCCAACGCCCCGTAATTTGGGCAGTGGCCTGGCCAGCCAACAATAAAGCACAGCTGAGGGCTAAGGGGTATAACTTCATAGCGGTCGAAGGTACACAAAAGGCGAAAAAGAAAGGCGGCCCTGACTAAGTCGGGACCGCCTGTTAGCTTACGGGAAGCGTCAGTTTATTGCTTCTCGACCTTAATGATTTCCATTTTTGGAGCATCTACCTTAACGGTAGGGGCGTCTTTCTTCACCAATAGCGGGGCAATAACCAAAGCCACCACAGACATTAACTTCAACAGGATGTTCAGTGAGGGGCCAGAGGTATCCTTAAACGGATCGCCCACGGTATCACCCACAACGGCTGCCTTGTGCGGATCAGATTTTTTGTAATACATCTGACCGTTGATTTCAACGCCCTCTTCGAAGCTCTTCTTTGCATTGTCCCACGCGCCACCGGCATTCGACTGGAAAATTGCCATCAGTACGCCAGACACGGTTACACCGGCCAACATACCACCGAGGGATTCAACACCAAAACCGGGCAGGAAAGCGATTACGACCGGAACCACAACGGCCATTAAGCCGGGCACAACCATTTGCCGAATCGCTGCTTTGGTTGAAATCTCAACACATTTTCCATATTCGGCTTTTCCATCGGCTTCGTGGAAGATGCGTTGATCGTCAGCACTCCAGTCTTTCATTTCTTTGTCACCGTTCTTCTTCATTACGGCAAGAGCCGCTTTGAGTGCCGGTATATCACTAAACTGACGTCTTACCTCTTCGATCATACTCATGGCCGCGCGACCAACCGCGCCCATCGCCAAAGCGGAGAACACAAAAGGAAGCATACCACCAATGAACAAACCCGCCATCACATTCGCCTTCGACACATCGATCGTTTTCAGGTTGGCGGTTGTCATAAAGGCACCAAACAGGGCCAGGGCGGTCAAGGCGGCCGATGCAATGGCGAAGCCTTTACCAATAGCCGCAGTTGTATTTCCAACCGCGTCCAATTTATCGGTGCGCGAACGTACTTCTTTCGGCAACTCCGACATCTCGGCAATGCCACCCGCATTGTCGGAAATCGGGCCGTAGGCGTCTACCGCCAACTGAATACCCAGGTTTGATAACATGCCCACCGCGGCAATGGCAATACCATAGAGGCCGCCATAATTGAACGCGCCAATGATGGCTAAAGCAATAATCAGAATGGGGAACAAAGTCGACATCATACCCACGCCAAGGCCGGCAATGATGTTGGTGGCCGCCCCGGTGGACGACTGGCGAACAATCGACAACACGGGCTTTTTGCCCATGCCCGTGTAGTATTCGGTAATCAAGCCGATGACCACACCGGCCACCAAACCGATTACGGTGGCGATGAAGATACCCGTTGACGTATACGTAGTGAACTCACCAGCTGCGTTGTACAGCGGATCGCTATACTGCCAGGTTTCGGGCAGCATGCCTTTGATGATGAACCAGGAGGCCACAATCATGACCACCGAAGAGATAATTTCACCTGCATTCAATGCTTTTTGCGGGTCGCCACCTTCTTTTACTCGCACGAAGAACGTTCCGATAAATGACATGATGATGCCTACACCGGCCAACACCAGCGGCAGAATCACGGGAGAGAGTCCGTTCATGAAATCAGGGCTCGCAAACTCGGTCAGGCCCATGAAAGCAGCACCCAATACCATGGTACCCACAATGGAGCCCACGTAGGATTCAAATAAGTCTGCGCCCATGCCAGCCACATCACCAACGTTATCGCCTACGTTATCGGCAATGGTGGCGGGGTTGAGCGGGTGATCCTCCGGGATACCGGCTTCCACCTTTCCAACAAGGTCTGCGCCAACGTCTGCCGCTTTCGTGTAGATACCACCGCCCACGCGTGCAAAAAGAGCGATTGACGAAGCACCGAAAGAGAAGCCCGTGATGATGGTGATGACCTTGTTCAGATTTTCCTGCGTTTCAACGCCAAACTGATTGGCGTAAATGATGAACAGCGTACTGAGGCCCAGCACACCAATACCCACAACGCCCATGCCCATGACCGAACCACCGGTGAAAGCTACCTCGAGCGCTTTGCCCAGGCTGGTGCGGGCCGCATTGGTCGTGCGCACGTTGGCTTTGGTAGCCACGCGCATACCGATGAATCCAGCGAGTGCAGAGCAAAACGCACCGATGACGAACGACAGACCAACCAGCGGGTGTGACGTTTCGCTATTAGCGGTAAACGCCAGCAGAAGCGCAACGCACACCACGAAGATGGCGAGTATTTTATACTCGGCTTTCAGGAACGCCATGGCACCCTCGGAAATATGGTTGGCGATATTCTTCATTTTGTCCGTACCGGCATCCTGCTTGTTCACCCAGGATGTTTTCCAGGCCACGTACAACAGACCCAACAATCCGAATACCGGCAGGGCGTAGATTAGATTTTGCATAAAAGATTAACTGTTTTCGGTTAAAAAACGCTTTGCCAAAAAGGCGTTTGGTAAAAAGTGCCGCAAAGATAGGTGAAGGCTCAAAATATCAAAATCTGGCCGATTTTACCTCGTTTTCGCCTCCTAACCGGCCAAAAAGGTTTTGAAGAGCCGCCCAGAGTTTTTGTTTCAACTCCTTATTATCGGCCAGAGCCGCCAGGGGCGGGGCGTGAAGACAACGCGTGGTTCCGCGGCTTTGGATTTCGAGTTTCTCATCAAACCCCGGTGCAAACAACACCGCCTGTGCGGGCTGATCGTGATCCGGTAAGCCTTCCCAGGATCCTGCTTTGATGACCCGCACGGTCTCGGGAGCCCGTTTCAATGCCGCAAGTATCTTGTACAACTGCTCCTGATCCGAACGCGGCATGTGGGCCCAGTTCTCCGGCACCAAAATGACGTCCAAAGCCGGAAAGAAGTAGATGTCTTCAGGAACAAGAAATGCCTGCATGCTTTCCATTCTCACTTAATCTCAAAAATAGATTTTAGCTCGTTGGCTTCGGAGGGCTTCATACGGCCCGCCAAAATCAAGCGCAACTGGCGCCTACGAAGTGCACCCTCATACAGCGCTTTCTCCTCTTCGTTAGTAGTTTCAATTTCCGGAACATCAATCGGTCGGCCGCTTTGGTCAACGGCTACAAAAGTGAAGTAGGCGCTGTTGCTCTCGATCTTTTTTCCACTCGGTACATCTTCGGCTTCCACATCAATGCGCACTTCCATCGAAGAACTGAACGCGCGCGTGACACTGGCTTTGAGCGTCACGACATGACCCAGCATGATGGGGTGCCGGAACGAGATGTTGTCGACCGATGCCGTAACGACAATCCGGTTCGAATGCTTTTGGGCGGATATGGCCGATACGATGTCCATCCAGTGCATGAGGCGGCCACCCATCAGGTTATTGAGTGTGTTGGTATCGTTGGGTAAAACCAACTCGGTCATGCTGACCAGGGATTCCTGAGGTGTTTTCTTTTTGCGGGACACGGCTACTGAATGTTAGTTTTGTTTTTGCAGCAGTAAAATTCATAAATTAATTTGTAAAGCCCGATAAACTCAGGCATTATTGCATCGTCATGTATTTATCACGCACCTTTTTTGCTTTTATAATCACCCGTTACTCAACCACTACGGGGTGGCGCCCATAGTAGCTTATCATCCCATTCATTTTTTTCTCTCTTTTCAAATCATAACGTGATGTATGCGTGTTCTAAAATTTGGTGGCTCATCGGTGGCTACCCCGGAGCGAATCCAATCTGTCATTGAAATAGTTCGTCCCCAGTTGGCAAATGGTCCGTTTGCCTTGGTGTTTTCAGCATTTGGCGGAGTTACTGATCAATTGATTCAGGTCAGTGGATGGGCACTGCAAGGTGACACCGGTTATCTGTCGTTGCTTCGCCAAGTCGAAGAACGGCATATTCAAGCCGTAAAAGCGCTGGTGGCAGTACAGAAGCAAAGTCCGGTATTAGCACAAGTCAAGTCGATGTTGAATGAACTCGAAGATGTCCTTCATGGCATTTACCTAGTGCGCGAACGTACAGAACGTACGCTTGACTTTGTAATGAGTTTTGGTGAGCGCCTTTCGGCCTATATTATCTCACAGGCCTTGATCAGCGGGGATGTTGCATGTGAATTTTTGGATGCCCGAGCGATAATTCGCACCGATAATCAGTTTGGTCACGCCCGTGTTGATTTCATGACTACCAATAATCTTATTGCCGATCATTTCAAAAGCCATCCCGCACTTCAGGTGGCGACCGGGTTTATTGCATCTTCCTCGCAAAATGAGACCACCACGCTGGGTCGCAGCGGTTCAGATTACACAGCAGCGATATTGGCCGGAGCCCTTCAGGCAACATCACTCGAGATCTGGACCGATGTCGATGGAATGATGACGGCCGATCCCCGCAAAGTAAAAAAGGCATTTACCGTACCGGAGATGACCTATCAGGAGGCAATGGAGCTATCGCATTTTGGAGCGAAAGTTGTCTTCCCGGCAACCATGCAGCCCGCCATGCTGAATCAGATACCCATTTGGGTAAAGAACACGTTTAACCCCAGTTTTCCAGGAACAAAGATTAGTGCGGCCGGTAATGGAAAGGACTTGCTGATCAAAGGCATTTCGTCCATGGGTAATGTGAGTTTGCTCAGCGTGGAAGGCACCGGGCTGCAGGGCGTGGTAGGGGTCTCTATGCGTTTGTTTACAGCCCTGGCCCGAGAAAGAGTGAACGTGGTCTTGATCAGCCAGGCATCAAGTGAACATTCCATTTGCTTTGCAGTTGAACGAAAAGATGAGGAGTTGGCGAGGTGGGCGATTGAAAAGGAATTTCACCACGAGATCTCCGGACATGAGATGGGTTCGGTACAGGTTGAATGTGACCTGGCGATTGTGGCCATTGTAGGGCAAAACATGAAGCACAATCCGGGCACGAGCGGGCGCATGTTTCAGGCTCTTGGGCGCAGTGGCATCAATGTATTTGCGATTGCACAGGGTTCTTCAGAGTTGAACATTTCGGCTGTCATTCATCAGCAGGATGTGGCAAAGGCATTGAATACGCTACACGAAGCTTTTTTTCTTTCTGATAGGCGGGTCGTAAACCTGTTTTTGGCAGGTAACGGGCTAATCGGGCGAGAGTTGCTGGGCATGATTGCACAGGAGTATACTGCCCTGGCACGCGAACATTTGCTGGAGGTGAATGTGGTGGCTGTTGCCAATTCGCGCAAAATGTGGTTTGATGAAAACGGACTGAACCCCATCGAAGCGGCCACCCGATTGGCTGAGCGTGGCGAACCAATGGATCAGGAGCTGTTTTTTCAGCGCTTGCTACAGTTAAATCTCACCAACAGTATTTTTGTTGACTGCACGAATAGTGAAGAAATTACCGAGAACTATGAGACGATGTTGGCAGCCAGCATCTCGATTGTAACACCCAATAAGAAAGCCAATTCAGGGAGACAGGAAAAATATAGAAAGCTGAAGAGCACGGCTTTCAAACGAGGCGCTCGCTTTCTTTACGAAACCAATGTGGGGGCCGGGCTACCCGTACTCAATACCTTGCACGATCTGCTCATTAGTGGTGATCGGGTTATTCGCATAGAGGCGGTATTGAGCGGCACGATGAACTATATTTTCAGTTCATTCACCGGGAGCGAAAAGTTCAGCGCCATCGTTCGGCAGGCCAAGGAGAAAGGGTATACTGAACCCGATCCACGCGAGGATTTGAATGGCCGGGATGTGGCCCGCAAAATTCTGATCCTTGCACGCGAGGCTGGGGAGACCATCGAGTTATCGGATGTTCAGGTTCAGAGCATGGTGCCAGACGATTGCGCACAAGCTGCCTCGGTCGAGGAGTTTTTGAGCCGTTTATCAGCGCACGATGACCACTTCGAAAAGCTTCGGGCTACTGCGGAAGCGGTTGGAAAAAAACTTCGTTTTATGGCGGTGTACGAATGCGGTGCGGCTCGTGTCGAACTGGCCAGCGTGGGTAGTGATCATCCCTTTTTTACGCTTCAAGGAAGCGATAACATCATTTTGCTCACGACTGAGCGTTACCACGACAGGCCTATGGTCATCCGCGGCCCCGGAGCGGGGGCTGGCGTTACCGCTGCTGGTGTTTTTGCCGATATCATTCGGATTGGAAATTATGCTGTGCGATGAAGCAGATTAAGGCAATAGCTCCGGCCACGGTGGCCAATGTCTCATGCGGGTTCGATGTTCTGGGCTTTGCCGTAGCGGCACCTTGCGATGAAGTGATCGTAACGCTTACTGCCAAACCGGGTATAGTGGTAGCCCGCATTACCGGAGATGGAGGCCGGTTGCCAACCGATAGCCAACGAAATACAGCCAGTGTTGCCATCCAATCCTTGATCCAGACGTTAGGCTACACCGGAGGTGTTGAGGTGGAGTTGATCAAAAAACTGCCTTTGGGCAGCGGCATGGGATCCAGTGCTGCCAGTGCCGCAGCTGCGTTGGTAGCCATCAATCAGCTGCTTGGCAACCCGGTTTCGCGCGAAGAACTGGTGCCACACGCCATGGAAGCCGAGCGGATAGCCTGTGGGTCGGCCCATGCCGACAATGTGGCTCCCTCCATTCTGGGCGGCTTTGTGTTAATACGGGAGTGTGATCCACTGGATGTAGTACGCGTGCCCTTGAAAGCAAAACTTTTTGCCACGCTTGTTCATCCGCATATCGAACTTAGAACCGAAGATGCCAGGCGCGTGCTAAAGCCAACCGTATCGAGAAAAGACGCCATCCGGCAAAACGGAAATGTGGCAGGGCTAATGGTTGGCTTGATGATCGCAGATTATGAGTTGATCAGTCGGTCGTTACAGGATCTCATTGCCGAGCCTGTGCGTTCAGTATTCATACCGGGTTTTGAACGTATGAAGCAATTGGCAAAGGACGCGGGTGCGTTGGGTTGCGGAATATCGGGCTCGGGCCCAACGTTGTATGCGCTAAGCGTCTCGGAAGAAGTGGGGCAACGCATAGGGGAGGTACAAGCCAGCGAATTCAGAAGCATGAACCTGGCTAGCGATATCTATGTATCGGAAATCAACTACCAGGGGGCAACCTGTGTGAAATGAAATTTTACAGTACCAAAAATTCCAAGCTGCGCATTTCGCTTAGGGAGGCCGTGTTGCACGGCCAACCAGCAGATGGCGGATTGTACATGCCCGAACGCATCCCGGTTCTACCCCAAGACTTTTTCAGATCGCTGCCGACCCTTTCTTTTTCTGAAATTGGGTTTGAGGTCGCTCATGCCCTGCTAGGAGACGATTTATCCAACGCTGAATTACATGATCTGACGGAACACACCCTTACGTTTCCGGCACCAGTGGTGGAGGTGGAGCCTAACCTCTATTCCCTGGAACTTTTTCATGGGCCCACCCTGGCATTCAAAGATTTTGGCGCGCGGTTTCTGGCGTGGCTGGTGGGGTACTTTGCCCGGCAAGAGCGCAGGGAGATCACGATTCTGGTGGCTACTTCGGGCGATACCGGAGGTGCCGTGGCCCAAGCATTTTTTCAAATTCCGGGTACACGTGTGGTCGTGCTCTATCCGCGCGGGCGAGTGAGTCTGCTGCAGGAGAAGCAGTTCGCCACGCTGGGTGCTAACATTACAGCGTTGGAAGTGGATGGCTCCTTCGATGATTGTCAGAGGCTGGTGAAGCAAGCTTTCGCGGATATTCAAATTCGGCAGGAGGTCTTCCTGACATCAGCCAACTCGATTAATATCGCGCGGCTGATTCCGCAAATGTTTTACTACTTCCGGGGATACGCCCAGGTGCAAGAACGAAAACAACCCGTGGTATTCTCAGTACCGAGCGGAAACTTTGGCAACCTGACAGCCGGCTCGATGGCGCAGCGCATGGGCCTCCCGGTCCATCATTTTCTGGCAGCCACCAATGCCAATGATGTCGTTCCGGAGTATTTGCGGGCCGGCACATTTAACCCCCGACCCTCAAAAGCCACCATCAGCAATGCCATGGACGTTGGTAACCCCAGTAATTTTGCCCGCATGCTGGCACTATTCAATCACAATCATGCGACCATGGCCCATTGCATGACCGGCTATCGGTTCACCGATGAGCAAACCCGGAGCGCTCTGCGGGATGTTTATTCGCGAACCGGCTACGTTTTGGATCCGCACGGTGCAATAGGTTATCTGGCAGCGCACGATTATCAATCAAAAAATAAGAACTGTGTTTCTGTATTTTTGGAGACCGCGCATCCGGGCAAGTTCAGGGAGGTTGTGGAACCGGAGATCGCTTCTGAGATTGCCGTGCCTGAACGCTTAAGCGATTACCAGTTTATTGAGAAAAAATCGACTGCGATCGGGAATTCGTTAAATCATTTACGAGAATTCGTTCGTTGATACCTTAAATCAACGATATCTTTTGACAAGCCAATGGTTGAAGGCACTTAATGCACCCATTGCCAAACCATAGACCGGGATCGCGAGTTAATGAACCACCGGTTTTGTACAGGTATTCTTTGAAAACGAAAATCGATAAGCCAAACGCTGCGCCCGGAAGATTCAGCCGAACCATCAGGCGCTTTTCCACCCCTTTTCACCCAGCAGGGGTACAAAGGCGAAATAGTCGAATTCCTCTTTGATGAGTTTGCCCTTCACCTTTCGGATGCGAACCATCACTTGTCTCTCGCGGTCACCAACCGGAATCACCAGGATACCGCCTTCGGTTAGTTGGTCAGTGAGCGTTTCGGGCACCACTGGGGCACCCGCGGTTACCAGTATTTTGTCGTAGGGCGCTTTTGGCGGATACCCCTTGGAACCATCGCCAAACAGAAAAAAGGGATTGTAACCCAGGTTAGGCAAAAAGGCGCGGGTGCCCTCGTATAGCTTTCGGTTGTACTCAATCGTGTAGACTGTGGCCCCCATCTCCAGCAATACGGCTGCCTGGTAGCCCGAGCCTGTGCCAATCTCCAGCACTTTATCCCCTCGCTTCACCTCCAGCTTTTCCGTTTGAAAAGCCACCGTGAAAGGCTGTGAGATGGTCTGCCCCTCGCCAATCGGAAACGCCTTGTCCTCGTAGGCGTGGTTGAGTAGGGCATCATCAAAAAAAACGTGCCGGGGCACCTTTCCGATGGCGCCTAAAACGGCCTCGTCCCGAATGCCCTTTTCCCTCAATTTCTTAACCAGTTTGTTTCTTAAACCCCGCTCGCGATAACTGTCTGCTGTCATTGAATGCAAATTATTTAAGTAACTGATAAATAATTGATTAGTGCCGCTTATTTAATAATTGAACTAAACATTTTCCACGTGCTGCCAATGCTAAAAAAAACCCAAATTTCAGCCGTTTCCAAAGTTTGGAAATTTCTTATAGGAAAAGTGAAACCTTACGGCATAATTTTGGGTTCTCATGAACACAGTGAAAAACTATTTTGCCATAGCGTTTGCCTGTGTTTACCTGACCCTAACAGTAGGAGTGGCCAAAACCACCCACTACTGTATGGGCAGGGATAAAGGTACCTCGTTTTTCACGTTTGCGGCCGCCAATTGTGCCTGTTTTATGCCCGAAGGGCATACCATGCCTTGTTGCGAGGATAAGCATGACCTTGTGGTTTTGGAGGCTGACCAATCGGTGAGCCAAACGATTTCCATAAACCCTTTGGTTCCGGTGCTGATTGAAGTCATGGAATGGCCGGTTTTAGCTGACACAGGCGAGGGTTTGGAGTCCACTGGTGATATTCATCTCCAGCCCGACCGACCGCCTCAAATTCCGCTTTTCAAAGTTTATTGCTCGCTCAAGTTGGATGCCGCGGTGAGTTGACTTGCACCCCTTCGGTGTATTCGTTTTTTTATTCGTCAACTTAACTTCGTCAAACATCATGAAATCAAATAATGTTTTTTTCTTTTTTCTTTTTGCTGCGTCTACCGTTGCCGTTGCCCAGGGCAAAGTTCAGAAAGCCACGATTACGGTGTATGGCAATTGCACCATGTGTAAGAACCGTATTGAACAAGCTTTGGACAACAAGGGAATTAAACAGGCCGTTTGGAGCCCGAAGACCAAGAAACTTGAGGTAGTTTACGTGCCCTCAAAGATCACCGAGCAGCAGATCCATGAGATTGTCGCGTCAGTCGGCCACGACACGGACAAAGTGAAGGCAAAAGATGAGGTCTATTCAGAACTACCGTTCTGTTGCCTGTATCGCGACCACGATCATAGTGGCATGAAGGACAATCGCTAAACGCAACCTTTACCATTATGAAACGATTTGTGATCGCATCAGCGATTGCTGCTTTTGCCTTTACGGCCAATGCGCAGAAATTAATGGGATTGGTGGTTGAAAAAACGGCTAAGGGAGTAGATCAACCCTTGCCAGGCGCTAATGTGTTCTGGCTGGGGACAACGATTGGTACCACTACCCGTGACAATGGTGTGTTTATGATTGATCGCCTCGCGGGTGCCGATAAACTCGTGGTGAGCTATGTTGGCTACCGGCCTGATACGTTGTTGATCACGGACCAAACCAGCGTAAAAATTGAGCTTCGCGAAGACAATCAACTGCAGGAGGTGGTGGTAGAAGGTTGGCGCCCTACGTCACGTGTGGATTTGTCCAGCAGTATCAACACAGTAGTAATGGATGAAAAAGAATTGTTCAAAGCTGCCTGCTGCAACTTGTCCGAAAGCTTTGAAACCAATCCTTCCGTTGATGTTGCGTTTACGGATGCCGTGACCGGCACCCGCCAGATTCAGATGCTGGGTCTCTCCGGTCCCAATACCCTGATTAGTCTGGAAAACATGCCGGGCGTCCGCGGGCTGGCGGCCAGCCAGGGCATTCAATTTGTTCCCGGTACGTGGATCAACTCGATTCAGGTTACGAAAGGGGTAGGTTCGGTTGTGAACGGATACGAAAGCATCGCAGGGCAGTTGAACGTGGAATTAAAGAAACCGCAAGAGAGCGATAAGGTATATCTGAATGGGTACGTCAATAATGCCGGGCGGGTAGAGGCAAATGCCATTGTAACCTCGCAGGTGTCGCCCAAGTGGGCCACCACTACGCTACTCCACGCGAGCGCCAGGCCATTTGAGATGGATCAGAACGGTGATACTTTCCTGGATTTTCCGCTTGGTTCCCAGGTGAACCTCGTGAATCGATGGGTCTACAATTCCGGAAAGGGATGGCTGGGGCAATTTTCGTTCAAGTATCTAAATGACCAAAAGCTTGGCGGCCAGACCGGATTTGATGCTGAAACGGACAAATTCACCACCAGCCGGTATGGATTTGAGATTGACACCCGCAGACTCGAACTGGTCGGTAAGCTGGGCTACCAGTTTCCGTCCAAGCCCTATAAAAGCGTAGGCTTTCAGTTCAGCGCGCTTACCCATGCCCACGATAGTTACTACGGCTTCAATGTCCATGACGCAACGGAAAACTCGGGGTATTTCAATCTGATCTATCAGTCCATTATCAGCAAAACGCAACACAAGTTCAAGACCGGTTTGAGTTTTCGTTTGGATGACTACACCGAGCGGCTGGCTCGTGCAGATGGAGCGATGTTACCTGTTGATTTTGATCGTACCGAGCGCGTACCGGGTGCCTTCTTTGAATACTCCTATGATGATTTGAAGCGCTTTTCGCTCGTGGCGGGGATTCGGGTCGACCAGCACAATTTGTTTGGCACCATCGTCACTCCGCGAATCCATACCAAACTGAATATTACCGAGACCACCACATGGCGGCTCTCCGGAGGTACCGGTACGCGAGTGGCCAACATCATCACCGAAAACACGGGCTTCCTGGTATCATCGCGCGTATTTAATCGTCAGTTCTTGCAGAGTAATCACGCATACGGCTTTAGGCCGGACCGTGCCCTTAACGTTGGCACTAACCTTCAGCAGGACTTCACGCTTAACTACAGGCCAGGGTCGCTCAGTGTTGATTATTTCTACACCAAGTTCCTCAACCAGGTAGTTATGGATCTGGATGCCAACCCGCAAACCGTCTCGTTCTTTGGATTACAGGGAAATTCGTTTTCACACAGCTTACAGGTGCAATTGGACTATCAGTTGGTGAGACGATTTGACGTGCGCCTCGCCTACCGGTATCTGGATGTTCAAACGGATTATCTCAATGGCCGCCTGGAGCGTCCGTTGATTTCGCGTCACCGGGCGTTCTCCAATTTTGCGTACACCACCAAAACGAAGTGGAATTTTGATTTGACGGTGCAATGGCTCGGCAAGCAGCGACTGCCGAACACAGCCTCAAACCCGGCCCCGTATCGGCTGACGCCCTACTCGGAGGACTATGTCCTGGTCAACGCTCAGGTTGCCAAGGATTTCAACGAGCGATGGAGCGCCTACGTTGGTATCGAAAACCTGACCAATTTCAAGTTGTCGAATCCAATCATTGCGGCCTCCGAGCCCTTCAGCCCGTATTTTGATACCAGTTTGGTGTGGGGACCGGTGTTCGGGCGAATGGCTTATGCGGGTTTCCGGTTTAGAATAAAGTAAACGCAGTCGATGCTCAATCGCGGCCGATCAGTACAAAGGGTGCCCAGTGATAGGGGGTAATCTTCGGGCTTTCCTTTAGGAGTTGCAATTTGGCTTCCTGCAATGCCTTGGCGAAGGAATGCCCGGAGATGACCACCGGCCGGTAGAAGTTGGTCATTAACTGAGCGGTGGATTCATCGGCTACGCTCCAATAGGAAACCATCAGATTTTTTGCTCCTGCGTACAACAACGCACGTGAAAGACCAATGACACCCTCTCCGCGCGATATCTTACCCAAACCGGTTTCGCACGCGGAGAGCGTGACCAATCGGGCGTTGAATTTTAGATTGTAAAGCTCACCGGAATACAACTGCCCGTCCTCCCCATCAGTTGCGGTCAAAAAGATGCGCGAGAGTTCGGGCTGGTTCTCGTCAACCACACCGTGGGTAGCCAGATGTACCACATCATAACGCGATAACGATTCCGACTTGAGTGCGTGTTCGGATGCCTTTTCGCGCAGCCATTCATTAACCGTGCATTGGTGTTGCGAGAGCAAGGCGTTGATTTCCCGTAGTTCTTGCTCGGTGCCCGGCAGGGCAGCCAAAAATGTTTCGGGAAATTCGATGGGTGCACACATCAGCACGTTGGCTGCCTTTATGCGAGCCGGTGTTGAGGCCGTTAACATGCCGGCCGAGAAAAGATAGGATGTTGCGTAGTTGCGCAACAGGTAGGGGTAGGATTGAAATACACTGGCCTTGGGCCGGCCGAGCGGCAGTACTTCAAAAGGTATCGCACTTAATCGTCCGGTCGGCAAAATGATCAGATGATCGACCGAACCGGGCAGCACGGGAATCAGCAACTTGCCTAACGTACCGGCCGTTCGTTCAAACGTTTCGAAGTTTTGAAATCGCAGGCTATTGCGAAGGCCTGTAATGTTGCGTTCAAAATTTGCAGGTAAACTGCGCACGTGAATCCGGTAATGAGCAGGCGTGACGACAAAGATGTACAGCCGCTCTTTGGGCTCATCCAAAAAATAGCTGATGAGGGCCTCGTTTTCCCCTAATTTTTCTTTGGCTTGCCGTACCGTAGTCGCTTGCCGACTGAACTTCAGGTTGTAGTATTCCGGGTAATTTTTTTCCAGGGCAGCCACAAACTGCTGGTAGCTCCGGTTGAGCTGAAACAAATCCTGACGCAGGGCTTGCTCAGCCGAAGGGTCTGGCTTTTGGGCCAGCTTTTGCGCCACCAGGGCCAAACCGGCCTTCAACTCAAGTTCTTCGCGAAGCAAGCTTTCGGGAATGTTGGCAAAAGACTTTGCGTTCGACTCGGCAATGGCATCCTGAAGCACAGCTGACTTGCTCTTTTCTGCGAAATAGAAAGCCATCTCAGCATAGTGCTTTCGGTTTTTGAGCGCGGTAAGGCTCAACTGATAACATACCCGCACGGCATTGCCATAAACCAACTGGGCGTTGGTGCTCAAATTGATCTTGTCCGTATCCAGGTTGATTTGCTGGCGCAGTCGGTCAATCAGCGTGTCGGCCGTTTGAAGGGCGGAGAGACTGGCATCCAGATCGCGTTGTTTCAGCGATTTACCGAAGTGGCGTTCTTCCAGGGCAAGTGCTTTCCCGTTGAGGCTGTTTAAGAGCACGGAGCCGTCATCGAATTGGGTTGTAGGCGGATTGATATCTACGCGTGTCGTATTGAATCCTTCCACATTGGCCACAATACCCCGATGGTAAGCCAATACCGAAGAGTCAAACTGCGATTGAAAGAGATGGAGTTCGCCCAATGAATTCCAGACACGCGCCAATTCCGGATGACGGTTGCCATAACTTGCCTCCAGTTCGTTCAGGGCTTGTTCATAATAGCCGCGGGCGGCCTGCACGTTTCCCATCGCCCGATAGGTGAGTCCAAGGTTATAGGCTACAAAACCTTTTGATGGATGCGAACCGGTGTAAGTTTTTCCCCAGATGGAACGTGCCTCTTCAAAGTTATTCACCGCATCACCATATAACTTAAGCTGGCGGTAGGCCATCCCCATGTTGGTGTACGCAATGGCAACTTTCGGATGAGTTTCGCCCCGAAGTTCGCGGTAGATGTCCAACGCCATCTCATAATAGTCCAATGATTTATCCGGATCGATCGTGAGGTAGATCAAACCCAAATCATTGTACGAGGCAGCCATCAATTCAGACCGGGGTTGTACCTGTTTTTGGCGGATAGCCAGCGCGACTTGCATCTGCTGTTCAGCCTGCGCTGCTTTTCCCTGCTGAAGATAGACTGCACTAAAAACGCTGAGTGCTTCGGCAGCATCCAGCGACTCACGTTGCCCCGCTTTTGCGAATGCATCCAGCGCGAAATTCAGTTGTTCTAAAGCAAGATCGGCCCGGCCCTGGTTGAGATGCAGAAGGCCGCGTACTGTCAGCAACCGCGGCCCGGTTTCGTCTGGCGCGAGCGTTTGTAAAATTTTCGATGCTTCGTTGAATCGCCCCAACCGAATAAGCACCTCTGCCTTTTGGAGGAGGCGAGCGGTGTTATGGGGATTTACCTGCAGTTCGTTGTCCAGTTGGTTGAGCGCTTCTGGGTATCGGGCATCGTCCAGCAGGCTTTCCAAAGTTTGCGCGAATGTGCCAAGCGAAAGGATGCAGCAGGTAAGTAGGGCGAGAAGACGCATCATCAAAAACGATAGCTGTAACCGATACTGGAAACGAAATCTCGGGTAAGTCCATCCGGAGTTTTTTCGCGCTGAATGATTTTGTGGCCAAGCAGCAACCGCATGCTGGAGCGAACATTAAAATTAAATCCGAAGGTGGCGATGGCAGATAGCGCTAGCCCGGTGGTGCTGGCTACTTTTACCCGGTTGCCAATGGCATTGGTAATTTCGTCAGAATTCAAACGCCAGATGGGAAGCAGACCCAGCGAGGAATTGAATCGGGCGAAGCGAAAGTTGCGCTCCACCCGAAACATTACATCGGTGCCGCGCATAAGTTCGTTCGCTTGCGAGTACTTTAAGATATAGTCCTGGTCCTCTGAACTGGCCTCCCAGGTTTTCCACAGAAATTCATTTCCATTGCGGTTTAGTGGAATTTGAATACCGGTTGCCAATAACCATTGCCGGCTGATGAGCGAAACTCCGGATATAAAATCGTAAGTGCCCAAAGAAGTCTGGTAGTACATGGGCAATGGCAGCCCTTCGGCAGACAATAGATTGGAGTTATTGCTGGGTAACTTTCCGCCAACCGAGACGTTGATATCGAACCGATCGGACGAGAAAATATTCCGCGTGAAGCACAGCGAAATGTCGCTTATCGTGCCGGTTTCGCCTAGTTTACCCCGAACAAACTGATACGGTAACTTCAGCTGAAAAGAATTTTTGTTGCCCAGGGTGAAATTAAACTCGGCATTGGCCACATACACAATCGGTGTTAGTGTTGTGGTGCCGCGGTAAAAACTGATGTCGAATGAGCGGAGCTTCAGTTGTGCCCGTTTATTGTAAGGTTGATCGGGCTTCATCGCGCCCATGGTACAGAACCCGGCATCGCTGCATCCCTGCGCAAGCATGTCAAGGTTTGCGATCAGCAGCGCCAGGCCCCAAAAAACAAGTCTCATGCGATGCGAAGATAGCAAAATAACCAACCCCGTGTGGGCATCAATGGCCACCCAGCGACATGTTTTCGATTGAGGCCAGCTCGATAATCTTTTCGTATTCAGCCGGGCTGAGATCATTAAAGAAATAGTGAATGGGGTCAACTTGCTTTCCGTTGATCAGCACCTCATAGTGCAGGTGCGGGGCAGTTGAGAGGCCGGTGTTGCCAACGTAACCAATCAGATCACCACGCCTTACCTTCTGACCTTTGCGCACCGAAAATCCGTGCATGTGGGCGTAACGCGTGCGGTACCCGAAGCCATGATCAATCTCCACCAGTTTTCCGTACCCGCTGAAGTTGATCTGCACTTCTGCCACTACACCATCGGCTGTTGCGTAAATGGGTGCGCCAATGTTGGCTGAAAAATCAATGCCCGTATGCATTTTGCGCACCCGGTAAATAGGGTGGATGCGTACCCCAAATCCCGATGCCAGGCGAATGAGCTCTTTATTGGATACCGGTTGGATGGCGGGGATGGCAGCCAGCAACATCTCCTTTTTTGCGGCTAACTCCACCACCTCATCCTGCGATTTGGTTTCGATGTACATCTTGCGCTTCAGCCGGTCTACGCTCTCGGTCAGTTCAATAATGATTTCTTCGTGCAAAATGTTTTTCTCGCGGATTTCTTCGTATCGGTCGCGGCCGCCAATGCCCGCATCCCGCACACTCTTCTCGATCGGTTCTGCACCCAATACCGCCCGGTAAATGTTATCGTCCCGGAATTCCATGTCGGCCAGAATTTGATTGAGGCGGTCAACTTCAATCTGTAAATTATCGTAGTAGTACTCGAGCTCCTTCACTTCGTTTTTCAGCATGAGTTCCTTTGGCGACTCAAAGTAGTTGACGTACAACAGCAGCAACCCGGCCGCCATCGCCAGTGTTAAAAAAATGATGCCCAGGAAGTTGAGAATGATGTCTCCCGTGCTGGTTTTAACGCGCTCGTATTTGCACGTTTCGGTGTCGTAGTAGTATTTTATTTTAGCCATTCACATCAAAAAGTTTGGTTCGGTAAAGCCAACTACCTACGGCTGAGGCCGGAACACTTTTATCACGGCTTCGTGGCATTCCAAATAAGGCCCGCCAATCAGGTCGATGCAGTAGGGGATGGCCGGAAATACGGCATCAAGGCATTGGCGAATGGCCTTTGGTTTGCCCGGCAAATTTACAATTAATGTCCGATTACGAATGCCGGCCGTCTGCCGCGAGAGGATGGCGGTAGGCACAAATTGTAAACTCACCTGCCGCATCAGTTCGCCAAAACCCGGCATCATTTTTTGACACACCGCGGTGGTTGCCTCCGGGGTGACATCGCGAGGGGCCGGGCCGGTGCCGCCACTGGTTACAACCAGGCAGCAACCCTGCCGGTCGGCCATATCGATTAAGGTTTGCTCTATGAGTGGCTGCTCATCGGGAACAACAGCGTACACCTTTTCCCAGGGTGATTTCAGATATTCAGTCAACGTGGCTACGATGGCTCTTCCCGGAACGTCTTCATAGATGCCCTGACTGGCCCGGTCAGAGACATTGATAACGCCAATGACAATCTTCGTGTTCACGACTTGAGAGGAGCTGTGGCGAACTTCCAGCGGCCCTTGTGGAACACCTGCCGCCCTTTGTTGATGCCTTTCCGAATTTCTTTCTGCTGCTCAGCCGGTAAAGCGATAACTTTTCGGCACGCCTCTGAACAGCAACCATCGTACATTTTGGCGCACTCGTCACATTGGATGAACAACAGGTGACAGCCATCGTTTTGGCAATTGGTGTGGTTGTCACACGGCTTTCCACATTGGTGGCACTGACTGATGATATCGTTTGAAATTCGTTCGCCCAGCCGCTCGTCAAAAACAAAGTTTTTGCCGATGAACTTGTTTTCCAGTCCCTGCTCTTTCACCTGCCGGGCGTACTCGATGATGCCGCCTTCCAATTGAAAGACGTGCCGAAATCCGTTGTGCTTCATCCAGGCGCTGGCTTTCTCACAACGAATGCCGCCCGTGCAGTACATCAGAATATTCTTGTCCTTTTTATCCGCCAATTCTTCTTTAACTACCTGCAGTTCCTCACGAAAGGTATCCACATCCGGGGTGATGGCGTTTTTGAAGTGCCCCACTTCGCTCTCGTAGTGGTTGCGCATGTCAACAATGATGGTATTGGTGTCATCGGCCAATCGGTTGAATTCCGTTGCACTAACGTGAACTCCACAATCGGTGACATCAAATGAAGTATCGTTGAGTCCATCGGCCACGATCTTCTTGCGCACGAGAATTTTAAGTTTGAAGAAGGATTTTCCCTCTTGCACCGCCTTGTTCAGCCGGATACCGTTGAGGAACGGCACCGCATAAATGATCGCCCTGAACTCATCAAAGTGAGCTGCGGGTACGCTGAGCTGGGCATTAATTCCCTCACTGGCGACATAAATTCTACCGCGAACGTCCAATACGTTCCACTTCAGGTACAGCTCGTCCCGAAAAGCAGGCGGATCCTGGATGTGGTGGTACTTGTAAAAGGAGAGGGTTACCCGGGGTGTGGTGTCGGCCCTGAGTTGTTCCTTTAACTCTTTTCCGTTTATGCGGTTGTGGAGCATTTAGATGAAAATGAGTTTGTTTATAGCTTCCACTAATTCTATGGAAGGTTTGTGGAGCCGAACTGCGATTTCTTCATCGATGTCAAAAAAGTCGGCATAATCACCTCGTTGGCGTTTGTCGAATAAGTCTGAGTAGTGTCTGCCGAGTTCCTTGTCAACTAACCCGGTAGCAATAAACATTTGTCCAAATTTTTGCCGGGCACCAGCGTGACTTGACGTGAGGATATCGTGTTTAATGAGAAGAGCACCGACAGCATAAAAACAAGCGTAATACATACGATTGACAGCTGCGTTCCAGAACTCTCCATGTAACAACAACTGTACTTCAGCCAGTGACTCAACAGCCCTTTCCATCCGGTATTTGATATACTCGTTGCGTTCGGGCGAGTTCATAGCTGTTTTCCCGTTGTCATTACGCTGGCGTAAAACGGAGTTGCCCGCTGGCGAAAATTCCAATCCTTCTGCGTATACAAAAGAGGACTAATGACCTGGCCTGTCTCCAGCTCCAGGTCATAGAGAGGATTTTTCACTCTCGCCTCCAGTTCGGGTGTAATTTTGTCTCTGTTAATAAGAATCAAAATATCCCAATCTGATTCTGGTTTACTAAAGCCGGATGCGCGCGATCCGAACAAGTAAACCATTGCCCCAGGCTCTACCCCTGCTACAATTGATTTTATGCTCTCAAGGAAATGCACGGAATTCATGTCTGCGCAAAGGTACAAAATCGCTACGGTGTCTTTTCTGGCTGCAGTTGGCCTCGTATCAATTTGTTGTATTCATCGCAGGTTAAGGTTCCGCGTTGATGACAGTAGCCACAGGTTTTATACGAGTTTTGGCCAAGGTACCCTTTACGGATGATTACGGTTGTACCCGCGCACACGGGACAAATGACCTTGCCTGTGGGGCCGCAATCGATGAAAAAATCGCGGCTGAAGACTTCAATGGCATTTCGGGTTTGCTCCTTGCGGGCGCTTACCAGCGCAGTTTCCGATTTCTTCAAAAAGTCAGCAGCTTCGGCTGAAAACGACCCGGATGCGCCTTTCAGTTGTATGTATTTTGAGAGCCAGTCGATACTTTGTTTGTATTGCCCCATGTAATACGAGTTCTTACCGAAATAAAAGGCCAGTTCGGAGGGCACGCTCTTAAATGAAGCGAGCATGTTGCGGAATTCCTTGTCAGCCAGTGCATAGTCGCCTCGCTCCATGATCCGGGCTGCTGAATCCAGCCAGAGTTGATTGGTCCGTTGTTGCTCCAACGCCCGTTGCTCCTGTGCCTGACGCACTTTTTCGCGCTGATCATCCTGGGCATTTGTGTTTGCCCACCAGACCACCAACCCCACCGTTAAAATCCACTTCATGCTTTTTAATTGTTCGTCAACTCCTCTTTCTTCATCCCCAGCCATTCGAGTGCGGCCCGGTGGAAGATGTCGGCTTTGGCTTCCTGGTCCAGATCCATGTCTTCAATAAACTTGCCAATCTCCAGGTCGCCAAGAGGAAACGGGTAATCGCTGCCCAACGTAATGCGATTTGTTCCCATCATCTTCATCACATAGCGAAGTAGTTCGGGGTCGTGCGTTACGCTGTCGATCCAAAACTTTCCAAGGTATTGCCGCGGATCCACCGGGTTATCGATGGCCACCAAATCCGGCCGGCACTCAAACCCGTGAACGATACGCCCCAGGGTAGGCAGAAAGGAACCGCCTGCGTGTGCAAAGTTGACCCGGAGTTTGGGTAGCCGCTCAAACACCCCTCCGAAAATCATCGAGCAGATGGCCCGGGAGGTTTCGGCCGGCATGCCGACCAGCCACGGTAGCCAGTACCGTTGCATGTATTTTTCACCCATCATTTCCCAAGGGTGCACTAACACAGCCAGGTCCAGTTTTTCGCAGGCTTCAAAAATGGGGAAGAAACGATCTTCATTCAGATTCTCGTTGTTTATATTCGACCCGATCTGAATCCCTTTGAGGCCGATTTTTTTGCATCGCTGAAGTTCCTTTACGGCCAACTCGGTGTCTTGCATGGGCAGCGTACCAAGGCCAACGTATTGTTTGGGGTATTTTTCTGCCAATTGGGCGATGTGGTCGTTGAGGTACCGTGCCACATCAAGGCCATTCAGCGGCTTGGCCCAGTACGCGAACATCACCGGTATTGTGCATACAACCTGTACCTGCGTGTTGTACTGCTGATATTCATCAACCCGCAGTTCCGGGTTCCAACAGTTCTCTTTGATCTCGCGGAAGAATTGATTCCCCCGCATCATCTTGGCAAAGCCCTTTTTATGATGTTGGAGGTAAATGAAGTCACCGTAGCCGAACTTTTCGCTCCAATTGGGGAGCCTTTTCGGCAGTATGTGCGTGTGACTATCGATTTTCAGCATTTTCAAAACCCAAATTTACGAAAACGTTTGTGCTTGCCATTATTGCTGAACCGGCTGATAAAAGTCATGGAAAAGCGTGAGCACAATTGGGGTTGTGCTGCGGTTGGGTGTTTACCTTTGCCGTAAAGTTATTTCCGAAGTGCAATGAGAAAGCCAGACAGCAAATCAGTTCGGCTCGTATTGGCGTTAATGATCCCGATACTGGTTCTGTCTCTCCCGTTATCCATCTTTCCTGATGCGTTCACCGTGGTTCAACAACGGGTGGTGGCGCTTTTTTTGTTTGCCGCGCTGTTTTGGATTTTGGAGCCCGTTCCGATCTATGCCACCTCTATGCTCATTATTGTACTGGAGTTACTTTTGATTTCGGATAGCAGCCTGATGTGGCTGAGAAGCGAAGCGATCAATTACGGACGTGAAATCAGCCACCGAGAGATCATGGCTACATTGGCTTCCCCGGTGATCATGCTGTTTTTAGGCGGCTTCTTTCTGGCGGTTGCCGCTACCAAATACCGACTTGATACCAGCATTGCCGGGGTATTGCTTCCGCGTTTTGGGAGAAACCCCAAAATAGTGTTGTTGGGGCTGATGAGCATGACGGCCTTCTTCTCGATGTTTATGAGCAATACGGCAACCACAGCCATGATGTTGTCAATTTTGGTTCCGGTGTTAGGAGCCTTCGCCAAGGAGGACAAGGCTCGCGTTGCCTATGTGATCGGAATTCCGGTAGCGGCCAACATTGGTGGCATGGGCACACCGATTGGCACCCCGCCAAACGCCATTGCGCTGAAATTCATGGTCGATCTGCCGATTGCCTTTGGTAAGTGGATGGCGTTTGGCATCCCGCTGGTTTTAGTTTTGCTCCTGATCGCTTGGTTCTCCATTACACAATTGTGGACCATTCAAGCCAAGTCGGTTGAGTTGTCAATGCCCAGTTCAGTTTCCAAATCGCCCAAAGCGCTGATTGTCTACATCACGTTCGTGTTAACCATCCTGTTGTGGATTACCGATTTTCTTCATGGCATGAATTCTTATGTAGTGGCATTGTTACCGGTGGGTATCTTTCTGGCCACCGGGGTATTGAATAAGGAAGACTTGAAGTTGATCAGTTGGGATGTGCTTTGGCTGGTTTCGGGAGGCATTGCCCTGGGGCTTGCCCTGGAGCAAAGCGGTCTTGCCGTGACGATCATAGACCAGATTCCCTTTGAGGATTTTCCGGCCAGCGTGGTGTTGGTGTGTGCCTGTCTTGTGGGGCTTTTGATGGCAAACTTCATGTCAAACACGGCAACCGCCAATCTGGTGCTTCCTTTGGTTGCCGCTCTCGGTACTTCTGTTTCGGGCCTAGGAGAAGTGGGGGGCAGTGCCCATATTATCCTCGCCACTTCACTGTCTATCTCTTTGGCCATGTCCTTGCCGATAAGCACGCCTCCGAATGCGCTGGCGCACGCCACGGGCGTAATTCAGACACGCGATTTGATTAAAATCGGTTTGCTCATGGGATTCATCGGATTGTTGCTGATTCTGATGCTAAATTGGATTCTGGTGTCAACGCAATTTTTACAACATTCATGAAATCAAGACTCGTAGTGCCCGAGGATCTCGAAGAAGTAAGGAGGAAATACTTCGCTGATCCGGCACGTTTCCAGAGCGTGAAGGAGGGAGAAATGCTGCTCACCGAGGGTGAGTATAACGACCGCCTCTACTTGATTCTGGAAGGCGCTTTCACCGGATATTTGCGCGATGAGCAAGGAAACAACTTCGAAGTCTTCCGCAGCCGTGAAAACATGTTTGTAGGTGTTTACAGCTTTTTCAGCAATCAGCACCTCAGTTATATGTCAATTGTAGCGGATCAGGATAGCCGGGTGGCCTACCTTGACCGCGATGAGCTGCCGACTTCGCCCGATCAGTTTGCCTTAGATTTTCTTCCGGTACTTATCAGCGAAATTTACTCGCGCCAGTTGCTTACCCAGCAGCTCAATGCCGAGCGGCATCGGGCTATGAAGAAACTAGCAGAGGCTGAGAAAATGGCCACACTCGGCCAATTAGCAGCGGGCCTGGCGCACGAGCTTAACAACGCGGTTGGCATCCTGGAAAGCAATACTCAACGGCTTACCGAGACCATGGATTCGTACCTCCAGGATCGAAAGTGGCAGCCGATTTTCCGGAAGACACTGGAACAGGGTTGGGAGTCGGATACCCGCGCCATTCGGGCCAGGCGCGACCACCTCGAAGGTAAGTTTGATCTTCCGTTGAAAGCGGCCAAGCAATTGGCACGAATTAATCTGGATGATGCGGAAGTGCAGGAATTGCTGAGGTTGAGCGATAGCGAGTTGGAAGCGATGGAAACGATTACTAATGTGGCTATTGTGCTACGCGATATGAAAATTGCCGCCCGACATGCGGCCCACGTGGTGCGCTCGGTTCGCGACCTGGGGTCAACACCTGCCGCTGAGCCGGTAGCAATTACGCTACGGCAAACGATTGACGAGGCGCTTACGCTGGTCAAAAAGGTAACCCAGGGAATTTCGGTGACGGTGGACGGAACAACGGATGCGCCCTTAACGGCACATGCCGGAGATTTTGTTCAGGTTTGGATTAACCTGATCAAGAACGCATGTGAAGCGATTAACCTCGCCAAGCCAACCAGGCCCACAGTCCATATTTACATTAGCGAAACACCTCATCACTATCTTGTCGCGGTCACCGACAACGGCACCGGAATCAGCGATGACGTGATGAAAAAGATTTTTGAACCGAGTTTCACCACGAAAGTCACCGGCCTTTCTTTTGGTTTGGGTTTGGGGTTGTCTATTGTGAAACGAATTGTTGACCGGTACCGAGGTACTGTACTAGTCTCCAGCAAACCGGGTGAAGCCACTTTTACTGTTCGATTGCCAAAACCATGATCAATGGAAAAACTGTTTGTTATTTTGGTCGAAGATCAACCCGAAGTACTGCGCGCGATTGCCAGCGACCTCCGGGAGTTTGAGGATGACTTCATTATTGAGGAGTGTCAGTCGGCTGCCGAGGCGTGGGACGTTATGAAGCGAGCCGAAGAGCGGGGTGGTTATGTGGTACTGATTGTTTCGGATCATGTCATGCCGAACCAAACGGGGGTTGAGTTTTTAACCCGTGTGCATCTCGATGGCCGTTTCAGACACACGCGGAAGATATTGCTCACGGGTCTTGCCACCCATCAGGATACCATCCGCGCGATAAATCAGGCCGCGATCGATCAATACATAGAGAAGCCCTGGAAGCGGGATGACCTGGTTGCCAAGGCCAGGCGTTTAATAACGGAGTACATTTTGGAGAACGGTTTCGACTATCAATCCTACCAAGGCGTGCTCGATTCAGCCGTCCTGTTGCAACGCATGCGAAATAATCCATGACTTTTTTTCGGTTTTCACTAGTTGCTATTTTCGTTCAATTTTTTGTGCAGATTCAGGCACAAAAGTTGGTTCAGGATCAAAACCAGTTTTGGTTGGGGTACATGACTTCTACGCGCTTGTCACCGTGCTACTCGTGGTGGAATGACACTCATTTAGTGCCCCATGGTTTTTTTGTTCTGCGCACGGGGCTCACCCGAAATTTTCAGCCTGCATCGATTACAGCCGGGTATGCTTATTTGCTCCTGCCGCTATCGGCCGAGAATCAATCGCTGAAGCGAAAGGAGCACAGGCCTTGGGCGCAGATTCAAGCCACATTTCCCCTGCCCAATGGATTCTCGGTGAGTAACCGCATCCGGTATGACGCCCGGTTCCGCCAGACCGTCAGTAACGGTGAATTATCGGATGGCTATAGCTTTGTGAACCGCCTTCGCCTCCTCATCAGCGTCCGTAAATCAATCAACGTCCCAGATCAGGCGGCCTGGAAGCCTTTTGTCAGCCTGAATGAGGAACTGCTGGTGAACTTTGGAAAGGAGGTAACATTTAACAGCTTTGATCAGAATCGTATCTCGCTGATGGTCGGGGCCAGCCGGGCAAACGTGCAGTTACAAATCGGATACATGAGTCGTTTCGTGCAAACGGGATATCAACTGTTTGTAAACAATCATACTCTGGTTATGTGGGTTACCCACCGAATTGGCGATTCGAGTAAACCGAGACACGAGGAAAACGTAACCGAATAATTAAATCCGTTCGCGATACCGTTTCACCCGTTTTTTCTCCTCTTCGGTGGCTGGTTTTATCTTCAGGGCGGCACCACCCCCGGCCGCCAGCGTCACTTTTATGATGCTCTTGTTGGTGACGATAAACTGCTGGATCGCATAGTTCATCGGATTGTCTTTCCAGTGGGCGTTCAGGGCATCGGCATACAGCGTCACCAGGTAATCTTTTCGGGGATCGAGAAAATCAAAGTTGATGGGCACAGCGCGTTTTTCTTCGTCCGTAATAGCCCCCACGTACCAGGTGTTTTCTCCTTTTCCCTTACGCGCGGTAATGATGTAATCGCCCGGCTCGGCAGCCAACACCCGGGAAACGTCCCAGTCAACCGGAACATCTTTGATGAATTGAAAGGCATCGGGCCGCGATTCATAGTTTTCCGGTAAATCGGCTACCATCTGCAAAGGGCTATAGATCGTTACATAGAGTGCCAGTTGTTTGGCCAGGGTAGTGTGAACCTGGAAGGCCGTGCCCGGCTTGTACGCACTCATTTTGATTTCAAAGATGCCGGGGGTGTAGTCCATCGGGCCACCGAGTAATCGCGTGAATGGAAGAATGGTTTCGTGCTCAGGCGGATTGCCCACACTCCACGCGTTAAACTCATTGCCGCGTGCCGCTTCCGAGGCCATCCAATTGGGGTAGGTGCGATGTAAACCTGTAGGCCGGACCGGCTCGTGGGCATCTAACATTATTTTTTGGTCGGCCAATGCCTGCGCCACCCGGTTATAGTGGTTGACCATCCATTGACCATCGTGGTGTTCGCCACGGGGTATGATGCGGCCGACATAACCTGTTTTTACGGTTTCGTAACCATTTTCCTTCATGAACCGGTAGGCATCCTGCATTCTGCGCTCGTAGTTGGTAACCGATCCGGAAGTCTCGTGGTGCATGATCAACTTTACATCTTTTGAAGCGGCATATCGCTTCAACTCGGCTACATCAAAGTCAGGGTAGGGCGTAACAAAGTCAAACACATCTTCTTTCCATTTGCCAAACCAATCTTCCCAGCCGGTGTTCCAGCCTTCGATTAAAACGCCATCAAAACCATGGCGGGCGGCAAAGTCGATGTAGCGCTTGGTGTTGGCTGTGGTGGCGCCATGCTTACCGGTCGGTTTCAGGTTGGAAAGAATCTCGGGGCTGTACATGTCTTGCGTGCCGGCATAATCCCACGTGGCGGTGCCAATGTGCATTTCCCACCAAACGCCAACAAATTTTTGCGGTTTGATCCAATCTGTGTCGGTGATTTTCGATGGTTCGTTTAAGTTGAGAATAGTCTTCGAGTTCAGAATATCAACAGCCTTGTTACTGACCAAAATCGTGCGCCAAGGTGTTTTAAACGGTGTGCGCACATAGGCTTTGTTTCCCACGGCATCCGGAACCAAATGGCTGGTGAGCGTAAAGTTCTGTTGATCGACTTGAAGTTGCATGGCGGAATAGTCGACCAGGGCGGCTTCATGAATGTTGATGTACAAGCCATCGCCCGAATGCATCATCAGTGGCGTTTGCACATAATTTTTTCCGATGGGTGAACGTGTACCAATCTCGGTGTGGCGGTTTGACACGGTGAGGGCATCGACTTCTGAAAGCAGCGTAGTTGAGTACGGATATTCGTTGGTGTCATAGTCACCGGGAATCCAAAAGGCTTTGTGGTTGCCGTTCAGGCGGAATTCCGTGTGCTCATCAGTTACAATGAAGTAGGTCAGGTTCGGCTGCGCGGGAATCTCGTAGCGAAATCCCAATCCGTCATTAAAAAACCGGAAGCGCAGGATCAGGCTTACGTTGGAAACGTGGCGGAGATGCACGGCCAGTTCGCGGTGTTGGTCTTTTATTTCCCGAACCTCTCCGTACACGGGTTTCCATACGGTTGATGAGGTTGATGTATCGCTTTTTTCGATTTTGAAATCGCGAGTCAGCGGGGGTAAGTTCTGAATGGATAGCCCCAGTTTACCCGGCTTGGCTACCGGCTTGCCATCGATGGTCAATTGGTAGGTAGGCTCGCCCGCTGGGGTCAATTGAAACGTAACAGTAAGCCGGCCGTTTGGCGATTGAATCGATTGAGCGAATGTACCGGTCGCCATACACGATAGTGCTATTACAAACAGAAGCGGTTTCATAGATTATACTTTGCGCACGAAACTACCGGTAAGCCTGCGGCAAAAACAATGAGATTGGTCAGTCACGTGGCCTTCATCAACGTAAACCCGCCCGATTGTTTATCGATAAAACCAATTGACTGCAAAATTCAAACCCGTAAATTGAACAAACACATTTTGAGGCTGTTTTTTGGGTGCCCGCATGCAACTTGCGGCCCTATTTTTTGATTCCAAATGATTTCAGTCCGAAGTGTAGTACGCTCTTTGCCGATTATTGTGGCACTGGCTTTACCTCTGGCGGCCCTGGTGGGCTGTCAGGGAAACCGGAATGCCGACCAATTACCCCAGCCCGAGGAATACCCGGTGGTCAAAGTATTTAGCCGGGATGTCAATATCCCCCTGGAATACGTGGCCAACATCCAGGCGCGGCAGAACGTGGAAATTCGGGCGCGCGTGGAGGGCTACCTCGAAGAAATTTTGGTGGATGAGGGGAAAGAGGTGCGAAAAGGCCAACTCCTTTTTAAAATCAATGATGCCGAATACAAAGCTGAACTGAGCCGGGCACGCGCGAACCTGATTGCTGCGGAGGCTGAAGCGAAATCGGCAACGGTAGAACTGGAGCGTGTGAAGTTACTGGTTAACCGAAACGTGGTAACGAAAACGGAGTTAGACCTGGCGGATGCAAAACTTGAAATTGCCAGGTCGAGAATCGAGCAGGCCAGGGCAGAGGAGACGGCAGCTGCCATCAAATTGGCGAATACCAGCATTCGCTCTCCGTTTAATGGTGTTATTGACCGAATCCCGTTCAAAGTGGGCAGCCTCATTTCGGAAGGTACGTTGCTCACCACGCTGTCGGATATTGAAACCGTTAACGCGTACTTTCATGTTTCGGAGGTGGAGTACCTGGAGAACTTCAGGCGCAAGCGGGGAACCGATTCTTCTTTTCTCTCAAATGTCGAACTAATCCTGGCCGATGGATATCCGTACCCCTTGAAGGGTCGAATCGAAACGATGGAGAGTGAGTTTGAAGAGGGGACGGGTGCTATTGCGTTGCGAGCCCGGTTTCGGAATCCTCAGCATTTACTCAAGCACGGCTCTACCGGTAAGATCTTGTTGCAAGATGTACGCGCTAATGCGCTGCTGATACCGCAGAAGTCGGCAGTAGAAATTCAGGATAAGAATTATGTCTTCCTGCTGCATGACAATCAGACGGTGACCATGAAAAGCTTTACACCCGTTGCCCGGGTGGGTGATTATTACCTGGTGGGCAAGGGTTTGAACGAGAGTGATCAGATCGTTTACGAAGGCATACAAAATATTCGCGAGGGCATGGTGATAGTGCCGAAGTTGGTTACACAGGAGCAACTGCTGAAGGACAATCGACTAACACCATAATTCCATGCTCAATACCTTCATTCAACGCCCGATTTTGTCGTTGGTGATCTCGATTATGATCACCCTGCTGGGTTTATTGGCTTTGTTTTCGTTGCCGGTTACCCAGTTTCCCGAAATTGTGCCGCCATCGGTGACGGTTACCGCGAAGTATACCGGTGCCAATGCTGAGGTTTGTGCTAAGGCCGTAGCCACACCCATTGAACGCGCTATCAATGGAGTGCCGGGTATGATGTACATGTCGTCCGTTTCCAGTAATAATGGTACAACGATTATCACCGTGTTCTTTCGGGTAGGCACGGATCCGGATGTAGCGGCTGTTAACGTGCAAAACCGCGTTAGCACGGTGCTGGATGAATTGCCCGAGGAGGTAATCAAAGCTGGTGTTCAAACCGAAAAAGAGGTTAACAGCATGCTTCTCTACTTGAATTTGTTTAGCGAAGATGAGGCCGCTGATGAGAAGTTCGTTTACAATTTCGCAGATATCAACGTACTGCCTGAGCTCAAGCGCATTGATGGCGTGGGTTATGCGGAGATCATGGGCTCGCGGGATTACTCCATGCGCGTGTGGTTGCAGCCGGAGAAGTTAGCCGCTTACCGCGTTTCAACGGATGAAGTGATTGCGGCCATTCGCGGTCAAAATGTGGAAGCGGCACCGGGCAAGACAGGCGAGAGCTCGGACAAGCAGGCACAGTCGCTGCAGTACGTGCTCAAGTATACCGGTAAGTTCATAGATGTAGAGCAGTATGAGAATATCATCATCAAATCAAACAGTGATGGATCACTGCTCAAGCTCAGCGATGTAGCCGATGTCGAGTTTGGATCATTTAGTTATCACATGGACTCGAAGACGGATGGTCAGCCCTCGGCCTCAATTATGATTAAGCAGCGCCCCGGCTCTAATGCCAGTGAGGTGATTGCCAATGTAAAAAGAAGAATGCAGGAACTGGAGGCTTCGGCCTTTCCTCCGAAAATGAAGTTCAGTTATGCCTACGATGTTTCCCGCTTTCTTGATGCGTCAATCAGCGAGGTCGTCAAAACCCTGATTGAGGCTTTTATTCTGGTGTCCCTGGTGGTCTTCATCTTTCTGCAGGATTTTCGCTCAACCTTGATTCCCGCCCTTGCCGTGCCCGTGGCCATCATCGGTACGTTTGCCTTCATGCAGGTACTCGGCTTTTCGATCAACTTGCTCACGCTTTTTGCCCTTGTGTTGGCCATTGGTATTGTGGTGGACAATGCGATTGTAGTGGTTGAGGCCATTCATGCCAAAATGAATGAGGAACAACTTCCACCTATGGAAGCCACCATCAAGTCCATGCATGAGATTGCCGGGGCTGTTATTGCGATTACATTGGTCATGTCCGCAGTATTTATTCCGGTGGCGTTTTTGTCCGGCCCAGTAGGGGTTTTTTACCGGCAGTTTTCGATCACGCTTGCGATTGCCATTTTTATCTCCGGTATCAACGCCCTTACGCTTACCCCGGCCCTTTGCGCGATCATTCTGAAACCAACGCATGGGAGTTTTCACCCTTTTTTACAGCGATTTTTCAATTCCTTCAACAGAGGTTACGACCGTTTGGAGAGCGCCTACAAAGGCCTGGTGAGACGATACTCGTCCAACAAGCGTTTGACGATTGGCTTCACCCTGGTTTTTGCTGCCGCGGTTTGGGGCATTAGCCAGGTGTTGCCGACAGGTTTTATCCCAACCGAAGATCAGGGTGTCATTTACGTTAACGTAACCACACCACCCGGTTCAACGGTTGAGCGTACCGGAAAGGTGCTGGATCAAATCAACACCATTGCCAGGCAACTGCCGGCAGTGGAAAATATTTCTACGCTTGGCGGCTACAGCCTGATCACCGAGTCGGCCGGGGCATCATTTGGCATGGCTATGATCAACCTCAAACCGTGGGATGAGCGCGAGGAGTCCGTTAATGAGCTGATTGAGGTGCTGGAGAAGCAGACTCGCGTAATTGATGATGCCGTCATTGAATTCTTCCCCCCATCAACCGTGCCCGGCTTCGGTAACACGAGTGGTTTCGAGTTTCGATTAATTGATAAAACCGGTAGTGGAAATCTCAACCAACTGGATGACGTGGCTACTAAGGTTATCGAAGACATGAAGAAGCGACCCGAGATCGACAATGCATTTACCAGTTTTGATCCCAGCTTTCCACAATACCTGATTCACGTGGATTACCAAATGGCCGCCAAGAAGGATGTGAGTGTGGCCACGGCTATGGATGCCCTGCAAACGCTGGTGGGCAGCTACTATGCCAGCAATTTTGTTCGCTTTGGACAGATGTACAAGGTGATGGTGCAGGCAGGGCCTGAGTATCGGGAGAAACCCGAAGATATTTTAAAGCTCTACGTTAAAAACAACCGGGGTGAAATGGTGCAGTACGGTATGTTCATACGCATGGAGCGCGTGTTTGGTGCGGAGCAGATTACCCGGTACAACATGTTTAATGCGATCATGATCAACGGTTCTGCTGCTGCCGGGTACAGCAGTGGGGAGGCCATTCGCGCAGTAGAGGAGATTGCCAAAAAGCTGCCGCGCGGATTTACGTACGAGTGGTCAGGCATTACCCGCGAAGAAATATTGTCGGGCAACCAGGCGGTTTTCATTTTTATAATCTGTCTGGTGTTTGTGTATCTATTGTTGGCAGCGCAATATGAAAGTTTTCTATTGCCCATGCCGGTTATTCTATCGTTGCCCACCGGAATATTCGGGGCGTTTTTCTTCCTCAAGGTCCTCGGTTTGGAGAACAACATCTATGCACAGGTTTCGCTTATCATGCTGGTGGGGCTGTTGGGTAAGAATGCGATCCTGATTGTGGAGTTTGCGATACTCAAGTATAAGCAAGGGGCAAGCATACTGGATGCCACCATCGAGGGCGCGGCCGCGCGCTTTCGCCCGATTATCATGACTTCATTTGCTTTTATCGCAGGGTTGATTCCGCTCGTCATTGCATCGGGCCCTGGTCAGCTTGGCAACCGATCGATTGGGACGTCCGCGGCCGGGGGTATGCTGGTCGGTACTGTTTTTGGAATCATCGTGATACCCGGCCTGTACTTTTTGTTTGCCACCATTAAGGAGAAAATTGCTTCCGGCAACATCATTGAAACCAACCGGGAAGAGAAGCCACTGTCAGAACTGGAGTAATATGAAATCTACGAGTATTTTGTTCCGGCCTGCTTTTGCGTGCATAATCGGGTTAACTCTTTTGTCGTCCTGTCGGTTGCCACAGGGTTTGAGCGGTACCGACCAGCTTCGCACCAGCAAGTCGTTCGCCTACATACCTGATTCGGTTCAAACAGATCAGGACCTTCCGGCCTGGCGGGATTTTTTTAAGGATCAATACCTGGTGGCACTCATTGACACGGCTATCCGTACCAACCTCGACCTCAAGGTTGCGGTGCAGCGGATCTATCAGGCGCAGGCGGGTTTCAGGTATAGCCGCCAGTTGTTTTTCCCGACCGTTAACGCCAGAGCAGGGCTGGGTACCACGCGCTTTGGCGACTATACCGTGGATGGTGTGGGTAACTTTGACACCAATTTATCGAATAACATTACCGAAGAGCAACGGATTCCGGGGCCGGTGCCTGATCTCTTCCTCGGGCTGGAAACGAGTTGGGAGGCCGGCTTTGCCGGGAAGCTGCGCAACCGGAAGCGCGCAGCACAAGCCCGTTATTTGTCCTCGCAGTTTGGCCGCCAACACGTGCAAACCAATGTGGTGGCGGGTGTGGCCCGGTTGTACTACGAGTTGCTTGCACTTGATAACGAGATCAAGATTGTTCGCCAAAACCAGGAACTTCAACAGCAAGCTCTTGACATCGTAAGCATTCAAAAGCAAAGCGGCCAGATAAACGAGTTAGCCGTGAAACAATTTCAAGTTCAACTGCTGCAAACCAAAGCCATTGAAGCGGAGCTGGTGCAAATGGCCACAGCCACCGAAAACCAGTTGAATTTTCTGCTCGGCCGTTTTCCTCAACGCATACTCCGTGCCGATACGTTAGTCATTGCCAGCCAGTTAGAGGTGGTAACCACAAGCCTGCCGGCCCAACTCATTCAAAACAGGCCCGACATACGGCAGGCCGAGCAGCAATTGCGGGCGAATGAAGCTCAGTTGAAGGCGGCTCGGGCCTCATTTTATCCCGGATTGAATCTTTCGGGGTTCGTGGCGTTAAATGGATTTAATCCGTCCTTTTTCATTAATCCGGCATCGTTGGCCTACACGGCAACCGGTTCAATTACCGCACCGTTGTTCAACCGGAATGCCATCCGCAATGAATACTGGATGCAAGCGGCAGAAAGGAAGCAGGCATTTTACAATTACCAGCAAACAGTGTTGCAGGGCGCAAGCGAGGTAAGTTCGTTCTACAATCGGATGATGGGGTACCAGCGGGTGGGTGACTTCAAGCAGCAGGAAGTGGCGGAATTGAAGACAGCCACGGTTATTGCCAATGACTTGTTTCTCACCGGCTATGCCAATTATCTGGAGGTGTTGATGGTACGCAGAAATGTATTGGAGGCCGAGATCCAGTACGCGGAGGCAAACAAAGAGTTCTTATATGCCTATGTTGATCTTTATAAGGCTCTGGGAGGCGGTTGGCGCTGATACATCCGTGTTTGGCAAAGGGTTAAGTTAAGCAGCCTATTCGCTCGTCTTTTGATGATGCTCGGCCATCTCAATACCGCTTTTGAGCACACCAACAAAACCAATACCGAGGGAGATAATACCGAATGAAATCTCGTTCAAGGCGGAGAATTGCGTTGCAATTGCGCCAAAGATTCCGAGCCCTGACATGACGAGCGCCAGTAGGGCAATGTAGGTCAGGAATATCCTGGCATAACGTGGGCTCTGCCAGATTTTCAATTATAGTTTGTTAACTAGGGGCGTTTCAAAACAAACTTAGAAAATTAATCTTCGCCCAGGTTTCTATGGGCAATGGTTTTTTGTATCTTCCAAATTAAAAGCTGATTACTGTGCTTGTTGCTTTTGCACTCTTCTGAGTGGCAGTTTCTGTATGAAACGCAATAGTTCCCTCATCTTTACTAATTAATATTTCATCAATTGGCTCATCTCCTGTTGTAAAGATGCTTACTTCATTGCCACCCTTAAACTTGTAATCTATTTTTATAGCGGTAATCTCGTTATTCGAATTCCGTTTTATTTTGGATGTTTTTAATTGAATTTCATATTGCTTTTCTAAAATTTCAGTAATTCGTTTTATCTCAAAATCAGTCGAAGATTTGTTGATTGAAAAATCCGCTGACTTGGCATTAACACTTTCTTTTTTGTTGTTGTCTTCTTTTTGTTGTGCATTTACAGAACCCATAAAAGCACAAAGTAGTACGATCGAATAAATTGATTTTTTCATGACTTATTTTTTTGATTGTTAACTATTACCCATCAGCTAACGAATTTTAGCGAATAAGGTTTTGTTTTTGTGAATATTTCGGAAACGTTTGACCCACCGTTTCGGAAATGGTTTGACCCACCTATTCCGGAATTGGTTTGACTCACCCTTTAGCGTGGTTTTAGGTCACTTGTTCGGGCTTGGTTTGCCCCCTGGTAGGCCGGATTTCGGGAATTCTTTGTCCCCCCAGCGACTGGGATTTGATGCAAAATGGTCTGTGCTTAGCTGGTTTTAAACCCCTAAGCCATGTGAAAGCTCCCCTTACTTAGTAGCATCCAAAATTAAAGAATTCCACGATGAACTTTCATCCTGTTGGAATGTGGGAAACTCCACGCCCC